>JAYEJW010000259.1:0-12110 GCA_034716535.1 Pseudomonadota bacterium
CAGGGACAACTGGTACCTCGACGCCTGGTGCCACCTGCGACGCGCCCTGCGCAGTTTTTCCATCGATCGCGTTCACCCTGTCTATATCGACGACAAACCCGCCCGGCAGATCAGCGAAAAGCGACTCGATCAATACTTCGGCGATGCATACGGCATCTTCACCGGCAAGGCAAAGCATACCGCCGAGATCCGTTTCACCGCCGAAGCCGCCAAATGGGTCGCGGACGAACAATGGCATCCAAGACAAGAGCTTGTCGTACACCCGGACGGTAGTTGTACCCTTGCCGTTCCCTACGGCGACCCGCGCGAACTGATTCGCGAGATCCTGAAACACAGTGGAGATGCCAAAGTGGCCCGCCCCGCCGCATTACGCAACGAGGTGCGGGCACGTCTCGAAGCGGCCCTGGCGCGTTACGAAAAGTAAGCGGCGCGGGCTCAAGAATTGACCCCGCGGGTGTGTTGATATGAACCGCGCCTTCGGCTTCGGACTGCCCAGGGAAGGCTGTCATAGAGTGGCCGGAGGCGCCAGAATATGAGCCGCAGCGATGAAGTAGACTCAGCGTGATCGCAATTCATGAACACGCCGGAGCAAGCACCGGTGAAAGGCTTCATGGGCTGAATTGTATTCGTCGATCTATGCGGACAGATACCGGAATGGGAGGGTGGTTTGTCGTGAACATCGACTGATGCGCATATCGTTCTTCCCGAATCTGCTCAATCTCAGGAGCTACTCGATGAACCTCGATTACAATACGGCAGATCCCTCGAAAAGCGCATGTGGAACCACCTCGGTCACGCCTTCGACCGCGTTGCTCAATCAAAGACTCGGTATGTCGCCCCTTCCACGGATGTTGACGAATTACGAAATCGAATTGCTACGACAAAGCGAGAGGGAGATTGCTGAGGCAGTGCGTAGAATATTGGACGGCGGCGCTCGTTGAGAATGGCCTGATGGCACTCTGCGCCATCGGCATTCCCTCCACGTGGTGGCGATACCGATGTGATCCGAACCGCCGCACTGCGCAAGTCGATGCGGATGAGTCTTGAATCGGCATTGGCGCGCTACGGGAAATAGGCGTCGCGGACTCACGAATTGAGCCGGTGGGTGTGTTGATATGGACCGGCGCCTCCGACCCGGGTCCCGGGGAAGGCGTCCATCAAGGGGTTGGACGCGCCGCCGGACCACCGGCGGTAGCGGGGAGGTCGGCGCGCCGGGACGAGGTGATTCTTCCCCGGAATTGCGGTTACATTTCCCAGGAGCAGACAATGAGGGGCCGATGACATGGAGTACGAGTCGCTTTTCAGATCCGCGTTCGGCGTCGATTGTGCAGTGGCGCCATATCCCTACCAGCAACGGCTCGCGACCGAGGCTTGGCCCGATCTGCTGGACATCCCCACGGGCCTGGGTAAGACGGCGGCGGTCACTTTGGCCTGGTTGTTCAAACGCGGCTGGCGGATTGGGGGGTGTTCAGGTGACCCAACTTCTCCGAGCCGACAGGCATGTCGTTCCTGCGTGCATGCGCGTCTGCACATCACCGTTGGGTGTGTCGCGGCCGGCGGAAGGCTTGTCTACCCCGACATCGTCGATCAGAATGCAGACCATGGACTGGAAATCCAACATTCAACGCTGGCGGCAGCTCGACCCCGAGCAGCAACGCCGGATTCGCCTCAGCAATATCCCCCGGAAGGTCGCCCGCAGCATGGCCTTCGAGGGCGAGCCGGTCGATCACGAGGTGCTGGAACGCGAGTTGGCGCGTCTAACCACGCCATCCACAAAATAGATGCCACTTTCGGGGGTCGTCCGCCACGCCAATCTGGTCGCGCTGTCTGTGTTGCATCCCGATCAGTGCACTCTGGTCTACCGTGGTCGAAAAGATCGGGCACAAAACCGTATTTCGCTCTCATGCCCGATGTCGGGTTCTTACAGCCGAACAGTCGATCAAGCGATTGACGAGGCCGCGCGCCGGCACGCGGCCAAATTCCACACAAATCCAATCAACACAAAGGAGTGAGAGCATGCATCAACCCCTGACCCTGGAGTCACTACAGAAGGCGATTGCCGGCCATGCCGCCGCGTTTCGTTGTGTCACCGAATACCAACCAGTCGGCGGGGTAGGCGACAAGGTGTTTCCGCCAACCTACGAGGGTGGTAAGTACGCGACGGAGAAGCGCGTGTTGGAAGACGGCGAGGTTGTGGATTGCGTGCTGCTGGATTCGGTGCAATCCCAAGCCAATCGGATGGAAACGGCACTCCTGGAGGCCTGTCGTTCCGGACGGATCGAACTTCCGCTGGTCACTGCGCGCTTTGACGATGACCGGCTACAGAAGAAGTTCGCCGTCACCAGCCTGGAGGCCCCGCACCGTGTGGCAGATGCCATCCTGCGCGACAGTCTGCTGGACGGGGTGATCTTTCGCAAGTCTGACAAAGGCAAGGTCCTGGATACTGCCGACGTGAGGAACGCCACCGGCTTGTTCGGCCTCAACCCCACCGCCCTGGTGTTCGGTTTGTGGGATTCCACCGGGCCGCGTGGGGGCTTGGGAGCGAAATTCCAAAGGGTGCTGGTGTCGGAGATGGTCGGGTATCACGCTCAAGATGGGGTGAAGACGGGGAGCCGCATTGACCCTGCCCAAATCATGCTGGGTGCCGGCCCGGTGTATGTGCGGGCCGAAATGGGAGAGGACGGGCCGGATTGGACACAGGATGTCAATTTGGCCGCCAAAGCCAAGAATCAGCCCAAAAAGCTTGGCAAGGACGGCAAGCCGTCCAATGCCAATCACGGGAATGTCACCCCAAGCATCACTGTCGGTGGCTTCACCCTCTCCCTCGCCAAGCAGACCACTGTCCTCTCCCTTTCCACCCTGCGCCGCCTGCGGTTCCCAATGAATGGTGGGTCGGACTCCAGCCCGGAAGTGGATAAGGCCGCCCGTACCGTGCTTGCCGCCTTGGGGATCCTAGGCGCCGTACTGGCAAGGGAAGAGGGGGCTGATCTCCGATCGCGCTGCCAATTGTTCCCCACCCAGGCTTTTGCATGGGAGTTGCTGGAAAATCCGGGTGAGGCGGAGCACAAGACCTTCACCCTGACAGGTGACGAGGGGGTCGCATTGTTCAATGCTGCTTTGGTTGAGGCCCGGTCAGCCAGCCTGCCGTGGGAAGGGGAAATTTCCCTTACCCCCTCGGATGATCTGACTCAACTCGTCGCAAAGAGCCAGGAACTGGCCATGCACCGGGCTGAAGGAAGCGAGTGATGTTCAGCCTTGGCATTCGCTACCTGATGGGGTGGGCGATGGCGGCGGCGGACGGGGCGAAGAAGCAACAGGCGGAGTGGCCGCCGCACCCGGACCGGGTGTACATGGCGCTGGCCGCCGCATGGTTCGAGACCGGTCAGGCGGCGTCGGAGGGGGAGGCGCTGCGCTGGCTGGAGGGGTTGTCTGCCCCCCGTCTCTCCGCATCTGGATGCATCCCACGCGAGGTGGTGACGCACTACGTCCCGGTGAATGACACATCCACACCATTTGAGGACGAAAAAAAAGGCAAGCTGGCCATGCCCAGCAGTACCCTGCAAATAGGAAGGCCGAGAAGACCCCGCGCCTTCCCCGTCGCAATACCCTTCGATCCCGACGTCCACCTAATATGGGACGAGGACATCCCGGAACCCCTCCGGGAGCCCCTAGAGGCCGTCTGCCGGAAAGTGGGCGCCATCGGCCATTCCGCCTCCCTCGTTCAGATGTGGCTGGAGAATGACCCGCCAAAACCCACCCTGATACCGGTTTTTGGCATGGCGCCGCACCGGTTGCGGATCTTCGGTCCACAACGACTGGAATACCTGGAACAAAGATTGAACCGGAAGGCATGGAACACCTACCACGACCTGCAGGCGCAAGTCGTCCAGGCCAAGGACGAACTCAAGTCCATGGTCTTCCCGCCACGGTCTCCCTGGGACGAGTTCCCGGACGCGGTTTTGTTGGCCAGCGAATCGGCCACCAAGCAACACCCCGAGTACAGCGCAGCAAAGGCCGGGGATGCAATCTCGGCGACAAATCTGGTGCAAGATCTGGTGGTCGATGACAGAAGCGAACGGGTGCGGCAACTGATTCGGGCCGTCCGCCCCGACGCTGAACTCGTTTTTGTCAGTGCGCATGCTTACGAGAGACAGGGTGTCAATGCCATCCCCGCTGCGCTTGCCGAGTTGCTCAGCGAACGTCTGGGCCATCCCTACAGGCCCGGCATCGTGCAGACCAACGTTGTGTCGCACACCGGGGCCGACGGGTACGGCCGCCTAGCGCGACAGGCCAGCTTCGACGGGAAAGTAGACGCAGGCTGCGTCTATTTGATGGTCGATGACTTTGTCGGACAAGGGGGGACACTGGCCAATCTCCGTGGCCGAATTCTGAAGGAGGGCGCCAGGGTAGCGGGTGTGGTCTGCCTGACTGGAAAGCCCTATTCAGCTAAACTATCGCTCGACAAGGAGCAACTCGATGAACTGCGAAAAGGACACGGCAAAGACCTCGAAAAATGGTGGCGCGAGCACTTTGGACACACCTTCGATTGCCTTACTCAATCGGAGGCTCGGTATCTCGCCCGCTCCCCGGATGTTGACGAAATCCGAAATCGAATTGCTGCGGCAAAGCGAGCAGGAAGTGGCGCGAGTTGCGCGCGCAGTCCTCGCGAACAGAAGCGGTTCATAGCGCAACTGAAATCGCAACTGGCGGCACAATTCCCCCAGGGTCCTCCTGCCAGCTTTCTCCCGGAACCCGGGCTCTGGCAGGGTTATGCACCACCCGCGGGAACCACCGACCCCATGCCTCCCGGCGGTCTCTTCGATCCTCGTCTGGTGGTGCTTGCCCTGTTCGGGGAGCGCCTTACGCTACCCGCCACCCTCAAACTGACCGGGGCCTTGCGCGGCGCACTGCTCGCCGCCTGTCCTGACCCGGTCCCGGAATGGGTCAGCGGCCACGATTCCGAAGGGCGGGTCAGTCGCCGTCCCCATGTCGCCTTCGTCCCTCTGCCTTTTGTCGGGAGTGAACACGCCGATGGAAGATTGATGGGTTTGGCCCTGGCTTTGCCGCGAGAACTCGACCCCGCCGAGGCCGCACTGGTGCTGGAACCCTGGCTGCGCGATGACAACGGACTGCCGCGCGCCTTGAAGCTGTTCAACGGCCAGTGGCTGGAATGCCGCGCCGAACTGGAGACGCGGGAGCGCCCGCCCTTCAACCTGCGCCTGGAGACCTGGACTGGCCCGGCCCGGCACTGGGCCAGCGTCACACCGGTGGTGCTGGACCGTCATTTCGACGGACCGAACAAGTGGGAACGCGCCACTGAAACCGTGAAGGACTCCTGTGAGCGGATTGGTCTGCCGCGCCCGCTGGAGGTGTTGCTGCATCTGGTATCGCTGGTGGAAGGGGTATCAAGGAGCAATGAGTTCCCCTGGATGGCCCGCAAGCGCGATGGCGGCCGGATGCATCACGTCCATGCCGTGCTCGTCTTCGGCGAGCCGGTGCAAGGGCCGGTACTACTGGGTGCCGGTCGCTTCCGCGGTTATGGCCTGTGCCGGCCCCTGACACAAGGCGGAGGCGACCGTGATTGAGCTAAACGCTGAAGCCTTCTCTGATTTCTTCCGGGAGGTGTGGAAGAAGGAGCCCTTTACCTGGCAGAAGGCATTGGCCGATCGGGTACTGGCCGAACGAGAGCAAGGCCGTGAAGGGAGAGTCGGTTGGCCCGAGGCAATCGCCCTACCCACGGCAGCGGGCAAGACCGCCTGTATGGACATCGCGGTATTCGCCCTGGCGGCGCAGGCTGGGCGCCTGGATGGTGGCCAGCCTTTGACTGCGCCCCGCAGGATCTTTCTCGTTGTGGATCGGCGGATCATCGTGGACGAGGCCTTTGAGCGCGCCTGTCTCCTTGCGACACACCTGGCCAAAGCCACGGGTGGCGTTGTCAAGATCGTCGCCGATCGCCTGCGTCAGCTCGCCGATAGCGGCAAGCCGCTGGAAGCCCATTACCTGCGCGGCGGCGCGCTGCGTTCCGAGGCATGGGTCAGGTCGCCGGTGCAACCCATGATCGCTGCCGGCACCGTAGATCAGATTGGCTCCCGCCTGCTGTTCCGGGGCTATGGCCCAGGGCAAGGCATGAGGTCGGTGCATGCCGGCCTTACCGGCAACGACAGCCTGATCCTGCTCGACGAGGCCCACTGTGCCCAGCCCTTCCTCGAGACCCTGCAAGCCGTGGGGCGTTACCGCGAATGGACACAAGAAGAGGATATGCCCTTGCCGCCGTTCAAGGTCACGGTGATGAGTGCCACACCACCGGCGGTGGCCGATGTGTTTCGGGACGAGTCTCCCGAAGGGGATGACCCGAATCACCCGCTCGGTCGCCGACAACTCGCCGAAAAACCAGCCTCGCTGCGCATCGCCGACAAGGCCAAGGGCAAGGATCCAGGTAAAATCCGTGAGGAACTGGCCAAGAAGCTGCTAAAGGAAGCGGAGAGTCTGGTCACGACACGGAAGCACGAGGGCTTTGCCCCGGCGGTGGTGATCTTCTGTAACCGGGTCGATACTGCCCGAAAAGTCCACGGATCCCTCACGCACAAAGGTGCCGATGCTCACCTCCTTACCGGTCGCATGCGTCCTTTGGACAAGGAAGAAATTATCGATGGTCCGTTGGCCGAAATGTCGGTGGACAAGGCCGAAGGTCGCCGGCTGGAGCGGGCACGCTTCGTCGTCGCGACTCAGACCCTGGAAGTGGGCGCCAACCTGGACTTCGACCTGCTGGTCACGGAATGCGCCAGTCTCGACGCCCTGCGTCAGCGCTTCGGGCGGCTCAACCGCCTCGGCCGCGACATTTCCGCCCAAGCCACCATCGTCGTGCGCGCCGACCAGGCAAAGGATGCCGAGGACGACCCCGTTTATGGCGCCGCCCTGACGAACACCTGGAACTGGCTCGAAAAAGAGGCGGGTGCGGGCGTAGTTAACTTTGGCATCGCCCGGCTTGCTCCACGGCTACCCGTGGGTGAGGAACTCGCCCGCCTCAATGCCCCCCAACAACATGCCCCCGTGCTGCTTCCTGCCCACGTGGACGCACTGGCCCAGACCGCGCCCGAGCCCTGGCCATCGCCTGACGTTGCTTTGTTCCTGCATGGCCCCAGGAGCAGCCCGGCGGACGTACAGGTGTGCTGGCGCACCGACCTCGGCGACGACGATGAGACCGATCTCGAAACCCTGACGATATGCCCACCCAGCTCCCCGGAATGCCTGTCCGTCCCCTTCGGCCAGATGCGCCGATGGCTTGCCGGTGAACGGGGCGAGTCCGGCGCCGACGTGGAGGGCACCACGGCGGAGGGCGAAACCTACGAGCCTGCTCAAAGCACCACCCGACGCGTGATCCGCTGGCGCGGCCGGGAGAAGAGCTCAGTTCTGCAAGACGCCGCCGAGCTGCGGCCTGGAGACCTGCTTGTCGTCCCCGCCAAACTGGGTGGATGGAACACGCTCGCCACCCTGGGCGCCCACCCGCTGCCCGACTGGGGCGACCGCGCCCACGCGCGCATGCGTGGCAAGGCCCAGCTGCGGTTGCATCCCAAGGTCCTGAGGCAATGGCCGGAGGGCACGGCCCGGGATCGTCTGATCGAGCTGGTGGAACAGGATACGGCGCGTCTGGAGGACGATCCAGAGTCTCTGGCCGAAGAACTTCGGGAGGCCCTGGCCGATTGGACTGACAGCCTGGAAGATGCCGGCTGGAGCTGGCTTCAGGCCATAGCCGCCCATCTGGCCGCGGACAAGAAACTCTATCGCCGCACCATTCCCCATCCCGCTGGCGGCCTGATACTCTCGGGTGGGGCCTTTAGGAATGCGGGGCAGGAACGTGCACCATTTAGTGACGAGGACGACGCGGCCTCCTCCGGCAGCTTTCGTTCCCTCCTCCCGGTACATCTCGACGGCGTGGCCGAGTACGCCGGGCGGCACGCGCGCCTGAGTGACTTACCGGCCGATCTGGCGGCGGTTGTGAAAGCCGCGGGACGTTGCCACGATCTGGGCAAGGCCGAGCCACGCTTCCAGGCCTGGCTCAGGGGGGGCAACCCCTGGGCGCGTGGCCCTCTGCTGGCGAAATCCCCCGATATGGCGCAAAGCAGGGCGGAGAACCGCAAGGCCCGGGAGAGGGCCGGCTATCCTAAAGGCGGACGTCATGAGCTTCTCTCGGTACGCCTGTTGGAATCCACGCCCGAGGATCTGCCGGAAGACGCGACGCTGCGCGATCTGCTCCTTCACCTGGTCGAAAGTCATCATGGCCACTGCAGGCCCTTCGCACCGGTGGTGGAAGATCCGACGCCGGTGCAAGTCAGTGTGGAGATCGGGGGTAAGCGCTACTCCGCATCGAGTGCCACCGGCCTAGAACGTTTTGACGCTGGCCCGGCGGAACGCTACTGGCGGCTCACGCGCCGCTACGGTTGGTGGGGTTTGGCTTGGCTGGAGGCCTTGATGCGGCTGGCGGATCATCGCAGGAGTGCCTGGGAAGGAAGGCAGGGGGACGATCTATGAGTGAACCGCTGGTGCTCACCGGTCTGGATGGCGGCAACCCCCTGGCTTTCCTGGCATTGCTGGGTGTTGGCTTGATCAGCCGATGTTTTTGTTGTCCCGACGTGCAAATTTCGTGGACACGGGCCGAGGGTGGATGGCGCCCTCGATTGCACGGCTTTGATGGGGATGAAGAAGCCTTTCTCGACAGATTATACGACGCTATGTTGTCTACCTCGCCCGGCCCCTTCGAGATAGACAAGAAACTGCCGTTCGCGCGTGATGATTTAAGGGCGGCAATGCAACAATGTCGATATGACGCTGGCACAGAAAGTCGCCGGATGGCAGACATATTGGCGGGATTCGGCACCGACGCACAAGCAGATAAAAAAGGCATGTTTGTGGATACGGCGTTTCGCATGGTTCGCAGGGGTGACTCTGCCGGTCAAGGTTTGCCGGCATACGGCCTGGCTATTCGGAAGGCTCTTACGCGTGATCATGTTCGCACCACGCTATTTTCGGAGTGGCAGTATGAAGACGAGGGGTTTAACTTACGTTGGGATCCCGTAGAAGACCAACGCTACGCCCTGCGTTGGTACGACCCTAGTCCGCAGTCGAACAAGAGGTTCGGTTTGCGTGCTGTTCAGGGCGCCAATGCGCTTGCATTGGAAGGTCTGGGTTTACTACCCGTGCAACCAAGCTCACAGGGTGTCGCAACAACAGGCTTTTCCAGAAAGGGGAAACGCAGAGAATTCTTTACATGGCCCATATGGGAAATACCGCTTTCTCCAGACATGATGCGTTCATTGTTGACGATACCCGAACTTGCAGCCGAGACGCCTGATCGGAGGAGCTTGGGGACGAGAGGAGTCGCTGAAGTATATCGGAGCGAACGCATTGCGCCAAACAAGTATTACAAAAATTTCACACCCTCTCGCCCTGCATGACGCCATGCTCTATCGGTCTCCTTGTACCTGTATCCACCATATTACTGCCAGAGCCGGTGGGCGGCCGTTGCGAATACCCCGCGTTTCTTGTCCAGAGTGTATTTCATACTGGAGAACGACCTATCGCATTGAAGTTCGCCTGTCACTTCGGCCTAGGCCTGTTCCGTCCAGCGGAAAGGTCGAGCAAATGAACTAGACTGAGCATGTGTTCATTGAACAAGTGGCGAGTCAAATGAACCTGACTCTATCCGTGGATACGAAGCTGCTTGAACGGATGCGTGAAGTCGCGCGCGAGTACATGCGCATGGTCGCCATGGGTTGAGCGGGCGCACCTGGATCGAAATCCATGGACAATCCCGGCCGGCAACAGGAACTTCCCCTCCCATTTCCCGAATTCTCGGGCGACCTGCCGCTGCTACCTGTGCGTATGGTCAACGAGTACATGTACTGCCCCCGTCTAGCCTACCTCGAGTGGGTGCAGGGGGAATGGGATGAATCCGGCGATACTGTTGAAGGCCGCCATGCCCATCGCCGCGTCGACCAGCCGCGGGGCGATCTGCCGTCACGTGATTCAGGAAGCGACGAGACCATACATGCGCGGTCGATCACCTTGTCGTCGAACCGCCTGGGTCTGATCGCCAAACTGGATCTGGTGGAAGGCGAGGGCGACACAGTCACCCCGGTCGACTACAAGCGCGGCAAGCGCCCGCACGTGGCGCATGGCGCCTATGACCCGGAGCGCGTCCAGGTATGTGCCCAGGGACTGATTCTGCGAGACCACGGTTATCAATGTGATGAAGGCATTCTTTATTTTGCGGCTAGCCGCGAGCGCGTCCGGGTGCCCTTTGAGGATGAACTGATCCAGCTCACGGAGAACGCGATCAACGGCTTGCGTCTGGTTGCGGTTGGCGGACAGTTGCCGCCGCCGCTGCTCGACAGTCCGAAGTGTCCGCGCTGTTCGCTGAACGCTATCTGCCTGCCGGACGAGATCAACTTCTTCAAGGGCGCCGATTTGGCCCCACGCCCTTTATTTGTGGCGCACGACGAAGCGTTACCGGTTTATGTACAGGCCCACCATGCAAAGGTGTCGAAAAAAGGCGAAACGATTGAAATCCACGTTGATGACAAGAAAGTCACTACCGCGCGTCTGATCCACGTCTCGCAGCTTGCGCTCTCAGGCAATGTGTACGTCACGACACCAACGCTGCACGAGCTGATGAAGCGAGGCATTCCGGTCACCTGGCAAAGCTTTGGCGGTTGGTTCATGGGTCATACAATTGGTACTGGGCACAAGAACGTCGAACTACGTACCGCCCAGTACAGCGCCAGCTTCGACGATCAGACCTGCCTGCACCTGGCCAAAGGGCTCGTCGAGGCCAAGATTCGTAACAGCCGCACCCTGTTGCGTCGCAACTGGAAGTCGGACCAGGACAACACCGCACTGATCGCCGATCTACAGCGTGATGTCAGGCGCACCGTCAGGTGCCATGCCATCGACGAACTACTGGGGGTGGAAGGTGCGGCCGCCTCGCGCTACTTCGGTGCATTCGGGCACCTGCTGCGCCCGGCGGACAACGAAACCTTGGCTTTCGACTTCACAAGGCGCAACCGCCGTCCACCGACCGATCCCGTCAACGCATTGCTGTCCTACGCGTATTCATTGCTCACGCGCCTCTGGACCGTCACGCTGTCGGCCGTAGGCTTCGACCCGTATCGCGGTTTCTACCATCAACCGCGTTATGGTCGCCCGGCGCTTTCGTTGGATCTGATGGAACCGTTTCGCCCGTTGATAGCGGACTCCTGTGTCCTGCAGGCAATCAACAACGGTGAGGTAAGACCGAGTGATTTCATCCAGGTAGCCGGCAGCGTCAATCTCAACCCCGACGGCCGCAAGCGGTTTATCGCCGCCTTCGAGCGTCGACTGGGGCACGAGATAACACATCCGTTGCTGGGCTACCGTATCAGCTACCGCCGCTTGCTCGAACTTCAGGCGAGGCTGCTGGGGCGTTTTTTGCTGGGTGATCTGCCGGATTATCCAAACTTTGTCACGCGATAGGCGATGGAGCATCGAATTTACATCGTTGCATACGATATCTCGGACCCGCGGCGCTGGCGGCGTTTGTTCAAACTGATGAACGGTTACGGTGAATGGCTTCAGCTTTCGGTCTTTCAGTGCCGGTTGAGCCGCAAACAGCATGCGGAACTGATCGCGTTGATCGATGGAATTCTCCACCACAAGGAAGACCACGTTATACTGTTGGACCTCGGCCCTGCCGACACCGTCGACCCACATGTGGTGAGCCTCGGCAAGCGCTTCGAGAAGGTGCAGCATGAACCGATCATCGTGTGAGTCTGCCTGTACCACGCGAGCGCTGCAGTGATGCCTGAATTGCCGGGAAGCACTCGCATCGGGAAGATTCTTTAAAAATCAGATACCTGTAATCCGTGATTCGCAAAGGAAGTTGCAAATCGTTGATGGGACACGACCCAAGACATTCAGCGCTCGCATTTCGGTCCTGGAAAGCCGTCAGCACTGGGCTGGCGGAGCGGCTGTTTTCCGCGGCGTTACGCCGCGGCCTCATTGAAGCTGGATGGTTTCGATCCATGCTCTCTTCCAGATGCTGTTTTCCGCGGCGTTACGCCGCGGCCTCATTGAAG
>JAYEJW010000260.1:0-2424 GCA_034716535.1 Pseudomonadota bacterium
CAGCTTGCTCGGAATCTCCTCGTCCATCTGCTCTCGCCCCATCAGTTGTGATGGGGCTGGATTTCAACAGATGCGGCTCAGTGTGTCCAGCACGAGTCGACTCCGACCCCGCTGAGATATGGGTAATCGTATGGGTTCGAGCGGGTTGGGGCCAGGGTGAAAGTCTTTATCGCGGCAGGTGCCTGATCCAGATTTGTGGGCGTGTCGCGAAGGTGGCATGATTCCCAGATGGTCAAAGGGTGCACCGCTTGGGCATGGATGTGTCCCGGTCATCAAGGGAGAGCCACTTCCGGAGGGCTGTTTGAATAAGGAGACAAAGTGCCGGTGCAGATAGAAGGCGGGCAAGAAGGCGATGTTTTCACCGGCTCAGGGCATCGATTAGATAAGCCGGGCTTCGATTTCCCCTTGAAGCTGACAAAGCGGTTAGAACTCGATTAGCCGCATAAGCGACAGTCGGTCTTGAGGCGGCTTAAATTGCGTCAACGGCCACTCCCCACAGCCGCGGTCGGTACGATCGAGGCTTTACAAATCTCTTGCCGGCAGGTTAGCTCGCCCTGCATCCTGTCTATCCTCTTTCCCTCTGAGGAACGCCATTTTTCTGCCCGGGTTGCCCGGCCGGAATCCTTCGGAACAGGTGGCCGGTTTGGCTCGGAATCGGTGGCCGGAATCAGGCGAATACCAGTCTTGTAGCATCCGCATTTAGACCAACATCAAGGGTGAGTGGGAATCAGGGTATCGTCTCGAATTTAGGACTACGCAGTCGAACCGCTGTAATAACCTCCCGGAGTTTGCACAGCCTACGCCGCTAAGAGTTTCATATCATGAGAAGCGGGAACGCCCGCGCCTGAGATGTCCCATCAGCCGATAGATGTTCTGGGGGCGAAGGATGGAGTGTCTGAGCTCCTGTTCGACGACATCGAGACCAAAGAACCGGTTCGCAACCTCATAGTTATGATCCACCGAGTCCTGTCGGTGACTCTCGTCATCCAGAACCCTGTGAACCTCCTCCATCGTCTCATGCGTCAGAAAACCATCGAACAAGATCGGTTGAAACCCACAGGGTTCGATGTCGGTGCGATAAATGGCATACCGGTTGCAAATGATCGGCTTCTTGAAGTAAATCGCCTCCAAGAATGCGTTGCCGAAGCCTTCGTACTCCGACGGGTAGGCAACCAGATCCGCCGCAGCGTAGGCGTCCGCGACAGTAAACAGCTTGCGTCCTTGAGCGTCTGAACCACGCTGGTCGGCGATTCGGTCTTCGGCGAAGATCAGGCCGACGCCCATGAACTGGGCAAACTCCTGTATCCGCGTGAGATAGGCGTCTCCTTCATCACCTGATGCATGGGTGATGACGAGCTTCGCCCGTTCCGGTCCCAGGCGTTTCACCAGCTCGATCGAATGCTCGATGCCCTTGCGGGCGACAACCCTAGTTGGTTGGAGGATGAGAATGTCATCACCCGCCAGTCCGACCTCCCGACGAAACTCCCACGAATAGGCGTCCGGGAGAGGAGGAGGCATATCGAAGTCCATCACATTCGGGATGATTCGGCAGGATAGCCCCGTTCGGCGGCTGAACTCTTCGCCCGCCAAAGAGTTGATCACCACGTGCTGAATCTGCGGCAAAGAAGGAGGAAACGCGTAATCGAGTACATCGTCGATGGCGCTGGTCAGGAATCGGACCCGCTCCCACCGGAAATCGTGATGGTGAGCGAGGCAGGGTATTCCATTTTCGAGCACGCATTGCACGAGCGCGACGCCCAGTGGCACGTTCATTGGTATGGTCAGGGCGTTCTCCGCGATGATGCCGTCAATGTTGAACTGGCCGAGGGCGTCGTTAAGCCTGTCGCGAATCAAACGGCTCATCTGCCAGACGTCCTCTGACAGGTCGGCGGTGCGCTGCTCGGATTCGAATGCCCTCCGGGAGATGCTCGCGATCTCGGGGTGAGTGAAGTGAGCTTCCGGGATGAGAGCCGTCCGTTCTAGCGGGCGATCCGATTCGCCAGCGATGTAGTAGCACTCCAAGCCCATTCGCTCCAGCACGCGGGCCCATTTCCCGATCTCCAGCGACACCCCGTCGGTGCCGGCAATGCGAGTGGAGACGAAGGCGATGCGCTTGAAATCAGGGTAGTGGTTTGTCTTGTTCACAATCGATGGCGCTGGAGTTTGTCAACAAAATAGGCCAACTACAGACGCTGAGCCCCGCGTTCTCTAAAGTCTGCTTGACGATATCATCCGATCTTTCCGAGACAGCGTCTTCGCATTCATGCCTTAATAGAAATCTACCAGCGATGCCTCGGCGGCATGCGCGATACGCTTTTCGGAGTGTCGCCGTGCTCAGGATGCGAAACGGGACGTCCCAGTCCCCCTTTCGCCTTCCGCTCGGCGACAGCCTTTATGCCCCGGTTCGCCCCGCTCCGGGGCCAC
>JAYEJW010000261.1:0-12088 GCA_034716535.1 Pseudomonadota bacterium
AGAAACAACCAATAATAAAGAGAACGGATCTAGCTCACCAGTCGATGCCTTGATCAGATTGACTTCTGATATGCAGCTTTTTCACTCCGCAAGGGCGAATACAAGCAGACATTCGCGCTGACCCGCGAGGGCGTCGGCACCACCACTCCCTTTGTGAGCACATGACCCATGTTCTACGGCAAATTCCGTGGCACCGTGGCCAACAACATCGACCCGCAACAGCTCGGGCGGGTGCAGATCCAGGTGCCCTCGGTACTGGGCGACAGCCGCCTGAGCTGGGCGATGCCGTGCGCGCCCTACGCCGGACCCGGCGTGGGCTTTTTCGCCGTACCGCCGGTCGGCGCACGCATCTGGGTCGAATTCGAGAACGGCGACCCGGATTTCCCGATCTGGGTCGGCGGCTTCTGGGACCAGTCGAGCGACATACCCGCCAGCCCGGCAATCGCAGAGAAGAAGGTCTTCAAGACGGACACGGCAACGCTTACGCTCGACGACACGCCGGGTGCGGGCGGCATCACGATCGAGACGACGGCGGGCATGAAGATCGTGCTCAATGCACAGGGTATCGAGATCGACGACGGCCAGGGTGCCACGGTCAAGCTGCAGGGGCCCAAGACGTCCATCAACGGCACAGCGCTGGAGGTGACCTGATGCCCGGATTCCTTCTTCATCAAGGTGCGACCGTGCTCTGCTTCCACGCCGGGCAGGCACAACCGACCGTAACCGATCCGCGGGTGAAGGTCAGCGGGCAGCCGATCGTCACACAAACGACGGTCCACACCATCGCCGGATGCACGCTGCCGCCGCCGCCCAGCGGGAATGGCCCCTGCGTGACCGCTCAGTGGGTCAGCGCCGCCACGCGCGTCCGCGCCAGCGGGGTGCCGGTGCTCCTGCAGGACAGCCAGGCCATCTGCACTCCGACAGGCACCGGCGTCAACGTCGTCGTCACGCAAACCCGAGCGAGAGCGACATGATCCACCTCGACTTTCCTTTTCATTTCGACGACCGTGGCCGCACGGCGCTCACGGACGAAGACGATCACATCCGCGACATGATCGAGCAGTTCCTATTCACGAGCGCCGGCGAACGGGTCAACCGGCCTGACTTCGGTGGTGGCCTGCTCCAGGTCGTCTTCGAGCCCAACAGCGAAGCGCTCGCCTCGACGCTGCAGCGCACCGCCCAGGCAGGCTTGCAGCAGTACCTCGGTGACCTGATCACCGTGCAAGTGCTCGTCGCCTCCACAGAAGAGGCGACGCTTCGCGTGGCCGTGCGCTATATCGTGCGGCGTAACGGCGAGACGCGCACGGCAACGTTCGAGCGGGTGGCGCAATGAGCTCATCGACCTTAGCCTGCAAGACGGAGCGCCGCCGCCACGAAGTCCGGCGGCAGCACTTCAATGGGCTCGACTACCTCGAGGCCAGCGACGACCAGCGGACGCTGACGGTCTACTTCTTGGGTGCTGCGCCAGAGAGCCTTGGCCCGGAGAACGTCGGCATTACCGGCGGGGAGCGCATCCGTGATATCCAAGTCTTGGATGTGAAGGTCTGCCCGCAGCAGGATCCGGAGCTGGACAACTGCATCGTCGTCACCGTGGACAGGCCCGGCGATTTCTCGACCTACACGCTGTGCCTGGTAAATCTGCCGGACGACAGCCCCTTCGATCCGCGCTACCGGTGCCTTTCGTTCACCTTCAAAGCGTCCTGCCCCACTGAGCTCGACTGCAAGACGTCGCCGGTCTGCCCGCCGGAGGTCTATCCCGAGCCGGAGATCGACTACCTGGCGAAGGACTACGCGAGCTTCCGGCAACTCCTCCTCGACCGGCTGGCCGTGGTCACGCCGGAATGGACCGAACGGCACGTCCCCGACCTCGGCATCACGCTGGTCGAGCTGTTCGCCTACGTGGGCGACTACCTCAGCTACTACCAAGACGCCGTAGCGACCGAAGCCTATCTCGACACGGCCCGGCAACGCATCTCGGTGCGGCGGCACGTCCGCCTCGTCGATTACGTGATGCACGAGGGCTGCAACGCTCGTACGTGGGTTCACATCGACACCTCGATCGACGCAACAGTCCCCGCGGCGCAGCTCTCGTTCTTGACCACCTTCGCCAACGCACCCGAGGCCGAGGGACGCCTCCTAACGTGGGACGACCTGCGAGGCGTGCCGGGCCACCTCTACGAGGTTTTCGAACCCCTCGTTGACGCTTCCGATGCCGAGATCCACCTCTACGGATCGCACAACGAGATCCGCTTCTATACGTGGGGTGACACAGAGTGCTGTCTGCCGCGCGGCGCCACTTCGGCTTCGCTCATCGACGGCCCGGCGCGCCCACTGCTAGACGAGTCGGAGGAGAAGGAGTCCGAGGAAAAGAAGCCAGACATCCTCGAGAATACCGCGGAAGAAGAACTGAGCGAGCAGGACGAGAAGCAGGAGAAGAGGGAAGAATACCCCGATGACGGCGACGATATCCCGCCAACCGGCCAGGTCCCGCTCGAGCGCCTGCTGCACCTGAAGCCCGGCGATGTGTTGATCGTCGAAGAGGTCATCGGGCCGAAGACCGGTGACCCCGACGATGCCGACCCTGCCCACCGTCATGCCGTACGGCTCACTCACGTCGAGCCGGTAGTCGATCCCCTCAATGGGCAACCGCTGCTGGAGATCAGCTGGGCCGAGGAAGATGCGCTTCCCTTCGCGCTCTGCCTCTCCGTCGTGGGTCCGCCGCCGGAGTGTGCGCTGATCGAGGACGTGAGCGTGGCCCGGGGCAACGTGGTGCTCGCCGATCACGGACGCCGCCTCGAAGCGCCTGAAGACCTGGGCTGTGTGCCAGCAGAGGTCGAAGAAGCTATCTGCGAACGGGAGGGCCGCCCTTCGGACGTGATACAGCGTCCGGGCCGCTTCCCTCCGACCCTCGGCGAGGGACCCCTCACGTTCAGCCAGCCGCTGCCGCCGAGCGCTCCTGGCGCGCGCCTGCTCCATCAGGACCCGCGCCAGGCGCTCCCGTGGATCCGCCTCTCCAGCTGCCCGGACCCGCGCTGCAAGGCAGGCGAGACGGGCGAAGGGGCAGCAAAGGAAGCCGCCGACACTCCCTCACGCCCGTGGGCCGCCCGGCGTGACCTGCTTGCGAGCCAGGCTGACGACGACCATTTCGTCGTCGAGATGGACGACCACCGCCGCGCGCACCTGCGCTTTGGCGACGGCGACATGGGGAGCCAGCCGGAAAGCGGCCTCGTCTTTGAGGCCATCTACCGCATCGGCAATGGACCGGACGGCAACGTCGGTGCAGACAAACTGCTCCTCGCCGTCTCTGCCGCGACCCTGAGCGGCCTCACCTTGACCCCGCGCAACCCGCTGCCGGCGCGCGGCGGCACTGCGCCCGAGCCCGTAGCCGAGGTGAAGCTGTTCGCCCCGCACGCCTTTCGGCAGGTGCTCGAACGCGCCATCACTCCCGATGACTATGCGGAACTGGCCGCGCAACACGCGGCGGTACAGCGCGCCGCCGCCGAGCTCCGCTGGAACGGCAGCTGGTACGAGGTGCGCGTTGCGATCGACCCGCTCGGGCAGGCGGAAGCCGACGCCTCGCTACTCGAAGAGATCGAGAAACACCTGTATCGCTTCCGGCGCATCGGGCATGACTTGGCCGTCCGTCCGGCCCGGTATGTGGCGCTCGACTTGGTGTTGGACGTGTGCGTCAAACCCAGCTACTTGCGGGGACATGTGAAGGCGGCCCTGCTGGAACGCTTCAGCACCCGGTGCTTGCCCGACGGCTCGTTCGGCTTCTTCCATCCCGACGAGCTGAGCTTCGGTGAGAGTATCTCTCTGAGCCGGCTGGTGGCGGCGGCACAGAAGATCCCCGGCGTTGAGAGCGTCAAGGTAACGAAGCTCCAGCGTCTTTTCGAGGGTCCCAACGGCGAGATCGAGCAGGGCTTACTTCCCATTGGCCCGCTGGAGATTGCCCGGCTCGACAACGATCCCAACTTCCCCGAATACGGCCGCATCCGGTTTGAGCTGCGAGGTGGACGATGAAAGACCGAACTTGCGGCTGCTGCGAAGGCACCGAACCGCTGACCCCCTTGCCCACGGCCAACCGGCCGAGCCTCGACACGCTGAGCTACCGCGTGGGTACGCACGGGACGTTTTTCGAGACCATGGTGGCGCGCCTCACCAGCCACCGTCTCGAGGATGGCCGGCGGCCACTGCAACAGCTCACGACGCGCGCCCCGGACGATCCATCCCTGGCCCTGCTCGATGCCTGGGCCACCGTCGCCGGTGTGCTGACGTTCTACCAGGAGCGCATTGCAAACGAGGGTTACCTGTTCACGGCTACGGAGCGCCGCTCGATCCTGGAGCTGGCCCGGCTCGTGGGCTACAAGCTCCGCCCGGGGGTCGCCTCCAGTGTCTTCCTCGCCTTCACCCTCGAAGACGACTTCGACATCGAGATCCCCGCCGGCACGCTCGCCCGCAGCCTGCCTGGCCCCGACGAGTTGCCGCAGCCCTTCGAGACGGATGAGGCTCTGCACGCCCAGACGGCATGGAACGCCCTCTCCGCTCGGCTCTCGCGCCCCTTTGTCCTCCAGCCCGAACTCGACTTCTCGGGCACGCGCAGCCTCTTTCTCGAAGGCACCGCGACGGACCTCAATGCGAACGACGCCGTGCTGGTCGTCTGCGGATTCATGGCGCAGCCCTACACCGTGCGCGCTGTCGAGACGGATGCCGAAGCCGACCGCACGACTGCGACATATACGCCGTATGGCGCCGGGAGCTCCTTGGCCGAAGCTGAGAGACCCACTCGCGCCACGACCGCCGCTGCCCCCCAAGCGCCTGCCCTGACGCGTCTCACCGAGGTCGTGCAGGCCCTGCGGAAAGATCCGTCGCTGCAACCTCCCAGCCGCTTCCAGCTCGCCCGCTCGCCCCAACGGACCTACGCTGCCACCGCCGACCTTGGGCCCCGGCTGCTCACTAAGTTCAGCCCGCGCCTGGCAGACACCCTCTACACCGCTTACGCGAATGCGCCCGTCACCGGCGTGAGCCCCGAGGACTTGTGCCACGTCGAGGCGATGCGCGTGAAGGCAGCCCCATTTGGAAATAACGCGCCGCGAGAGCTCGTCTACGAAGACAACGTTCTCATCGGGCGTCGGGAGTGGGCGCTGGCGGAGCTCAAGGCTACGCTCGATATGGACCTTTCTTCGTCGGATCCCGACCTGCGCGTAGATGAAGCCTTCAGCCAAGCGGTCGATCTGTCGGCGGGCGTATTCCCCCCTTTGGAGCTGCAAATCACTGTTTCTGACGAGATAGGCACGACGCCTCTGCAACCGATCCAACCGAGTGAACTGGCCGAGACCACACCCCAGGGAGCCGGCGAGCCAATTTATGAGGGTACGTTCGCGGTCCGAGGGATTACGGTTACCGTTCGAGCACGGTATGAGGAGGAAACGACAGGAGTCTTCTTTTTGCGCAGGCTGACGGTGCGCTTCACGAGCGGTGCGCAGGCGCGCGACGTGGTCGTGCGCGAGGGCGTTGCTGTCAACGGCAGCTCTGCATTCCGGGTAGAGGTCACCGGCGTAGACCAACAACCCGTAAATGCAGGTCAGACTCAGACTGTGGAGCTTGCCGAAACCAACCGGCGGGTCACCATCGCGCTCGACGAGGACGCGACCCTCTTAAGGGTCACGCAAGAGGAATCTCTATTCGCCACGAATGAATCGGTACGCCTGCTCTCGCTCGACGCCCCCTTTGACGAGATCCTACCCGGCAGCTTCGTGCTCGTCGATCGAGCGCGCAGTACGCCGATTGTCGCCCAGGTGGAACAGGTACGCACACTCTCGCGGGCCGACTACAGTATCTCGGCGAAGGTGACCCAGCTCTTACTCGACCAGCCCTGGCTCTCGGACCAAGACACCTCCCTCGCTCTCTTGCGCGGGACCACGGTTTACGCCCAGAGCGAAGAGCTAGATCTCTCCGAAGAGCCCATCGAGGACGACGTGTCCGGGGACAAGATCGAGCTTGACGGTCTCTACGAGGGCTTGGAGGCCGGACGCTGGGTGGTCGTCAAGGGCGAGCGCACCGACGTGCGCGACGGCAACGAACAGGTCATCGAAGGCATCGAGGCCAGCGAGCTGGCGATGCTCGCCGGGGTCGAGCATGACGTGCGGACCGTCCTGGACCCCAACGGCAACGAAGTCGAGCTCCTTACCGACACGCTCCACACGCGCCTGATCTTGGCTGAGCCGCTGGCCTACACCTACAAGCGCGAGACCGTGAAGATCAACGCCAACGTGGCCAAGGCTTCGCACGGCGAGACGCAGAGGGAAACCCTGGGCAGCGGCAACGCCACCAAGGCCTTTCAAAAGCTCACCCTCGGGCAGGCCCCGCTCACCTTCCTCGCGGCGCCCACGCCGGAGGGCGTCGAAAGCACGCTCGCCGTGCGTGTCAATGACGTCCGTTGGCCCGAACAGAAGACGCTGCTCTACCTGGACGGCGACCAGCGCGGTTACGAGACGAAGACGGACGACGAAGGTGAAACGACCGTGGTCTTCGGCGACGGCAAGCGTGGTGCCCGCCTGCCCACCGGCGTCGAAAACGTCACGGCGGTCTACCGCGCGGGCATCGGCAAGGGCGGCAACGTTCGGCCCGGCCAGATCAGCGCGCTGGCGACGCGCCCGCTCGGCGTCAAAGAGGTCGTCAATCCACAACGTGCCTCGGGCGGGGCCGATCCCGAGAGCCGCGACCAAGCTCGCCGCAACGTTCCGTTGGGCGTGCTCGCCCTCGATCGACTCGTCTCGGTGCAGGACTACGCCGACTTCGCCCGTACCTTCGCCGGCATCGGAAAAGCCCACGCCGCCAGCCTCTCCGACGGACGCCGCGATGTCGTCTACCTCACCATTGCCGGCGCCGACGACGTGCCCATCGACCCGCAATCCGATCTGTACCGGAATCTGTTGCTCGCCCTCGGGCGCTTCGGCGATCCCAATATGCCACTGCAAGTGGTTCTTCGGGAAGCGGTCTTCCTTTTCGTCAGCGCACGCGTGAAGGTGCTGGAGGATTACCTGTGGGACAAGATCGAGCCGAAAATCCGCGCGGCGCTGCTCGATACCCTCAGCTTTGATCGACGCGAGCTTGGGCAGGACGTGCTGCTGAGTGAGTTCATCAGCGTGATTCAGGGCATCGAGGGCGTCGACTACGTGGACGTGGACCTGCTTGATGCCGTCTCGGAGACCGACGCCCTCGACCCGGAAACCCTGGCGGACAAGCTCGAAGCCCTCGCCGCTGTCTCGGGCGCCGCGACTCCGCCAGGAGACTCCTGCACAGGAGACACTCAGCCGTCTCAGCGCCTCGTCATCGAGCTGGCACGCATCAACCCGGCCAGCACCGACCCGGCGCTGCGCATCCGCCCGGCGCAGGTGGCATACCTGAATCCCGAACTGCCGGACACGCTCATTCTCACGGAGGCGACCTCATGAAACGCTCCCCGGACCGCCTCTTCGACCTGCTGCCCGTCGTCCATCGCCAGCGCGACGCTGAGCAGGGCTACCCGCTCCGGGCGCTCCTGCAAGTGATCGCCGAACAGGTCGACGTCGTCGAGGACGACATCGACCGGCTCTACGAAAACTGGTTCATCGAGACTTGTGAAGACTGGGTCGTTCCCTATTTGGGCGATCTCATCGGCTACCAGATCGCCCATGAGGCCGGTGAGCCTGGCGACGTGAAAACGGAGCGCCAACAACTGCTCAACAAGATCCTCATACCCCGCCGAGAGGTGGCGAACACCATCCGCTACCGCCGGCGCAAGGGCACGTTGGCGCTGCTCGAGTTTCTGGCCCATGACGTCGCCGGCTGGCCGGCACGCGCCGTCGAGTTCTACCAACTCCTCGCCTGGACACAGCCGCTCAACCACCAGCGCCTCGACCGGGGCCGCTCGGCCGACCTCCGCGACGGGGACGCGCTCGATCTGCTTGACGGTCCCTTTGACGTTCTCGCCCACACAGGAGACGTGCGCCGCTTGAGCTCTCACCGCACACGCGGACGCTACAACATTCCCAACGTAGGCCTCTTCGTATGGCGGCTGAGGGCGTACCAGATCACTTGGGAGCCAGCGTACTGCCTCGAAGAGCTCGGGTCACACTGCTATACGTTCAGCGTGCTGGGTAACGACGCTCCGTTGTTTACAAAGCCAGCCCCCGAGCCCTCGCCGGAGCACATCGCGGGGCCTCTGAACGTGCCGGTGCCGATACGCCGCCGGGCCCTCGAACGCAACCTGAACGCGTACTACGGCAATGATAAGAGCTTTACGATCTGGGCGGACGGCTGGGCCGGGCACGACCTGCATGCGCCGCTGCCGCCGGACTCCCTGGTCGTGGCGGACCTGAGCGACTGGCAGTACCGTCCGGTGCGCGACCGCGTGGCCGTCGATCCGGTGCTGGGGCGTCTCGCCTTTCCGCCGCGCCAGCGTCCGAGGAAAGGCGTTTGGGTGCGCTACCACTATGGCTTCAGCGATGACCTCGGCGGCGGCGAGTACCGGCGAACGCTCGCGCAACCGGCGGGCGCGGTCTTCTACCGCGTCGGGCGGGGCGCAGATTTTGAACGGCTCAACGACGCCTTGGTTCGTTGGCGCGACGAGAAGCCGGAGCACGCCGTCGTCGAGATTACGGACGGTGGCGTCTACACGGAGCAGATCAACGTTGAGCTGGCGGAGGGGCAGAGCTTCCAACTCCGTGCCACGGATGGCAAGCGTGCCGTCCTCCGGCTGATGGACTGGCACACGGCCCGCCCGGACGCCCTGTGGGTGCGCGGCGGACCGGACAGCCGCTTCGCGCTCGACGGCCTGCTCGTAGCTGGGCGCAGCGTCCAGTGTGAGGGACCGCTCGCGGAAGTCACCATACGCCACTGCACGCTCGTTCCCGGCTGGTCGATCGATCCCGATTGCGACCCGAGCCGCCCCGCCGAGCCCAGCCTCGAGCTGACCAACACGCGGGCGTACGTCACGATCGAGCGCACAATCCTGGGCTCCATTCAGGTCAACCAGGACGAAGTCGGCAGCGACCCGATCCCGATCCATCTGTCCGACAGCATTCTCGACGCTACCAGTCCCGAGCGCGAGGCCGTTGGCGCGCCGTCGTGGCCCTTGGCCCACGCCGTCCTGACGATCGAGTGCACGACGGTATTTGGTGAGGTTAAGACGCACGCCATCGACCTGGCCGAGAACAGCATCTTCGTCGGCAAGATCCATGTGGCGCGGCGCCAGCGCGGGTGCATGCGCTTCTGCTACGTCACCCCGGGCTCGCGCACGCCGCGCCGCTATCGCTGCCAGCCCGATCTGGCTGAGCAGGAAGCCCGTGCGGAGCTTCCCGCGCAAGACATAGGCTCCCCGGCGAGCGCAAAGCTCGTCGTTGGCGAGGGCGGCCACCAAGGCCCGGAGAACGACTGCGCCGAGCCGAAGGGCTCGGCCAATCTTCAGCTTACCTTCGAGGTCAGCAACCCTACGCCGGTAGTCAACGAGATCATCACCTTCACGCTCACGCTCGCAAACCACGGCCCCCGCGACGCCACCGGCATAGAAGTGACCATCACGCCGCCGGTAGACGCCTCAGACGAGATGCAGGATTGCCTTGAAGGCGAGACTTTCACAGTCAGCCAGGGCGAATTCGACCCGGGTGAGCCCACTGCCCTCTGGAAGGCGGGAAACCTGAAGGCGGGCGGATGCGCCATGCTCAGCGCGCCCGTCACGGTGAAGGGCCTCTGCGAACCGCCGGCCGTGACGGCTGCGATCACCGCCTACAGGCTCCAGGGAGAGGGGCAAGCTTTCATTTCGGACGTCATCGGGCGAGTGCGCGAGCGCGTCAAGCCCCGGTTTAGCAGCACCCGCTACGGAACTCCGGCCTATGCCCAGCTCGCCCTTTACTGCGCCGACGAGATCACGCGCGGCGCCGACGACGAATCGGAGATGGGCGCCTTCCATGATCTCTTTCAACCGCAGCGGGCGGCCAACCTGGAGGCACGCCTCGACGAGTTTGTTCCAGCCGGTATGGACGCCGGAATCATCTACGCCAGCTAGGGGGTAACTACCGTGAAAGGAGACTTCAGCCGCGATACGTTCCACCGGCAACATCATTTCTCGCGCGTGCTGATGCAGCAAGGACGTGTGTTGCTGGACGCCGACTGGAACGAACAGACATCGATCCTCCTGCATTACCTGCGCACGCTCGCCGCCGACCTCATCGGCCCCCACGGCGGCCCCGGTGACGGCTTCAGGATCTCGTGCATCGACGACCTCAAGTGCGACTTCGTCATCGAGAGGGGACACTACTACGTCGGTGGAATCCTCTGCGAGAACAGGCCGCCCGTTGTCTGCCCGCCCGGGGAGGACACGTCGCCGTTGACGTACACGTCGCAGCCGGACTTTCCGCTGTGGGACGACGACGAGGAACAGTTGGGAGGAGGCGCCTCGTACCTCGTCTACCTCGACGTGTGGGAACGGCACCTGACCTACCTCACGGTCGATCACATCCGCGAGGTCGCCCTCGGCGGCCCTGACACCGCCACGCGCGCTCAGATCGTCTGCCAGGTCAAGGTCGCCCGGGAAGACAAGGAGACGCCGGCCGACGCCGAGTGTACGGAGCTGCTACGCACGCTCGTAGAGGAGAAACACGAAGGCCCACGGTGCCTGCGCGCCCGGGCACGCGTCGAAACCCCCTCTGACGATCCCTGCATCATCCCGCCGGAGGCGCGCTACCGGGGCGCCGAGAACCAGCTTTACCGCGTCGAGATCCACGACGGCGGGACTGCCACGGCGGCCAAGACCCAGGCCACCTTCAAGTGGTCGCGTGAGAACGGCTCGGTCGTTTATGCAATCCGCAGCCTCCAGGGCAGTACCGCCACGCTCGAGACGCTCGGCCCCGACGAGCGCCGCAGCCTCAAAGAGGGCGACTGGATCGAGATCGTCGATGACCATTCCGTCTTGCGTTTCGCGCCCCACCGACTCCTTCAGGTGGGGGCCGTGGACCGGGTCAGCTTCCAGGTTACGCTCTCCGTGCCCGAGGGCACCGAACTGCCGGTGTTTGACGAAGACAGCACGACGCACCCGCTCCTGCGGCGGTGGGACCAGAGTTCCGACGTTCTTCCCGTCCAAGAGGGCAAGTGGATCGATCTCGAAGACGGCGTGCAGGTCTACTTCGAGCCCGGCGGCGCCTACCGGACGGGCGACTACTGGCTTATCCCGGCACGCACCGCGATCGGCGACGTGCTCTGGCCTACCGAAGAAGGCCCCGACGGCGCTGCTGCGCCCCAGGCCCTCCCGCCACAGGGCATCGAGCATCACTACGCCCCCTTGGCGCGCATCTCGCTTGACGAGAACGGTGTGGTGAGCTGCGACGCCGAGTGCCGATGCACTTTCGCTCCGCTCTGCGCGGCCGCCGCGGCCTCTCCACCGCCGCCATCGGAGTCCACGCTCAGCCAGGTGCTTTTCGAGGCAAACTCGGCCCAGCTGACAGAAGTCGCCCTCGAGAGGCTGCCGGCGGACGCAGAACAACTGAGCGATCGGCTACGCAACGAGCCCACCCTGCGCACCGAGGTACGAGGATTTGCATCGGGCGACGAGGACGCGTCGGATCAGCTCGCCGCGGAGCGGGCGAAGCGTGTCATGAAGTTCTACCTCGAAAACGGCATCGACAGCGCGCGCCTCACAGCTGAGGCCCGAGGGGCCGTCGATCCCGTCGGCGTCCCGGTGGACCAGCAACGCCGAGTAGAGACAGTCCTGGTCTCCCGCCGCACTACAAAGCTCAAGATACGCCACCCATTGCGCGAGATCGACGGCATTGGAGCTACGTTTGTCCGGCGCCTGGCGGCAGTCGACATCGTAGACTCCGCCCAGGTCGCCAAGCTCCAGCCCGCGGAGCTTGCCAGGATTCTGACACCACCGGACGGCCGCGCAGTCACAGAGAGCACGACCGTGGCGATTATCGAGAACGCTAAACTGAAGTTCCTGGCTGAAAACCGCCATTTGTAGCGTAACTCTTTGATAATTCGCATGTAATACAGGATTCTTCGCGCATATGTGTAGGCATGTAAATAGAAGTTCTTATATTGTGTTAAGCTT
>JAYEJW010000262.1:0-11940 GCA_034716535.1 Pseudomonadota bacterium
ATGCGTCTGCCGGGTGTGGACGGAAATACTTCAATCAAGAGACTTTCCTCCGTACATCCGGACCTGAAGTTTGTTGTGCATACGGGTTCTATCGATTACTCCGTACCGGACGATCTGAAGCACCTTGGTATCAGCGAGTCCTGTTTATTCCAGAAGCCGGTCCCCGATATGGGTCAACTCGCCGATGCAATAAGAGCGCTGGCTCGGTGAGGGGATAGGAAACCGACGATGCCAGAGCCACTAAGAATATTGACCATCGAGGACGATCCCACTATCCGCGCGAGTATCGTCGCCTACCTGGAGGACAGCGGGTACGAAATGTTGGAGGCGGTTAGCGGGCCGGACGGTGTAGCTCGATTCAGGAGCGAACGCCCGGATGCCGTGCTCTGCGATTTGCGCCTTCCCGGGGTCGATGGACTCGATGTGCTATCGGAAATCAACGCCATTTCGCCGGAAACACCCGTGATCATCGTTTCCGGGGCCAGCATGATCGGAGATGCCATTCAGGCTCTGAAACGCGGCGCCTGGGATTTCGTCACCAAGCCCATCCCCGATATGGGCGTGCTGGAAGGCGCCCTTGCCCGAGGGCTTGAGCGGGCACGGCTGATGCGGGAGAACCGGGAATATCAGCAGCGACTGGAGCGCGTGAATCGGGATTTGACCGATACTCTGCACCAGCTTCAGGCTGATCAGGAGGCCGGGCGTGAGATCCAGACCAGACTCCTGCCGGAGGATGGCGTGACCTTCGGTGCCTATCGCTTTCGCCGGCGACTGTATCCTTCGATGTACCTGAGCGGTGATTTCGTCGACTACTTTCCCATCGACCGGCGCTACACGGGATTCTATATGGCGGATGTCTCCGGCCATGGAGCGGCTTCTGCTTTCGTTACCGTAATGCTGAAGATGCTGATGACGCAGTTCGTCGACGCGTACCTGCAGGAGGGTGATCGGACCATACTAGAGCCGGATCAAACGCTGCTGCGTTTGAACCACAACCTGTTTGAAAGAAATCTCGACAAGTACCTGACCATGTTCTACGGCGTACTTGACGGGCAGGACGGTACCCTTTCGTGCAGCAATGGTGGCCAGTTTCCATATCCGATCTTCTTCGACGGCGTTGAATCTCGTGCTTTGCGCAGCCGCAGCCGGCCTGTGGGTCTCTTCGAGGATGCGGTCTTTTTCTCCTCAAAGCTTGCGTTGCCCGAGGAGTTTCTGTTGTTACTGATTTCTGACGGATTCTTAGAGCTTATGCCCCAGGAATCGAATCGAGCGCGTTACGAGAGTTTGCTTTCCATGGTGAGCGGCGCTGATATCACGTTCGATGAGCTGGTCAGCGGATTACGCATCGAAGACCAGAAACAGCTTCCGGATGACGTCACCCTGCTGTCGGTAGCGAGGAAAGGCGTTCATGTCCCCCGGTAACATCAAGTACGCCGAGAGAAACGGCATTCACGTCCTGTGCTTTGAGGGAGAAATCCGTTATTTCCTGGGGCCCTCCTTAGGCCGTTTTTTGGACGGTCTTGGCGCCGGACCGGCCCCGAAGGGGTTTCTCATCGATCTCACGCAGGCGGACTGGCTTGACAGCACGAGCCTCGGGCTTCTGGCCCGCATCGCCAAATGGATGCAGCGATGCGGTGCACCAAAGGCGACCTTATTTACCGGTGGCGAGGATATCACTGATCTGCTCTTTAGCGTGGGGTTTGACGAAGTCTTCGACGTTGTGCGGGGAGGCAGCCCGAACGCCGACGCTTCAGAAGCGGTAAGGCTTGAGGCGGCTGACGCGCCGGAGCAATTGGCAGCTACCATGCTCGAAGCGCATCGAATCCTGGTGTCGCTGAACGAACGCAACCGCGAAGAGTTTCGCGACGTGGTTGGGCTCTTGGAGGCGGAAACCGGTTCCAGATAGTCGGCAGGCGTAACTCACCCGAGCGGACTCATAGATCGATCATGGCTCGTACGATCCGATCCTCGGCATCCAGGCGCAGCCCGAATCCCACCTTCTCAGAGGCCCTCCGCATGCCCTGGTTCTCCGGGAGAATATCCGCAACAATGCGCTTGATACCTTCTTCGCGGCCGATCTGCACGAGTCGGTCCAGCAACCCGGTGCCAAGGCCGCTGTTTTGGTACGCGTCGGCCACGGTAATGGCAAACTCCGCTTCGTCGCTGCCGAAGATCCTTGCCAGCCGTGCAACGGCGACGATCGAGGGCTCTCGACCGATTCCGCCGTCGCGCTCCACCACCAGGACCATCTCCCGGTCATAGTCGATGAAGCAGATGCGCGCCAGCTGTTCATGAGAAACCAGCTGTTGAGTGCTCATGGGATGGAAGTAGCGCAGATACAGGCTCCGGTCGGATAGCGTCTGGTGAAACCTGGCGATGAGTGGCTCATCTTCCGGGCGGATCGGGCGAATGCTCGCCCCAGACCCGTCGCGCAGGCTCCATCGCCACTGGTATTGGTGCGGATAGGGCCTGATCACCGGCTTGGGCAACTCCTCGTCCGGCAGGGTCGGAGGGTGGAGGCTCACCCGAGCGGCCAGCCCCATCAGCTGATCGCCAGAGACCACCAGGGGATCGATCTCAGCGGCCTCGACGATCGGTTGTTCCACCACCAACTGGCTGAAACGGGCCAGCAGACGCGCTAAAGCGGCCAGGTCGGCGCGCTCCGCAGTCCGCCCGCCGATAAGGGCATGGTAGATGCGCGTCTGCTCCATCATCCGCCGCGCCAGGGTTGTATTGAGGGGCGGCAGCGCCAAGGCCAGATCATCGACGACGCCCTTCAGTTGCCCACCAGCCCCGAAATGCAGCACCGGACCGAACTGTGGATGGAGCCGACTGCCGACTGCCAGTCTGAATCCCTTTCGCCTGGCCACCCTTTCCACGGAAACGCCGACCAGCCGATCGGTCGCAGCCGGGCACCGAGCCCACCGATTGATCGCCCGGAAGGCATTTCGGACCGAGCGTGCATCGGCCAGGTGCCGCTCGATCGCGACGCTTGAGGCTTCCGTGGGCCCGGGCTCCAAAACCGGTCTCAGGGCCACTGGATAGCCGATTCGCTCCGCGGCACTGATGGCGCCTTCCTCGTCGGTCACCAGGTTGCAAGGTGCGATCGCAATACCATAGGCATCGAAGAACTGCGCCGATTCTCCATAGCTCAGCACGGTGCGTCCCGATCCACGAGCGGCCTTCAGCAGTTCGGTCGCAGCGGCGGTGCGCACCGGGCTTGCCTCGGACGCCGCCGGGAAGACAGGCGTTTCGTAGAGGCCGCGCAGGTTGTAGCTGTAGCGCCACATGTAGTTGAAGACCCGCGCGGCTATATCCGGGTAGGGGAAGGTGGGTATATCTGCCTGGTTGAGAATCGCATTTCCGGCTGCCACCTCCGCACCTCCGGTCCAGCTCGCGAGAACGGGCCTGTTTGGCTTCCGGCTGTGACGTCGCAGCACCTCGGCGGTTTGGGTGGCATCGGTCATTGCCTGCGGACTCAGAATGACCAGCAGGCCATCGCTGTTCCTCTCCCGGAGGAGGACATCCAGGGCCTTGCCGTATCTGTCCGGGTCGGCGTCACTGAGAATTTCCACGGGATTGGCGTGGCTCCAGCGTGCGGGGAGTGCCTTGTCGAGGGCCGAGAGGGACTCGCTCGACAACCCGGCCAACTCTCCTCCTCCTCGGATGAGCCCATCGGTAGCCAGCACCCCAAGCCCCCCGGCGTTGGTGAGCACCGTCAGCCGCGGTCCAGTGGGACGCGGCTGCTTTCCCAACGCATCGGCCATGTAGAAGAGGTCTTCGATTGCGTTGACACTGAGTACTCCGCAGCGCCGGAACGCGGCATCGAGGACCTCGTTGTCGCCTGAGCCGCGGCCTGTGTGTGCAGCGGCCACCTTGGCGCCGGGCTCCGTCCGACCCGCCTTGAGGACGATGATGGGCTTGGTGAGGGCGACTTCGCGGATAGCAGACAGCAGGGAACGGGCGTCGCCGATGGATTCCATGTAGATCAGTATGCTCCGGGTATGGGGGTCGCGACTCAGATGGTCGATGACGTCTCCCCAGCCCACATCGAGCATGGAGCCGACCGAGGCGAACGCGCTGAAACCCACATGCTCGGTGAAGCTCCAGTCGAGAATGGAAGCGCAGAGCGCGCTGCTTTGGCTGACGAATCCCACATTGCCCGGCCTCGCCATGGCGCGGGCAACAGTGGCATTCAGACCGGTGTAAGGACGCATGATTCCGAAACAGTTGGGGCCGAGAAGGCGCAGGCCTCCGCTGCGTGCCCGTGAAAATACCGCCTCCTCCAACCGGGCGCCTTCGGGTCCTGTCTCCCTGAAACCGGAAGAGATGACAATGACGCCTCGGACGCCCGCTTGTGCACATTCTCCCACCAGATCGGGCATCCTTGGTGCCGGCGCGGCGATTACCGCCAGATCGACGGATTCGGGAAGCGCCAGCACTGTCTCGTAAGACTTGATGCCCAAAACGCTGGACTGGGCGTGCGTGATGGGGAAGACCGTGCCGCCGAAGGGATTGCTGATAAGATTCCAAAGTAGGGTGCGGCCGATACTGCCAGGCTCGTCTGTTGCGCCGACGACCGCCACAGTTCGGGGGGAGAATATCGCGTCGAGCGACGAGATCATTGGCCAATCCTCCTTAATGTTGTTAGACCGCGAACCTGTCGTGACGGTCACGCCGTGAAGGCTCCGCCTCGCGTTTCTAGAAACTTTCCGACTCTCCCACTCTCAAAAGACATAGAAAAATAATCAACAATTAAGGCCGATGAGGGTCCGGCGAGTGGGTTTCTTACCCCGCGGAGGGGGCGAAACGTTAGGATGCCATGAAGCAGGTTGCCCAATTCGCCATCGACTACTGGCAGTACCTGGACTCCGATGGCCGTCCCCTGGACGAGCTCCCAGGGTTCGCCCGGGATCCGGACGAGATGATTGCCATGTACAGGGCCCTGTGGTCGACCCGCCTGTTCGACCGCAAGGCGATCGTACTGCAGCGTACCGGACAGCTGGGTACCTACGCGTCTCCGCTTGGCCAGGAGGCCATCGGGGTCGGCGTCGGATACGCCATGAGTTCGGGAGACGTCCTGGTGCCCGGGTACCGGGACCAGGCGGCCCAGTTCGTCCGGGGGGTGCGCATGACGGACATCCTGCTCTACTGGGGTGGGGACGAGCGGGGCATGGACTTCGCCGTGGCGCGGGAGGATTTCCCCATCTCGATTCCCGTGGGGAGCCATGCCTGCCACGCCGTCGGGATCGCCTATGCCCTGCAGCTGCGCAAGGAGCCGCGGGCGGCGGTCTGTACCCTGGGCGATGGTGCCACGTCCAAGGGCGACTTCTACGAATCCCTGAACGCCGCGGGCGTATGGCGCCTGCCCCTGGTGTTCGTCGTGAACAACAACCAGTGGGCCATTTCAGTGCGCCGTTCCGCCCAGAGCGCCGCGCAGACCCTTGCGCAAAAGGCCATCGCCGGAGGCGTTCGCGGAGAGCAGGTGGACGGAAACGACCTGGTTGCCGTGCGGTCCCGGCTGGAGGAAGCGCTCGCGCTTGCCCGGGCAGGGGAGGGGCCGACCCTGATCGAGGCCCTGAGCTATCGTATGGGGGATCACACCACCGCGGACGATGCCCGCCGTTATCGCTCCCAGGCGGAGCTGGAAGCCCAAGCCGGTTTCGACCCCATCCTTCGCATGCGGGCCTGGATGACTTCCGCCGAGTACTGGTCCGACAGACAGGAAGAGGCCCTGCACCTTGAGCTGTCGGCGCAGGTCGAGGCCGCGGTGAGGGAGTATCTGAGGATGTCCCCCCAGGACAGGCAGAGCATGTTCGATCATCTCTACGAGACGCTGCCCGCCGCTTACGTTAGCCAGCGTGAGGAGCTGGCGGATACAGCGGCCGAAGCCGAGGAGCCTTACCTGAAGGCGGGGACCTACGATGGCTGAGATCACACTCATCGAGGCCGTGACCCAGGCCCTGGCGTGGGAGATGGGTGCCGACGAGCGGGTCCTTGTGCTGGGCGAGGACGTCGGCGTCAACGGGGGCGTGTTCCGGGCCACCCTCGGGTTGCAGGAGCGATTCGGAAGGGACAGGGTGATCGATACACCCCTGTCCGAGACCCTGATCGCCGGCATGGCGATCGGCATGGCCGCCCAGGGACTGCGGCCCGTGGCCGAGATCCAGTTCATGGGGTTCATCTACCCCGCGATCGACCAGATGCTCAACCACGCCTCGCGTCTGCGCAATCGCACGCGCGGGCGGTTGTCCTGCCCTATGGTCCTGCGGGCCCCGTTCGGCGGCGGCATCCATGCCCCGGAGCACCATTCGGAGAGCACCGAGGCCCTCTTCGCCCATATTCCGGGGTTGCGGGTAGTGATTCCGTCCTCGCCCGCCCGCGCCTATGGGCTCCTCTTGGCGGCGATCCGCGATCCGGACCCCGTAATCTTTCTGGAGCCCAAACGCATCTACAGAATGCTTCGCGAGTCTGTCCCGGACAACGGCGAGGCCTTTCCCCTGGACACTTGTTACCTCCTGCGCGAAGGCGACGATCTGACGCTGGTCACCTGGGGCGCCATGACTCGGGAGACACTCGCAGCCGCCGAAGCTCTGGCCGGGGAGGGGATCAGTGCGGAGGTGATCGACTTGGCCACCATCAAGCCCCTGGACAGCGAGACCATCCTCGAATCGGTGGCGAAGACCGGACGCTGCGTGATCGTGCACGAAGCCGCACGGACCTGCGGCGTGGGAGCCGAGGTTGCCGCCGTTCTGGGCGAAGAAGGCCTGTTCTCCCTGATGGCCCCCGTTCAGCGTGTCACCGGGTTCGACACCGTGATGCCCTTGTATCGCCTGGAGGACGAATACCTTCCCAGCGAGGCGCGCGTGTTGCAGGCCGCGCACAGGACCCTCGAGTACAGATGAATATCTTCACCTTGCCGGATCTGGGGGAAGGGCTGCAGGAGGCGGAGCTCCTGGAGTGGCTCGTGGGCCCGGGCGAGACCGTGGAAGAGGATCAGAATCTGGTCTCGGTGGAGACCGCCAAGGCCATCATCGACATCCCCTGTCCCGTGAGCGGCAGGGTCCTGAGGCTCTACGGCGAGGCGGGCGACGTCGTGCACGTCGGCGATCCCCTTGTGGAGTTTGCGAGCGATTCCGATGCCTTGGAGACGGACCGCCCTGAATCGCCCGCGGAAAAGGACACCGGCAGCGTCGTGGGCCGGGTGGAGACCGGCCCGACGGTGCTCAGAGAAACGGCCGCCGCCAAGCCGGGCACCGGGATCAGGGTCTCTCCGGCAGTGCGTGCGTTGGCCCGGCGGCTGGAGGTCGATCTCTCCGTCGTGACCCCCACGGGGCCGGGCGGGGCCATCAGCAATGCCGACGTGCAGCGTGTGGCCGGGATCCTGAAGGAAGTCGGCCCCCTTGAGCCCCTGCGCGGTGTGCGCCGCGCCATGTCGCTCTCCATGAGCAAGGCCCATGCGGAGGTGGTCGCCGTGACGGTCTGCGACGATGCGGACATCCACGCCTGGGGGCCCGACCAGGATGTCACCCTGCGGCTCATTCGGGCCCTGGTTGCCGGATGCCGCGCGGAGCCCTCGCTGAACGCCTGGTACGACAGCCACTCCCTGGGACGGCGCCTGATCGATAAGATCGACCTCGGTATCGCCGTAGATACCCCCGATGGCCTGTTCGTGCCGGTGCTGCGGGACGTGGCAGGCCGCTCCCCGGAGGAGCTGCGGACCGACGCCGACGCCCTCAAGGAGGCGGTGAGGTCCCGACGGATACCTCCGGCGGACCTGCGGGGCAATACCATCTCTCTATCCAATTTCGGCAACTTCGGCGGCCGTTACGCCAATCCCGTCGTTGTGCCCCCCACGGTGGCGATCCTGGGCGCCGGTCGGGTCCGTGACGCGGTTGTGGCCGCGGACGCAAAACCCGCGGTTCACCGGGTCCTCCCCCTTTCCCTGAGCTTCGACCACCGGGCCGTCACCGGCGGTGAGGCAACCCGGTTTCTGGCAGTGGTCATCGAGGACCTGTCCCGCTCCGAATGAGCCAAGGCTCGCTGTTACTCTGGGAGACCGATCATGGCCAGTCGGAGATACTTTCAGGATTTCATGCCGCCTGAAGGATTCAAGGGACCGAGCTGGATCACAGCCCCAGCACCTCGCCGTCGTCGGACAGGTCGATGCGGTTCGCAGCCGGATTCCGCGGCAGGCCCGGCATGGTGACGATGTCTCCGGTCAGGGCGAGCAGATAGCCGGCGCCGGCGGCAACCCGTACCGACTCGACGGGCAGGAGGAACTCCCGCGGGCGGCCGACTGCGCGCGGATCGCCGCTCAACGAGAGGTGGGTCTTGGCGATACAGATCGGCAGTTTCTCGTAACCGAGACAGCGCACCCGCTCCAGGTCTTGGCGGGCGGCGCGGCTGAGCTCCAGGTCGCGGGCCCCGTAAATGGTACGTGCGACGGCCGCAATCTTCGCCTCAGGCGACTGATCCACCGCGTACAGATAGCGTACAGGGGGTGGCGGCTCGGCCGCCGCGGCGGTGACTGCTCGGGCCAGGGACTCGGCGCCGGCGCCGCCTTGCTCGAAGCCGGCGAACTGCGCCACGGTCAAGCCGCGCTCATCGCAGCCCTTTTCGATGGCGCGCAGATCGACCTCCGCATCACCCGCGAAGCGGTTAACGGCGATGACCGGCTCGAAACCGAAGGCACGCACGCTCTGCACGTGATGGTCCAGGTGCTCCAGACCGCGCTCGACCTCGGACACGGGGCCTCCCTTGAGCGGATCGCCGCCCCCGTGGATGCGCAATGCGCGCGCCGTCACAACGAGCACCACGGCGCTCGGCCACAGGCCCGCGCTACGGCACTTGAGATCGAAAAACTTCTCCGCACCCAGATCGAAACCGAAACCGGCCTCGGTAACGGCATAGTCCGCCCGGCTCGCCGCCGCCTTGGTTGCAACGACGCTGTTACAGCCGTGGGCGATGTTGCCGAAGGGCCCCCCGTGTACGAAGGCCGGAACACCCTCGGTGGACTGCACCAGGTTCGGCAGGATCGCGTCCTGCAGCAGCGCCGCCATCGCGCCGGTGGCTCCCAGCCCATCCGCGGTCACCGGATCACCTGAGCGGTCGAAGCCGACCAGAATGCGCCCGAGCCGGGCCTTGAGATCGGTGAGGCCCTCATAGAGACAGAGGATTGCCATCACCTCCGAGGCCGCGGTGATGTCGAAGCCGTCCTCGCGTGGGACACCGTTCAGGCGACCTCCCAGCCCGATCACAGTCTTGCGCAACGCCCGGTCGTTGACATCCAGCACCCGTCGCCAGAAGAGCTGGCGATGCTCGAGATCCAGCTCGCTGCGAAAGTGCACCGCGTTGTCGACAAGCGCAGCCAGCAGGTTGTGCGCGGCCCCAACGGCGTGCAGGTCGCCTGTGAAATGCATGTTGATACGGCTCGAGGGCTGGACTTCACAGCGCCCCCCGCCGGTACCGCCACCCTTGAGGCCGAAGACCGGGCCGAGCGAGGGCTCGCGCAACGCCAGCGCGACCCGGTGGCCTGCGCGGCGTAGCCCCTGGGCCAGCCCGATGGAAACGGTCGTCTTCCCCTCACCGCTGCGCGTGGGGTTGATGGCCGAGACCAGAATGATCTTTCCCGCGGGACGGCTCTCGGCGATCGGCAGTGCCTGCAGGCGTAGTTTCGCCATGTGCTCGCCATAAACCATCAGGTCGTCCGGTGAGAGATCGAGCTCGGCGGCGATATCCAGGATGGGGCGCATGCTAGGACCTCTCGGTGCTGTGGGTTCCACACCAATTATCGACCAGGGTTGCACAAACAGAGTCAACCGCACCGACGCCTGTCTAAGCGAATGGGCCGACTCTGATTTCTAAGAGGTCTTTCTCATGAAGCTGTTGACGACAAGCCACTTTTGCGAGCTCGTGTCAGCCGTGGGATTCGACGCATTCAACCGCAGCCTGATTCGGACGTTGGAAGAGGACTTCTCCCGCTGGGAGCGTTTTCACAGGTCGCCCCGGCATGCCGTGCACTACCCCCACGGGGTCATCGAGCTCATGCCCATGGCGGACAACAGCCTGTATGCGTTCAAGTACGTCAACGGTCATCCAGGCAATACGCGTCTCGGAAAGCTCAGCGTGGTGGCGCTGGGGCTGCTGGCGGACGTGGACACCGGCTACCCGCGCATGCTGTGCGAGATGACCTTGCTGACGGCGTTTCGCACCGCGGCCACGGCGGCCCTGGCGGCCCGCTATCTGGCCCGGTCGGACAGTCGCTGTCTCGCGCTCATCGGCACGGGTGCTCAGGCCGAGTTTCAGGTGGCGTCGCTGCGGACCCTGCTACCCCTGCAATCCCTCCGTTACTTCGATCTGGACCCCGGCGCCATGGAGAAACTCGCCCGCAACCTGAAAGGGGAGGGGCTGGAGCTGCGGCCGGCCTGTGACGTGGCCGAAGCCGTGGACGGGGCCGACGTTATCGTGACGGCCACTGCCGCCAAGCGGCGAAACCGCATCCTCACCCGCGGGATGATCCTGCCGGGGGTACACATCCACGCAATGGGAGGGGACTGCCCCGGCAAGACCGAGCTGGCCCCGGACCTGCTGGACGGCTCGAAGATCGTCGTGGAGTATCTCGCCCAGAGCCGCGACGAGGGGGAGATCCAAAACCGACCTGATGTCTCCGTTCACGCCGAGCTGTGGGAGCTGGTGACCGGTCGCAAGCCGGGTCGGGTCGCCGCGGATGAGATTACCCTGTTCGACGCCGTCGGCTTCGCCCTGGAGGATTTCTCCGCCCTGCGCCTCGTGGACCGGCTGAGCGATGAGCTCGGAATCGGGGACGAGGTCGACCTGATTCCGGAGCCGGGCGAACCGAAGGACCTGTATTCCCTGCTGGTGGGTCCGAAGACCGCGCCCACCAGGTCGCAGACCAGGCGCTCAGTGACTCCGTCGATGTCTCGCCGTGGGTTGAGCTCGGCGAGCTCCAGGCCGACGAAGCCCGGCTCCTGGGAGACGCCCCGCAAGGCCTGAATAAGCTCCCGTCCGCAAATCCCCCCGGGGACAGGGGTGCCCACGCCCGGGGCATCCCTTGGGTCCACGGCATCCAGGTCGATGCTTATGCCCACGTGGTCGCAGTGCGTCTTGAGGCGTCGTATCGCTTCCCACAACCGTTGGCGCAGACGTCCCCGTTGGCGGAGCCCGTGCATGTAGTGGACCTGCACCCCGAGCCGTTCGAGCAGCCGCTTCTCTGCACCCTCGAAGCTGCGTACGCCCATCAGGATCAGATTCTCGGGCGGCAACGCGCGCTTGAAGCGGTACACCGTTGCGAGCATCGGGTCCAAGGCCCCGAGAAGGGCGGCCACGGGCATTCCGTGGAGGTTGCCGGAAGGCGACGTGGAGAAGTTGTGGGCATCCATGTGGGCGTCTATCCAGACCAGCCCGAGCCGCTCGGGGCTGCCCAGGGCCTCGATCACCCCGCTCCAGACTCCCATGGCGCAGGAGTGGTCGCCTCCCAGGAACAGGAATCGGCGCTCCCGCTCCGTGAGCTGCCGGATTCGGTGGTGGATGCGGCAGCACAGATCCTCCAGGCTGTGCAGGTGCGCCAGTCCCGGCCGCAGATGCAGAACGCCCTGCCATTGCAGCCGCAGGCCGAAGGTTTCGAGACGGGCATGGGTCGAAGGGGCGTCTCTCAGTCGTACCGGTGCTTGTGCGCATCCGCATTCCTTTCCGGCGAGGCAGGAAGCGGCTCCGATGGTGTCGATGTTTGTCATGTACCTTGCCGCGAAAATAGGCGCCGAAGACGCTCCTCGTCTCCCTCTCCCGTTTGGGAGAGGGCCGGGGAGAGGGCAATTGTGACCAAATGTTCCATGGACGGAACAACAATGTTCTCCCTCTCCCGGTTGGGAGAGGGCCGGGGAGAGGGTCCCCTTCCTGACACCCGCGTTCCTGACGCGC
>JAYEJW010000263.1:0-2388 GCA_034716535.1 Pseudomonadota bacterium
GGCGAAGAGGTATGGCAGCCGGGCAGCGAGGTTCGCGTTTGCCGTGGCGTCCGGGTCGTCGTATTCGAACGGTTTCTGCAGTGATTGCGCTCCGATGAAGGCGGCGAAATCCGAGTTCTTCTTGTGAATCAGGGGCATGAATCCATTCTTCGCGAGCTCTGCCTCGCGCCGATCGCTGATGGCAATCTCGGTTGGACACTTCATGTCCACGCCGCCGTCGTCCGTGGGGAATGTGTGAACCGGCAGCTCCTCGACGGCGCCGCCGGATTCTATGCCGCGGATACGCGAGCACCAGCCGTACATCTTGAAGGCGCGGTTGATGTTCACGGCCATGGCGTAGGCGGAGTTGGACCAGGTGTACCTGGTGTGATCGGCGGCACCGGTCTCCTCTTCGAAGTCGAACTCTTCCACCGGGTCCGTTTTTGCACCATAGGGCAGGCGCGAGAGGAATCGCGGCATGGCCAGCCCGATATAGCGGGAGTCCTCGGATTCCCGTAGCGAGCGCCAAGCTGCGTACTCGGGGGTCTGGAAGATCTTGGTGAGGTCCCGAGGGTTACTGAGCTCCTGCCAGGATTCCATCTGCATGACGCCGGGGTCGGCGCCGGCGATAAACGGGGTGTGGGCCGCTGCTGAGACCTGTGCGACCTGATTCAGGAACTCGACGTCCGGCGGGCTATGGTCGAAGGAATAGTCCCCCAGAAGACAGCCGAAGGGCTCGCCTCCGAACTGGCCGTACTCCTCCTCGTAGATCTTCTTGAAGAGGGGGCTCTGGTCCCAGGCCGTGCCTTTGAACTTCCTGAGCGTCTTGTGTACCTCTTTCTTTGAGATGTTCATGACGCGGATCTTGAGCATCTCGTCGGTTTCGGTGTTGTTCACGAGATAGTGCAGCCCGCGCCAGGAGCCCTCCAGCCGCTGGAAGTCGGCGTGGTGCAGGATCCGATTCACCTGTTCGGTGAGCTTGCGATCGATCTCTGCGATCATGGACTCGATGGTGCGTACCGCGTCCTCGGAAATAAGGGCGGTCCGGGAAAGCGCCTGTTCAGCCAGGGTATGGACGGCGTCTTCCACCGCCTCTCTGGCACGGTCGGATCTGGGTTTGAACTCATGCTGGAGTAGTGAGGAAAACTCTCCCGCTTCGATGGTCTGGGCTTCGGGTTGCGCCTGGGTTTCCGGGGTTGCTTCCGCCATCTTACTTTTCCTCCGCCGGTGCCGATTCTTCTTTCTCGCCCTCTTGCGGCTTGGGTGCCGAAGCCAGCGCCTGCAACAGGGTGGGATCCTTCAGTGCGTTGGCGATAAGCTCCTCCGCACCGCTTTTCCCGTCCATGTAGGTCAGCAAATTGGAAAGCTGGGTGCGCGCCTGCAGCAACTGATTCAGGGCGTCCACCTTGCGGGCAACGGCTGCCGGTGAGAAGTCGTCCATGCTCTCGAAGGTGAGCGCCACGTTCAGGTTGCCTTCCCCGGTCAGGGTGTTGGGCACCTGGAAGGTGGTGCGGGGTTTCATTGATTTCAGGCGGTCGTCAAAGTTATCGACATCGATTTCGAGGAACTTACGGTCCCCGACGGCGGGCAGCGGTTCCTCCGGCTTGCCGGAGAGGTCTGCCAATACGCCCATCACGAAAGGCAGCTGGATGGTCTTCTCGGCCCCGTAAAGCTCGACGTCGTACTCTATCTGTACGCGGGGCGCGCGGTTGCGGGCGATGAACTTTTGGCTGCTTTCTTTTGCCACGGGTTATCTCCTTTACTGGTCGTCAATTCTAATAGTAGTCGTCTCGTGAAGTGTGGCGCCGCGATCATTCGTTCATCGTGGCGTCGAGGTCTTACTGGTCACCGTTGGGTCCGCGGATCGCTTCGATCTGCGCCAGCGCGTCCGGAGCGAGATCCCGCATGATGTCCATGAAGTCCTTCTTGGCCAGCCGGCGTGCCCGTTGCAACAGCAGGGGCACCGGGCTGGAAGGCTCGTTGCGTGAATAGTAATCACAAAGCTTGTCCAATGTCCGGACCACGTCTTCACGACTGGTGATTTCGCCGGTGATGCGCTGCGGGGCCGTTGTTGAGGGACCAGCGCCTGCCTCGGGCGAGGTCGCCTCCACGCCGACCTCCGCCGTCTCTGCCTCTTCGCCGGCGCGCTCGGCAAGCCGGGAATGCAGCAGCGCGGCGCCTTCGGTCAGGAGGCCGGAGAGGGGGGCGAGATCCGGCGCCTGCGAGGCACCAACCCGCTCGGTGACCGCTGTTTCTATGCCCTTGAGATCGGCTAGGGAGGCTGTGATGTCGGTCGCCGTCTGGCGAAGCCCGCCAAGCTCGCAGTCCAGAAACGCACCGTTGATTGCCGCCATATCTAGGGATGGCGCGTCGGTCTCGGGAGGGGGGGCAATTTTGCCCTCGGCAATC
>JAYEJW010000264.1:0-2386 GCA_034716535.1 Pseudomonadota bacterium
CTCGGCAGTTGATCGCGATCGGACATGGACGAGAGCAGACAGCAGACTATGGCGAACTCTTGCTGAGAATTCTAACTTATCCACTTAGCCCATTGATATACCTGCCCCTACTTATTGAGAAGTTACTAATTACCCTGTTTTCCAAGCGTTCCTTTTTCGTTAATGTCCTCCTAATGCGTCGTTCTTTACGGCGCACGTCCACCTTGAGCACGTGTCGATTGATAACGCGGTCAAGCGAAAACGGATGCCCCATTACGATGCATGGGTCAGTTGACAACGCCGAATGGCTTGCCGGCCTTGGCGTTGCGCTCGATGATTTCCAGCGTACTGCAGGACCAGATAGTTCTCGTGGCCCTTTATCGCCCCACTGGCGCACCTTCTCGGCTTTGTTTCCCTCGGCGACCTGGATCCAGCATTTAATTTCGAAAGTGTCGTTGAGCTCGCAGGGATCTGCCGGTTAGCTATTGGCCGCAAAATTACAGCATTTCTACTCGGGCGTTCGATAATATGCTGTTGAGCGGACGCTCTGTGGCAGAACTCGCTATTCGCTCAAGTTGAGGGCGTCGATCGCCGGTTTGTCCTCCGGCGAGTCCTCGGGGGCCTCTTCGGCCTGGTCTGTAGAGGGTCGAACACCCTTTTGTAAGTCTTGCCCCGGGCCCCGCTCTTCGCCGTCGGCAGCGCGCTGTCGCTCGTCATCGGCGCGGGGCTCCGCTCCTTTATCGGCCGTTGTTTCTCCTCCCTCGTCCGAGCCAACGCCGTCGCGGCCCCCCCAAACCTCCGCACAGGCCTCCTTACCGTCCGCTGGCTCTCCCTTGACGAAGATCCGGCGAAGCGGCACGTGCAGCGGGCTGGTGACGAAGGACACGGCCTTCCCGGTCAGGACCACTGGATTTTCGAAGAAGGCCTAACGGATCTCCCTGACTATGGGGGGGGTAAACGCAACACTCGTGTCACCAGCCGCTATTTGAACCTTTCGATCGTCCGCCGACCCATAGCTGTCCTTCGCAACCTCGTCCTTCAACGCCCGGTTTGTCCCAGGAGCTGCCGGTCAGGGGGGTCATGCATGCGTCTCTTGAACTCCAGATGCGGTCACTGAGGCGAACAAGCCGAAGTTGGACCTGACCGGCAAGGTTTGCCGCGGATGCCCGCCCTGCGCAGGCGAGCAGGTCACTGTTGGCGCTGAGCTGGGTGACCGCGACGGAGGCGTCCACACCGAGCTCCCACTCGCGCTTGCCCTTGGCGAACTTGCCCAGCGCATCGCCGGAGTTGATCACCCGGATCATCGAGTGGGACTGCACGCCGCGGATAGCGCCAGCCTCGAGGCTGCTGACCTTGTCGTAGATCGGGTCGCGGTTGCCGGAGGTGAGCACGCAGCGGCCGCCGCCGACACCGATGCCCACGCCGGCGCGATGTTCATCATTGAGGGAGGTTTTGGAGTGACTCTCGACACGGCTCGGTGAGCAAGGCGCCCTTCTCCTTCAAACAGGCAGCGATGCGCCCATCACCGGGCTCCACGCCGCCGCAGTGATCGAGGATGTCCGACCCGCACAGCGCGCCGATGAAGTTGGCCTGCGCGAACTCAGCTTTGACGAGCAGCAAGGCGTCGAGCACGCTGCCTTTGCATTGGGCGGATACCTTGTCGTCGTGAGCGTACAGACAGGCAAGCAGGCGTTGATCTCCGGGGGTGACTTGGGAGCAGTAGGCATCCAGGTCGGCGCGGCAGCCCTCCTTGAAGACCTTAATGGCCTTGGCGGCGAAATCGCTCGATGCGACTGGAGCGGCATAGAGCGCGACGTACTCGCCTGCCGCGGTTGAGAGCTGCTCGCGGGCGAGAACGACACCTTCGGTATGGGCGCGAGGGAAGGAGAAACGAACTTCTGTCCGACGATTCGGGGCGAGGCAAGCGATGAGATCCTCTCCCGTAATCTCCTCGCAGGTCACGATCGGGTCGGCCGAGCCCCTTGCGTACGTCTTGATTCTCTCCGGTAGAATGCCGGACATCTTGAGATGCCCCACAACCGCCTGCGCGCGACGGAAGGAGAGATCCAGGTTGTACGCCTCGTCACCGATGCTATCGGTATAGCCGGTGACGTCGGCCCGGTAAACGTATTCCTCTTTCAGGTCGGCAAGGACCGCGTCCAGCTTGGCCTTGCCGGCGTCGCTGAGCTCTGCCTCATCGAAGGCAAAGGCCTCACCCGCCTGCAAGCTCAGGAGCTTGACCGACGTGTCGAGGGCGCCGACCGCGACTTGCGCCTCAGTCGCGGACGTGCTGGCAGTGAATACAAGACAGGCCAGGCCGGCAAGAACAAGCGCGCGAACCAGGTTGCGGGATTTTTTGATCATCGTATGCCTTCTTCATCAATGGGTTTCGGATGGGGAAGCGGCG
>JAYEJW010000265.1:0-2386 GCA_034716535.1 Pseudomonadota bacterium
CGGAGCGGGGCGAACCGGGGCATAAAGGCTGTCGCCGAGCGGAAGGCGAAAGGGGGACTGGGACGTCCCGTTTCGCATCCTGAGCACGGCGACACTCCGACGCAGAGGTTCTCGAACGGGCGCGCAGGAAGCGCGCCCGTCTCCTCGTGACCGGCCCGTTCGCGATGCCCACCAGGGTGAGCGGAAAACCCCAGACGTCGGACGAGCTGATGCGCTCCGCTCCATGTCAGGCGTTCGTGCCGCTGTATGGCGCAAAGGCGCCTTCCCAGGTCGACAAGATCCTGTTCGTCGCGACCCGGGGCGCGAACACCCGGGCGGCCCTGCGACTGGTGCACAGGTTGCAGCAGCGTCGTGGAGCTCGGGTCACGGTCGGGATAGTCGACGATGAGACCGGGGCAAAGGCGGGACGGGCCGGTGAGAGCGGGCTCCGGGCGCTGCTGCACGACATGGCGCTCGACGAGGAAGGATTCGAGGTCGAGGTCGTCGTCGACCGCCTGAAGCCCCGCGGCATCATCGAGCTCTTCGACGACCAGGATCCGGTCGTGACCGGATGGGACGCCGCCGCGACGTTCGCCATGGCGCGGCCGAACATCTCCGGCGCTATCGCCAGCGTGGCGATCGCCACTGCGCTGGTGCCGCCCGTCTGTGCTGTCGGGATCTCCCTGGCCCACACGGAGTGGCTGAACGCACTCGGCGCAGCGATGCTGTTCTTCACCAACCTGCTCGCGATTATCGTTATATCGAGCTTCACCTTCTCATTCCTCGGAGTCACGGCATCGCGAGCCCTGGAAGGTCATCGACGGCGAGCCAAGCTGGGACAAGTGAGTCTGGTCGTGTTGCTGCTGGTGATCGCCGGCCCCCTGAGCACTGCCCTGGTCGCGCAGCTCGAGCAGGGAAAGAACGTGCCGCTGGCCCACCCGGTGACGACGGCGGTCTCGAGGGCGCTATACGAGCGGGTGGCCCAGGACGAGGGCGTGGAGATCATGTTCATGGGGCGACCACGGGCTCAGCGTCGGGTGATGATCCACATCGCTTCGCGTGATGAGCTACCCCCATCCTACGCGAACGAGCTCAGGAAGATCGTGCGTGACGAGATGGACGATCCGGAGCTCACCGTTAACGTGGTTGCGGTGCGCGGTCTGTGGCGCAGTGACAGCGATTCCCCGGGAGAAGCGTCTCGATGATCCTAGAAACGGCAGTTGACCGCTTCATACGACAATCAACTGACTGAACCGGAGCGAAATAGTTGTGCTGTTGGGTCACAATCCCCGTCCTGCTCCGCGATGACTAGTCCCGGCGAATGACGCTTGGTGCCGTCTCGGTTCCCATGAAGACGACCAGGATCCGGGCGGGCTTGTCCCCGGTATTCCTGCCTTTGTGCCAGACCCCGGTCGCTTCCATGAACGTATCGCCCTCAACCACCCGTTGAGTCCCCTGGTTCTCGTAGTCGACCTCGAGCTCCCCGGCCAACATGTATACGAACATCGGAACGCCGTGCTGGTGCTCCACGGTCTCTTCGCCTGGCGCAACGGTAAGCATCAGCGCCTTGACCACCGGCGCCCCGTCGGTCGGGTAGTGCAGGGGCTGATCGAGGATCGTCTTACCCGTTTCCAGCAACTCTTCGGCCGGCTGTTTGATGTTCGTGTAGTGGGCCCCATCCGCGGCCGCTGGCGCGGCACCTAACGAGACGGCGAGAAGAACTGCGATGGCGAAGGCGTGCCACCCTCGGTGCCCAAGTGTCGAGCGCATAGTGTTCCCCTTTGGTCGTGCGACATAATGATTCGCATTTGTCAAAGAACAGATTCACGATTCAACAGGCTGAAAGTACGGCGTAGCTGGGCGAAGGTCCCATTACTCAGTCGAATATCAGGACAATATAGGTCAGAAAAAGGACCAGGCGAACAATGCCGCACAGGCGATACGGTTATAAGGTCCGCCCGGATCGTTCGACGGGATCGCCACCCCTTGTTGCCCCTGTTGGCGACTCGACCGCCTGGGGGCGATGGCGCACATGGGTATCCCTGCCCGTAACGCAACGACTACAACGGATGCAGTCCAGATCGAACTGGCCGCGTACCCCCAAGTCGCAGTGCTCGAAGCGCCGTTTCGGGGCAATCTTCTCAAGAAACGCGAGCTTGTTGCTCAGCGCCAGAAAGGCGCCCAGAGGACAGAAGTAGCGGCACCAGAATCGCACATAGAACAGGGAGCCGAGAAGCACCGCAATCAGCAAGATCAGCATCCAGCCCATCAACGAACCACCGAAGGCATGCTGCATGGGATCGAAGGACGCCCAGATCCCCTCCCCGCTCACCCACACGCCGATCAGCATGGCGGCGAGCAACAGAAACTTGAGGTAGCGCGCGCGCTGATCCCACCGCCGGTCCGG
>JAYEJW010000266.1:0-11915 GCA_034716535.1 Pseudomonadota bacterium
CAACCCTCACGCAGCAGAATGGCGGGGCGGGAGCTGCGATTGGGGACGACTTCGATATACATGGGAACATGTATAGCTCATATCGCCAACATTGCAAGAATTATATTGTTCTTTTACATGGGAACATACTGACACCTGACAACAAGCGGGAATATATTGGCAATCAGTGGCTTGCATCCGTTCTGGCCCACGTTTACCGCGGGAACTTCGGGTTAACCGGCAGCAGTAGCGAAGGTGATCAACGCGCCGCACTGGGCACATCGTTGTTCTTAGCCGAGGAGGTCTTGCGGCGGCGTTGCGGTGAGGCGGAATCGGGATCGTTCTGGGGAACGCGAAGCGAGGGCCCGTTGATGCGGATCGTGATGCAGTGGTGCTGGAGGCGGTCAAGGAGTGCATCGACCAACGGCTTGCGCTCGAACAGCTCGTACCAGTCGGGGTAGTCGAGGTTGGTCGTGATGATCGAGGGCCGCGTGCCGTAGCGCAGATCCATGAGCTTGAAGAAGGCGTTGACCTGTTCGGGTTTGAGGGTCAGGTAGCCAAGCTCGTCGATCACCAGGGCATCATAGCGGCTGAGGCGGTTGAGCAGGCGAGAGGTGGAGCGGTCGGCCAGTGAGGCATAGAGCTCATCGAACAGATCCTGCGCCTTGTAGAAGCGGGCGCGGTAATCATTGACGAGGGCCTGGCGCAGCAGGCCGATGGCCAGTCCCGACTTGCCGGTGCCGGGCGGTCCGATGAACACGAGGTTCTCGGCCCGCTGGATGAAGTCCAGCCCTGCCAGCCCCTTGATTTGGGTCGCATTGACGCCGGGCTGCCGGGCGAAGGGAAAGCTCTCCAGGGACCACTCCCAGGGCAGCTTGGCCTGGGCGAGGCGATAGGCGAGGCTGCGCTCCTGGCGGTGACGCCACTCCTCCAGAAGCAGGCGGTGCACCACCGCCACCGCGGGCAGCGCCTCGGCGTCGGCCGTGGCGAGGATGCGCTCCAGGCTCTGGGCCATGCCCTTGAAGTGCAGCTGCGCGAGCAGTTTTTCGAGCTCCTCGCGCATCAGGGCTGCTCGTCGAGGTCGAAGAAGTCCCCGGCCACGCGCTCGAGGATCAGCCGCTCCAGGCGGGTCAGATCGAACAGGCCGTACTGCAACGCCTGCGCCACGGCGGCGAGGAAGGGTTCGCTGGGATAGGTGCGCTTGAGCGCCAAGAGCCGGCGCAACTTTCCCACACCGCGGCCGGGGGCACGTTTTTTCAACGCGACCACGTACCGATCGAGCACGGGATCACACCCGGTGAGGGCCTGCTCCTGGGGGGAAGGACCGACGGCGCGGCGGCGCTCGAGCCGGGTATGATGCCCCTTGGCCCGCTGCTCGCCCTGGCGCTGACCGATCAGGCGCGGATGCTCGGCGACCTGCTGCTGGGCGCAGAAGACCAAGACCTGCTCGGGGCGTTTGTGCACCGCCACCTTTTTTCCGACCAAGCGCTCCGGGACCGAGTAACGGTTGGTGTCCAGGTGCACGAAGCCGTAGCAGTCCACCACCCGGTAGTGGATCTCGGTCACCGGGGGGATGTAGGCAGGCAGCGCGAGCAGGTGTGCCTTCTCCATCGCATAGGCCGCCTGGGGGCTCATTCCCAGCACCCGCTTCACCTTCGCATTGGCCACCTCCTCGCACCAGGCGCGGGCCTGGGCGTTGAGGTCCGCCCAGTCGGCGAAGGTACGCCCGGCGAGGAAATTTCCTTCCACATAAGAAAAGGGCCGTTCGACCCGACCCTTCCGATCCGAGTGCCCGATGGCATGGGCCATGAACGCCATGCCAAAGAGCGCGCCGAAGCCCTCCATCTCCGGGGCGATCAGCGCATGGGGACCGCTACCGCCGGCGAGCACCACGGAGGTGTTGTCGATGACACAGCGCGGGCAGGCCCCGTCGAAGAAACGCAACGCCTCAGTGAGAAAGGCCTTGGCCTCGAAGCGGGTGAAGCGGGGGTAGTACTGGATGAACAGCATCCGGCTGTAAGCGAGCACCAGGCTCGCGCATTGCCCCGTGAGGGTCTTCTCCCCCAGGGAGAGGCGGTGCGCGGAGGTATCGTGCTGCATCTCCTCGCCGGGGCCAAAGGTGTAGGTGCCGCTGCGCTTCTTCGGTGCCCGCAGGTCCTGCTCCCGGACCAGCCGGGTGAGCGTGCTGTAAGGAATCGCGATCGCGTGCTTGGCTTTGAGGATCTCGCCGATACGCACCACATTGCCCTTGCAGTCGCGGTAGAGGTCCGGCAACAGCCCCGCGATGGCCTGCACGCGGGGATCCTCCGGCGTGGCCTTGGGGTGTTGGCGATCGCGCAGCACCCGGCGCACCGTGTTGCGCGAGACCTTCAGCGCCCGGCTGATCTCGCGCAGGGGCCGGCCTTGGTCCTTGAGCGTGCCGATCGCCTGGCGGAGCTCCTCAGCGATCATGGCCCGAAACCTCCGTCAGGGCCTGCTCCAGGCGCTGGAACTGGGACTTCGTTGGCGCGAAGGCCTGGCGCAGACGCTCACGCTCTAAGGGGTCCTGTTGGGCGGCGAACAGGGTGGGAACCTGGCGCAACAGGCGTTTGAGGATCTGACGGACCACCGCCAGGTCTTTGCACCAGGCGCCTTCTGGACCGTCGCCCAGGCGCTTGTCCTCGGCGCTCTGTTCCCGACTGTCCAAGGCCTGGAGGAACAGCCCGGGGTTCTCCACCAGGCGTTCGCGTTGGACCTTGGTCGCTTGCTGGTAGTGGCTGTAGAGGCGCTTGAGCTCACGGGTGGACAGGGGCTGGTGCTCGAGTTGTGAGAGCAGGATACGGGCGTGGCCACTGTTGGCGCGCGCCAACGGGGCGAGGATGCGCGTGGCCGCCCACAGCGAAATCCGTCCCTGGCGTACCTGCTCGAGGAGGTCCTCGGGCAGCGCCTTGAGCAGGCTCAAGCGTCGGCTCACCCAGCTGACATCACGCCCGAGTTGGAGGGCGATCGCCTGCAGGGAATGGCGCCTTGCGAGCTCGGCGATCAGCGCCGCCTGCTCGATCGCCTCCCAGGCGCGGTCCGGCCCGCGCGCCAGAGACGCCAGCAGCGCCTCATCGATGGAGCGCTCCCACACATCCACCCAGATCAGATCCTCTCCGAGCCGCTGCAGCGCCTCCAGGCGCCGGTAGCCGTCGATCAACACCCAGTGGCGATCGTTCCCCGCCTCGGGGACGGCCACCACCGGCATGAGCTGGCCTTGCTGTTCAATGGACGCAAGGAGCCGGCGCAGCCTGGCCGGATCGCGCAGGCGCAGCGGCGCAAAGCGCGGAATCAGGGCGTGCAGGTCAAGGCGCAGGACGTTCTCCATAGCCCATACGCTACTGCGGCAACCGCCCTTTGCCCATCAAGTCCTCTCTTTGCAATCACCTCCAATCAGCGTCTAAGCGGCGGAAATCACTTGCATTTTCACCATGTACGCGTCCATCTTTGCAAGCCCTGAATTGGTGACCGGGATCAACCGGTAAGTGCCTGAAACAATGCCTTTTCCGAGCGCGCACACGTCCATGTTTGCAATCGCTGGCGGGGATGGACCGGTGGCCGCCAGACGCCTCCGGCGGTTCCTATCACGTTGGTGTTCGCGGTTGCGGGAGGTGTAACCGGGGTGGCGCTGGCGGTAGGCCCGCCAGTACTGCGGATGGCGCTCGCGCCAGCGCCGCTGGGCCGCCGCCTGATTGGCGCGGTAGTCCGCGTCCGCTTTGAGCTTCTGGCGCTGCCAGCGACGCCGGCGCGTGCGCTGACACGCCCGCTCGGAGCAGTACCGTTGCTGGGGAACGTTGCGCCGCGGCACGAACAGGCAGCCGCAGGCCGCACACCGCCGCTTGGCCATGGATCACCTCCCGGATGGAGTATCCCTACCAGGAGATTCGCCGCTTACCTCTCAGCCCGCTACGGCTCTCGCTGGTTCAAGGCCAAGGGAGGTACGTGCACGTGGTCAGAACCGTCGAAAGACCGGGGGGCCGGTCAATAGAACACGATTCCGCGCGAGGTCAGTGGGTCCGTTTTGGTGAGCAAAGGTGGGGCAACTTCTGTGAGCGTCAGGGCCTCGCGCCCTGTAACTGATTGCGATCAACCTAAGCCGCGGGCGCCACCGCCCCGCGGTTCTCCCCTTCGCAACCCTATCTCCTTGGGCGAAACGACAACCCTTCCCCTCCGGTCTACTCTTGGTCGAGCGAGTGATCCCACTGATGTGGGACCGGGCATTGCGCGGCCATGAGTGGTTCGATACGCGGCGGTTTCGCAAGGCGCGCTACCAGGCCCAACGTTTCCGGGCACTGGGAGAAGGCCGATTCTCCGCGGAGGGAAGACTCACCCTAAAGGGGATCACGCGCCCCGTGCGCTTCGTCTTCTCCTGGACGGAAAGGGGGCAAGGCGCGCGGTTGCGCGGGCGCGCGACCCTGAAGCGTACCGACTTCCGCGTCGGCGAAGGCGAGTGGGCAAGCGACGAGACCGTGGCCCTGGTTGTGGATGTGGAGGTGGATCTGCGATTGCGGCGGGGCTCGGACTAGCACTCCGGTCGATTAGCCCAGCGATTTCAGGAAGTCCGTGACAGCAAGGTCACGAGCAATCTCGCCGTCGCACACGGCCTTGCGGTAGCGCTGGTGCCACGTGGGCATGAGCAGCCGCGCGCGCCGCCATTCCTCGTAGACGATACGCGCCAGAGGGCCTCCCTCATCGATGAAGCCGGATTCAAGGAAGTCGCGCTCAGTACGCGCCCTGTCGTAGGCTAGACGCAGGATGCGCGTCTTCCAGCGTCCGTCACGATACTCCAGCTGACCGTAGCTGGCGCGCGGATCGCCGTCGAAGGGAGAGCCTACCGAGCCCACGTTGAGGATCTGAATGCCGTTTAAGCGCCGCTCCAGGGGTTTGTGAGTGTGGGCCGTCACGAAGAGCGCTATGTCCTCCGGCAGTCGGCCCTGTAGGTCCTTGTCGGGGACGCTTGCGGAGATGCCGTCCCGATTGCCGGCCATGGTACCGTGGGTGACGTGGACCCAGTTGTCCTCAGAGTCTCCGTGGAAGCACAGGTGGTCCGGCCAGCCGAGCAGCGCGTCCTCCATGTCGCCGATCTGGCGAAAGGTCCAATCGGCGAAACGGCGCATGTCCGCATCGATGGAGTCGAGGGGCAGCTCATGGCCGCACCGTAGCACCCAGACCTCGTGATTGCCCTGGATGGGAAGCCAGCCCTGGCCGCGGCGAAGGGCGTCGAAATGATCGAGGCATTCGCGGCTGCTGGGTCCTCGGTTGATGAGATCCCCGGCCATCACGACTAGATCGGGTCCCCAGGTCAGGATATGCTCGGAAGCGGCCTCGAGGGCGGGGAGATTACCCTGTATGTCTGAGAGGACGGCGACCTTCATCGGCTGTACCTCGATGGGGGAATGCTTCATGATAAATAGCGTGGCGCTTGCGCGTCGCTGCTCCAAGCGCGCGAGACTCCAAGATGATCCAAGATCAAGATGCATCGGAACCGGACTGGGACAGCCAGCTGCAGGTCACGCTGACCCCGGCTCTGTTGATTCATGCCCTGATGGCGACGGCCTCGGCCGTGCATACGGGTTGGTCGAGCTGCATCGAGGACAAGTTGGTTGTATCCGATCTGGTCTCGATGGACAACGTCGCCGGCAACTATGTGCGACTCGCGGAGCAGGAGTTCTTCGAGGACGAGGATCCGGAAGTCGTCTGGCACGATTGGACGCTCGAGATCCGCGTCGGCGAGGTCCTGACGACGGGGCACTGGCAAATTCCGGCCTCAGCCGCGCCGATGGAGTGGGATTGGAGCGCGAGAGAAGCAGAGAAGGCGTTCGAACATGCCTGCCTGCTCGTTGGCCGGCGGGTGCGCCGGGGACTCGCGGTGGACGAGCCGGCGCCGTCGGAGCAGCCGCCGCCCCGTTCCAGCCGCCACTGAGCCGATCCGCTGCTCGGGCGGCTCTCTGCAGACCGGGGGACGCAACGCGATGAGGCTGGCGAATCCCTGTTGCGTGCGGCACATGGATGTGCCGCCAATTTCAACTTGTTGAAATTGAAGGAACCGGGAAACCGCGCTTTTCCGGCTCCGTGTTGAAGAAAATGTCACGGATGGCTTTTTCCAGCTGTCTGTCAATCAGTTCCGAGCTCATCCATCTCGAACTGCTGGAATAGCCTCTTCTCAATCCTCTTGAAATCACCTTCGCTCGAGCTCGTCATCACCAGGATGGTGTCGCCGGCTTGGTCTCTTTCCCATTTCACATCGCTGTCGAAAGAGTTCTTCAGAATCGGACTCTTCGAATACCGTGACATGAATGTGTTGATTGCTTTCTTTCTACAAAACCCATTGTCCAACAACTGTTTCCTGGTTTTGTAGATGCTACCGGAATCGATGGGATAGCCTCTTGATCCTGTGAGAGAGGCCACATAGTCCTCTCCCATTTCCTGCGGTGTGTTGGCACTCGCTTTCGGTGACAGGCTATACATGTCATCAAAATAATGCTTTTCACTCTCCAAAATCAGGCCTGAATCACTGACTTCCACTCTGAGATACACGTCGTATGGAAGCATCTTCAGGATGGGGCAAATAAACCCATACAATCCGATTGCGTCGCCGACCGTAGGGTTCCTTTTTAAGCGAAACTTTTTCTCTACCATAATACGGGCTTCTTCTGGGGTGGGCTCGACTTCTTGTTCCAATCAGCGACACTAAGACCATGGAGTAGAGCGCACAAGTCGACGATGGGTAGTGCGAGGCGATACCCATCGATGGCCTACTGCTCTGAGAACCCCTCCTGTTCAAGGGACAGGTAGATCCCGTACGCGTTGCGCCTATGGGTGGCGTCGAAGGCGGGCAGATCGGCGAACTCCGTCCAGTCCGTCTGCTCATAGGCTTTAGCGAAGGGGACCATCTCGTCCACCGCCTCGGCCATCTTCTCGCGCGTGTAGCGTAAGTAGCGCAGGGTGGCCCGGACGGCCTCCTGCGGGTCGTCCGCGGCGGGACCGTGGCCCGGGATCAAGGCGTTCAGGCCCTCCTTATCCAGTCCCTCGAGGATCCGGAGCCAGTGTCGGGTATCGGCACTGCCGGTGAAGGGGATTCGCCCTTCGAAGATGATGTCCCCCGAGATCAGCACTCGGTCCGGCTCCACCAGCACGGTCAAATCCCCGTCCGAGTGGGCGGCGCCGAGATACGTGATGTGCAGGGTAACGTCCCCCATCTCAAGCAGGCTGTCTTCTACGAGGACTCGGTCCGGCCGCACCGATCGGGTGTCCTCGTTGACCCAAGGGTAAAGCGAGATGCGACGCTCCTCCAGGCGCTCGTTGGCGGAGGGAGAGTCGAGGTAGTCCTGGAACCCGCCAGGGGCGATGACGTCCGCCCCAAGATCCTTGAAAACTTGGAGGCCGTAGATGTGATCCGCGTGGTAGTGGGTGGCGATGACTTCGGCGATGGGTCGGTCCGTGACTTCCCGGAGCAACTGGAGAAAACGTTGTGCCAGGGACGGCGAGCCCAAGGCGTCGACCACGACGACGCCGGCGGAGGTGACGATCGCCGCTGCATTGGAGATGAAGCCCTGATTGTCCGTGGCAATCCCCGCCTTTCCCTGGACGTAGTAGACGTGCTCTGAGACCTGCTCGAGGGTCATGTCCACCGTGGGGGCAGGATATTCGGCGGCGGACAGGGACAGGGGGGTCCAGAACAGAAGGGCGAAGAGCTTGCGCATGGTAACGGCCGTTGACTTGCTCGGGACTGGAGTGCGGGCAGCCATTATGCCCTTTTTACCTCCGTCCGGCCGACTTTGAATGGGGGTATGATATCGACCCCTGAGGCTGGCGCAACAGCCGCCGGTGGTTTTTTGGCAGAGGGATTGAGCTGCTTGCAGGGTCAGCTGGCGGGCGCTTGGACCTTGAAGTCGCAGCTCAGCGAACCAACCTGCATTCTTCTTGGGACGATGTCCCGATCTCATCAACGGTACTGCCATGAGCAACCTGACCAGGCTTGTTTTCTTTCTCTTTCTGCTCGCCCCAACGCTCGGATTCGCCGGCGCTCCGCCCTTGGTGGATGCAACTTGGATGAAGGCGAACCTGAACACCCCGGATTTGGTGGTCCTGGATATTCAAGAGCCGAAAGATTACCGGCGTTTTCATGTCCCCGGGGCCGTCAACGCCCCTTACGGAAGCTGGCGCACGAGCGATAAGGGCGTGCCGGTGGGAATGTTGCCAACGACTGAGCGCCTGGAGGCCCTGATCGGGGGGTTGGGTATCGACAACGGCAAGACCGTCGTTGTGGTCTCAACCGGCCGTGGGGCCGGGGATCTGGCCGCCGCTGCGCGGGTGTTCTGGACCTTCAAAGTGCTCGGACACGAGGCGGTCTCCGTGCTCGACGGCGGACTGGTGTCTTATGCTCAAGGCCGCAATCCGCTGGAATCCCCTGTCAATCGTCCGGAGCCAACAAAGTATGTCGCTCGTCCTGACCCTGAGTTGATGTTGAATATAGAGGGGGCGAAAGCGCTCCTCGCGAACCAGGGCGGTTTCGTGGATGCGCGTTCCGCCGGCGAGTTTGTGGGACTCTACCGTGGCGGTAAGGAAGAGAGGCCCGGTACCATTCCCGGTTCCAAGAATCTGCCCTATGACTGGGTCACGGAGGACGGATCCGGGAAGCTGCGTGACGCTGGAGCCTTGGAGGCCCTGTTCGCCGCTCGGGGTATTGCCCACGAAGGAGAACAGGTTCATTTCTGTCACTCGGGCAACCGGGCCGCCCTGACCTGGTTTGCTGCTTACGCGGTATTGGGGAACAAGCAGGCACGTCTCTACGATGGCTCGATGATGGAGTGGGCGCGTCAGGAGGACCTGCCCGTGGAGCAGCAGATCAAGCTGTGCGATGCCTGTTGAGGACCTGACGATGGCGCAGGGTGACGCCCCGGGATCGGAAACCCGTGCCTGGAGCAACGGAAGCGCAGAGCAGTGGAGAGGAGTTGCGGGAGCTGGGCCCCGGGAAGGAGGTTGCCGTCATCTCCCCGGCCGGTTTGTGCTAGGCTCGATTCTGTGTGACGTCGCAATTAATCTGCGCCGATGAGGGCGCATAGGTTAGGAGGATGTGCAATGCCTTCAAGACTCCTGGTACTCGGTTGCAAGACCATGCGCGAGGGTGTGACCGTGTCGGGTGCTTTTCTTATCGGTGCGATTGCCCTGTTTCTGGCGGCGCGCTACGTGGTGCCGGATGTCTTCAATCTCCAGCATCTTGTGCTCTTCTTCGCCCTCGTGTTGATCGTGCTCGCACCGATCGTTTTGATCTCCACCTTCCTGCTCTCCGTGCTGCCCGGTGCACGGGAAAAACTCGATAAGTGCGAACACTGATCGAGGTCTCCTGACGTCGGGTGTCGGTGTGCCGCTCCGGTATCAGGATCTCCCGTCGGTGCCGGGTCCTATCGCCGGATGCTCGGAACACAGGGGCAGATTCTCGCGGATAAGATGCTCGAAGGTCCGTACCAGCAACGCCTCGCGTGCGGACCCTGTCGGCGTAAGTTCGCGCACGCGCTTTTGATAGTAACGGATGCGCTCACAAGGCGTCATGGATCGGTAGTCGCGCACAGGCGCCTCCAAGGGGGTGGTCCGAATCAGCATGAGATGGCTGCAATCCGCCGTGCGCTCTCCGAGAAGCCCTTCAGTCACCGGTCGCCATGGTCTCCCCCGCGTCAATGTCTTCGGTCGCGGTCAGCTCCATCCGGAACAGGGCTCCGTCCTCTTCCCGCTCAACCAGAACCGGCAGATAGCGCAGCTTCGCGGCGAGCCAGATACGGTAGTCGGTCGGGCCCTCCTGTTTCGACCGCGTAACCTCGATGCTCTCCCAGGCTCGGTCGGAAATGGTGACTTGCTGCGGTCCTGCCACCCGGTAACGGTAGCTCTTGAGCTTGCCGCCGTCCGCCACCGGGTAGGTCAGATCCTGCGATCCCGCCGCCAGGTCCTGACGGAGCGCGAGAAGGACCGTCAGTTTGTCAAGCGTCCCGGCGGGTACTTCCATGGACCAGGGCTGCTCGCTGCTCGCCATCTCGGCCCGTCCCTTCTCCCAATCGAAGGTCACCGTCAGCTCTCGACGATCGGCATTGTCGCGGCGGAACCGATAGCGGTCCGGGCGGAATTGTCCGTTGACGACCTTTCCGGCGCTCTGCTCGCTCATGTGCGCACCGGGGGCGATATCCAGCGCCATGTTCACAAGCTCCAGCGCCTTGTGGGGCCGCGTGCTGGAGCGGTAGTGATAACCGCCGTTCGCTGCGCGCTCGAGCTCCATGACCATGGTGGCGAATGGGAGACCGTCGCGGGTGAGCAGATACTCGGCCCGATGGGCCGGCAAGGGTTCGGGATGGGCGACGGCGCTGCAAAGCCAGGATACGAGTAGCAGGATCCAGAGTCTGCGGCGCTTCGACATTGCGTCTCAGCCGACCTCTTCAGACGCGAGCCGTTCCAGGGCGAGGGGCTTAGAGAGCACCCACCCGTCGAGGCGCGGTCTGCAGTCCTCCCCAAGGCGCAACCGGCCTTCGGCAAACCAGCGCACCACCTGGGGGTAGATCCGGTGTTCCTGCTCCAGCACCCGCGCCGCGAGCCGATCCGGATCGTCCCCGGGGTCCACCGGCACCCGCGCCTGCAATACCAAGGGCCCGCCGTCCAACTCCTCAGTGACGAAATGAACACTGGCCCCATGGACGGTCTCGCCCGCCTCCAGCGCTCGCTCGTGGGTATGCAGCCCCCGGAACTTCGGGAGGAGGGAGGGGTGGATGTTGAACATGCGGCCCCGATAGCGGGTAACGAATGCGGGCGTCAGGATGCGCATGAAGCCGGCTAGCACGATCAGTCCGGGCTCGAACCTATCGATCAGCGTGGCAAGCGCCTGGTCGTACTCCTCACGGGTCGCGAAATCCCTGTGACTGAGGACCCTGGCGTCGATACCGGCGCGGCGGGCCCGTTCCAGGCCGAAGGCATCCGCTTCGTTGCTGATGACGGCCCGAATGACGATGGGGAGGTCCGTCTGTGCGCCGTCGATGAGAGCCTGCAGATTGCTGCCGCTGCCGGAGATGAGCACGACGACCGGCAGGGGAGTCGCGGTTGTCACCCGGCATCACGCTCGGAGAAGCGCACCGCCGGTCCGCCCGACGCCGCCTCGACGCGGCCGATGGGCCAGACTTTCTCGCCGGAACCGGCGAGCAGCTCGCTGGCCCGTCCTGCGTCCTCTGCGGCGACGCAAACGATCATGCCGACGCCGCAGTTGAAGGTGCGCAGCATCTCTGGCTCCACCACTCCGCCCTGGGTCTGCAGCCAGTCGAACACCGCCGGGCGCTGCCAGGATGCAAGATCGATCACCGCACGGGTCCCTTGCGGCAGCACACGGGGCAGGTTCTCGGTCAGCCCGCCGCCGGTGATGTGTGCCATGGCGTGGATCTCGAGCTCCTTCATCAATGCCAGCACGGGCTTGACGTAGATCCGGGTCGGGGCGAGCAGCCGCTCCCCCAGGGGCACGCCGTCCAGGCGCTCCTTGAGGTCCGCACCACTAACATCCAGGATCTTGCGCACCAGGGAGTAGCCATTGGAGTGGGGCCCGGAGGAGGCCAGCCCGATGAGGATGTCGCCGGGTTGCACACGCTCGGAAGTCAGGAGCGCGTCCTTCTCTGCGATGCCCACGCAGAATCCGGCGAGGTCGTAGTCACCATCCGCGTACATCCCAGGCATTTCCGCGGTCTCCCCGCCGCTCAAGGCGCAGCCGGCCAGCTCACAGCCTTTGGCGATTCCCGTCACCACCGAGCTCGCGACCTCTAGGTCGAGACGGCCCGTGGCGTAGTAGTCGAGGAAGAACAGGGGCTCGGCGCCGGCGACGAGGATATCGTTGGCACACATGGCCACCAGGTCGATGCCCACGGTCTCGTGCCGGCCGAGCTCCAGAGCCAGCT
>JAYEJW010000267.1:0-11912 GCA_034716535.1 Pseudomonadota bacterium
TAAACCGGAAAAACGATGGCTTCCCAGGCCCGAAAACGCTCTGGATCGGTCTGCAACGCGTCCCCGATTTCGTGCTCGCGCTCGAGGCTCAGCGCAGCATCGGGGAGAGTTGTGGGTAATGGTATGAGCTAATCCGGCTGAAAAACTCGTACCGGCTGCTCAAGGGATATCGAAACTTAGAGAAAGGCGGGCCGTTGGATCAGGAACTCTGTGAACATTTGATGCACGGACTGCTCTGGTACGAATACCTCTATCAAAGCCCGCTTCCGGAACGCCAGCATGCCGAGGTAGTGGTATGGAACTGGTTCGTGAACACAAAATGGGAAGAGAAGGCACGTGAAATGGACGCGAACGGGGTGCAACATCCGCCCTACGTCTACATGGCACGCTGGCTTAACTCCGAGCTATTGGGCCAATTCGACACCCAGTACCCACGTCTAATGCGAACCGTCGAGATGGTCATACTGCCAAACGCCGTGATGGCGCTTACACTTTCCCGCGAGCGGGCAAACGAGATCCTGTCGAGCCAGAGCGCCGGGACCAAGTTCGATCCGTGGGTAAGACGATCTGAAGTTTAGGGGACAGTATGACTACTCCAGTGGCTAGCCTTCCGACATCGGGTTCGGTCGATGTGGTTAGTTTCAATCAGCACAGTCCTTCGATTCCGAGGGAGGGAGAGCGGAACGCGTCAGCGGTTTCGCTGCATGCTTTCACTGGGGGAAAGCCCCCCAATAACGCCAGAAGCAGGCTCTTTGGTTGTGCGTTAGAAACTCTAGCGCGCACCCGATGCATCGGGTAGAGACAGCTCGCGGAGCGCTATGGAGACCGCCTCAAAGGGAGCTACCGAGACCCTCTCTTCGCCCGCGAAGCGGGCGATCTCCCGCCAAGCACCCTGTTCGAGCGCGTAGGCCTCAAAAGTACGGGCCTCAGGATCGACGAGCCAGGCCTGGGAGACGCCGTAATGGGCGTAGATGGGCATCTTGATCCTGCGATCCTTGCTCTCCGTAGAGGGCGAGAGAATCTCACAGACCCAATCGGGGACGATCTGGATGCGATGCTCGCGCGGTGGAACCGGCATGCGCTTGCGACGCCGACCGCCAAGGTCCGGGACGGCGATCTCGACATTCAGGACGAAATGGATCTCCGGCTCGGTGAAGACCCACCAGCCACCCGGCCCGCCGCGCCCACGATGGAAGGGTCCGAAGATCTCGTCTTCGAGCACGGAGCTTGCATGCCCGTGCTGCGTGGACGTACGCGGTTGGGCGTGGAGCTGCCCATTCAGGATCTCGCCGGTCAGGGTCTCGGGCAGGGCCTGGAGCTGATCATAGAGGGTGCATTTCTCCGCTGGCTGCATGGCCTCACCGCATCCGCGCCGCGACAGGAACCAAGCCAAATGTACCGCGGACCTGGAAATCAGGCCCGTCGAGTCGGGTTTCGTCCTCTCCAGCCGTGTAAGGCCACGACGATTATTCCAAGGTTCCCTGACAAGTTTGGATTTTCTCCGCTAAGATTGGCACGCTCTGCGGCATCCCTTTGATCGCCCCAGATCCTCGCTACTGACTTCAGGACCCTGATGTTACCGCTGATCGTCTGCGTGCCCTTCATCGGTGCTGTGCTCGTTCCCCTCGCGGCATCGAGGGCGGGGCTGCGTCCCGCGTTGACGGCTGGTCTGACCGCTGCCCTCGCGCTGGCACTGTTGATCCCGGAAATGCCTGCGGTCTACGAGGGTGCTGCCCTGATCGACCGCCACGAGTGGATCCCCGCGATCGGGCTGACGGTCGCCTTCCGCCTCGACGGGCTGAGCCTGCTCTTCGCGCAGCTCATTCTCGGCATCGGCATGCTCGTGGTGCTCTACGCGCACTACTATCTCTCCGCCACGGAGGGCGGGCCCCGCTTCTACAGCTACCTGCTGCTGTTCATGGGGGCCATGCTCGGCCTGGTTCTGTCGGAGAATCTATTGCAGATGCTCCTGTTCTGGGAGCTGACCAGCCTCTCGTCCTTCCTCCTCATCGGCTTTCGCCGACGCGAGGCGGAGGCGCGCCAGGGCGCCCGGCTGGCGCTCTTCGTGACCGGCGGCGGCGGTCTCGCGCTCCTCGCCGCGGTGCTCCTCATCGGTGGTTTGGCCGGCAGCTACGAGCTCACCGATGTTCTGGCGGCCGGAGAGACGATCAAGCAGGACGGACTGTACCCCCTAATCCTTACGCTGTTCCTGCTCGGGGCGGCAACCAAGTCGGCGCAGTTCCCGTTTCACTTCTGGCTGCCCCACGCGATGGCGGCGCCGACGCCTGTGAGTGCTTACCTGCACTCCGCGACCATGGTCAAGGCAGGGATCTTCCTTCTCGGGAGGTTCTTTCCGGTTCTCGCGGGCACGGACCTTTGGTTCTACCTGGTGGGAGGAATGGGCCTTACCACGCTGCTGCTGGGCGCCTACCTCGCCCTCTTCCAAAACGATCTCAAGGGACTGCTGGCGTACTCCACCATCAGCCACCTCGGCCTCATCACCCTACTCTTCGGGCTCGGCACCCCCCTCGGGGAGATCGCTGCCGTCTTCCACATCATCAATCACGCGGTCTTCAAGGCCTCCCTGTTCATGGCCGCCGGCATCATCGACCACGAGTGCGGAAGCCGCGACATGCGCAAGATAAACGGCCTGTTCAAGTACATGCCCTACACGGCTGTGCTGGCGATGGTGGCCGCAGGCGCCATGGCTGGGGTTCCGCTGCTCAACGGCTTTCTCTCCAAGGAGATGTTCTTCGGCGAGACGCTCCACCTGCAGTGGCTCGGGGATGCCTCGTGGCATTGGGTGCTGCCTTGGGCGGCGACGCTCGCCGGCGTCTTTGCAGTAGCCTATTCGCTGCGCTTCATCCACGACGTCTTCTTCAACGGCGAGCCCAAGGGCTTGACCAGGACGCCGCACGAGCCGCCGCGTTGGATGAAGGTGCCCGTGGAGATCCTGGTGGTGCTGTGCGTGGCCGTCGGCACCTTCCCCGGCTTCACGGTGCGCCCCGTGCTCGAGGCGGCCGCGGGGGCCGTGCTGCAGAGACCGCTGCCAGAGTTCAGCCTGGCTGTCTGGCACGGCTTCAACCTGCCCTTTGCGATGAGTCTGGTGGCGCTCTCCGGCGGGGTGGCGGTCTATACCGTCCGACGGCGGCTGTTCGCGGCACACGAGCGGCTGCGGCACAGGCTCAGGTTCAGCGGCAAGGACGTCGCGGAGGGGCTGCTCGCCCTTGTATTCGAGCTCGGGCGCCGGCTCGACCGCCTTCTGGACAACCGCAGCCTGGTCCGGTACACGTTCGCGCTGCTGGTGAGCGCCCTGGCAATCGGCGCGGCCGGATACTGGGGAGAGCCCATTGGCGGCTCCGGCCCGCGCGAGTCCCTCGACCTCGGCGTCCTCCTGGGAGGCCTGCTGCTCGGCGCCGGGGCGGTCGCCACAGCGATCAAGCACCGCAACCGCTTCGTTGCCGTACTGATGCTCGGTCTGGTCGGGCTAATGACCTCGCTGTTTTTCGCCCGTTTCTCCGCCCCCGATCTGGCCCTCACGCAGCTGCTGGTCGAGATCGTGACCGTGATCCTGGTCCTGCTCGCGATGTACTTCCTGCCGGAGGCGACCCCGGCCGTTTTCAGCGCGACCCGGCGGGCCCGCGACACTCTCCTGGCCCTGCTGACCGGCACCGGAGTGGCGGCGCTCACCTATGCCATGCTCACCCGGTCCGCGGACAGCATCTCGGCCTTCCACCTCGCCGAAAGCAAGCCCGGTGGCGGCGGCACCAACGTGGTGAACGTGATCCTCGTGGATTTCCGCAGCTTCGATACCCTGGGCGAGATCACGGTGCTCGGTATCGCGGCTGTCGGCATCCTGGCCATGCTCACCGGTCTCGTGCTCCACGGCCCCAGGATGGACTGGCTCGGCCGACCTTGGGCGCCGGACCGCCACCCGATGGTGCTCGCCGTGGTGTCCAAGCCGCTGCTGCCCATCGCGCTGCTCGTCTCCGCCTTTCTGTTCCTGCGGGGTCACAACGAGCCCGGCGGCGGCTTCATCGCCGCTCTCGTCACGGGCGTGGCCCTGATCCTGCAGTACATCGCACAGGGCAGCAACACGGCACAGGCGCGGTTCCACGGTGATGCGCTCACGCTGATTGGCGCGGGAATCCTCTTGGCGGTGCTGACGGGACTCGGGAGCTGGCTGTTCGGCTACCCCTTCCTCACCACCACATTCACCTACGCGACGCTCCCGGTGGTGGGGAAGTTCGAGCTCGCGAGCGCGATGCTCTTCGACCTCGGGGTGTACCTGGGGGTTGCGGGCACAGTACTGCTCATCCTCGCGGGCCTCGGCGACCTGAGCCCACGGAACAGGACCGCCTGATGGAAGCATTGGTATCGATTCTGGTCGGGGTGATGACGGCGAGCGCCGTTTACCTGCTGCTACGCTCCCACACCTTCCCGATCGTGCTCGGGCTCTCCCTGCTCGGCTACGCGGTCAACGTCTTCCTGTTCGCCAGTGGGGGGTTGACGCCCGACAACGCGCCGCTGGTCGAGCACGGCATTGCGCGGCTCCCCGACCCTCTGCCGCAGGCGCTCGTGCTCACGGCGATTGTCATCGGCTTCGGCATGATCGCGTTTCTCATCGTCCTGGCCCTGCGCGCATTGCGTGACCTCGGCGGCGACGGGGTGGACGGAGGAGACGCGCCTTGAGCCATCTCGTCCTGCTCCCTGTCCTGATACCGCTGGTCGGCGGCGCGCTCCTGCTGCTGACGGGCGGGCTCGGGACGCGCGTGGAGCGCACCATCGCCCTGGCCGCCACGGCGGCCCTGTTGCCCGTCGCCCTCCTGCTCCTCTCCCGCGCCGCGAGCGGGGAGATTCTGATCTACTACCTCGGCGACTGGCCGGCACCCTACGGGATCACCCTGGTCGTGGACCGCCTGAGCGCGCTGATGCTCACGCTCGCTGCAGTTCTTGCGTTGGCGAGCCTGCTGTACGCCGTCGCCGGTGACGACCGCCGCGGCAGGTACTTCCACCCCCTCTTTCAGATGCAGCTGCTCGGCATCAACGGGGCCTTCATCACCGGGGATCTCTTCAATCTATTCGTCTTCTTCGAGATCCTGCTCATCGCCTCCTACGCCTTGCAGCTCCACGGCGGAGGCGCGGCGCGCGTTCGCGCGGCCCTGCACCTGGTAGTGCTGAACCTTGCGGGCTCGTCGATCTTTCTCATCGGAATCGGCGCAATCTACGCCGCCACGGGCACCCTCAACATGGCAGACCTCGCGGTGCGCGTGTCCGCTGCCCAGGCCGATCAGGCAGGACTTCTGCGCGCCGGCGGGCTTCTGCTGCTCGTGGTCTTCGCCCTCAAGGCCGCCCTGGTGCCGCTCGGGTTCTGGCTTCCACCCGCCTACACCGCCGCGAGCGCGCCGGTGGCGGCGCTCTTCGCCATCATGACCAAGGTGGGCGTCTACGCCATCCTGCGGGTGCACGGGCTGGTGTTCGGCCCAGAGGCCGGCCCGGCCGCCTCGCTGGCCGTGCCCTGGCTGGTCCCAGTCGGGCTGGCAACGATCGCTGTCGCGACCCTCGGCGTGCTTGCCTGCCGGGAGCTGCACCGACTGCTCGCACACCTGGTCGTGTTGTCTGCGGGCACCCTGATCGTCGCACTCGGCCTCGACTCGGAGGCGGCGACCTCGGCAGCGCTCTACTATGCGCTCAACAGCACCCTCGTCGGTGGCGGCCTGTTCCTGCTTGCCGACCTGATCGCCCGCGAGCGCGGGGAGGCGAGGACCTTCCTGGACAGGGCGCAGGGCGTCGCACGGCCGGCGCTGCTCGGGACCCTGTTCTTCGTCGGGGCTGTCGGGGTGGCAGGGCTCCCACCGTTTGCGGGCTTCGCGGCCAAGGTCTACATCCTGCAGAGCGCCGTGGCGGGCCCGGCCGCGACCTGGGTCTTCTCGGTGGTGCTCGTGAGCGGGCTGCTGTTGATCGTCGCTCTCAGCCGGGCGGGGAGCGGAATCTTCTGGCGCATCGGCGACACGCCCCCTGCCGGTGAACGGGCCGGTCTGTTGCCGACGTCGTCCGCGGCATTCCTGTTGCTCGGCACCGTCGTGCTGATGGCCGGGGCCGGGCCCATTACGGCATTCACCCAAGCGACTGCCTCGCAGCTCGCCGACCGAGCCGCTTACGTCGGCGGCGTCATGGCAAACCAGGGAGTGAGCACGCCGGCGAGCCAGAGAGGAGACCCTTGATGCAGATGCTCTTCCGCTGGATGCCGCACCCTCTGCTCAGCCTCGTGCTGCTGGTGCTCTGGCTGTTGTTGAACAACAGTGCATCCCCGGGGCATTTGGTGCTCGGTGCGCTACTCGGGGTGCTGATCCCGCTCTTCACGCGGCGCTTCTGGCCGGAGCCGGCCCGCGTACGGCGCCCGGTCCTGGCGCTTCGATTCGCCGCACTCGTGCTGTGGGACATCGTCGTCGCCAACTTCGCCGTGGCGAGGATCGTGCTCGGTCCCCGCGAGGCCATCCGGCCTGCATTCGTGCGCGTTCCACTCGACGTCAAGGGGGAGGTCGCGGTGACCGTGCTGGCGAGCGTGGTCTCTCTCACGCCGGGCACCGTCTCGGCGGACCTGGACGCCGAACGCCGTTACCTGCTGGTACACGCCCTCAGCGAGGACGATCCCTCCCGGCTCACACGGCACATCAAGACGCGTTACGAGGCGCCCATCAAGGAGATATTCGCATGCTGAACACCGTGGTGCTCATCGCCTTGGCCATGCTGGGGGCTGCGCTCCTGCTGAACGCATGGCGGCTGTTTCGCGGCCCGGAAGCGACCGACCGCATCCTCGCCCTGGACACCCTGTACATCAACGCCGCGGCAGTCATCGTTCTCTACGGCGTCTACATCGGGCGCCCGGACTTTTTTGAGGCCGCGCTGCTCATCGCCCTGTTGGGTTTCGTTAGCACCATGGCGCTGGCCAAGTTCCTCCTGCGCGGAGACATCATCGAATGATCGCGAGCCTCGCCGACCTGCTGACCGCCGGTTTTCTCCTGATCGGCGCCGGCTTCGCGCTGATCGGATCCATCGGACTCGTGCGTCTTCCCGACATCTTCACCCGCCTGCACGGCCCGACCAAGGCCACCACTCTCGGCGTCGGCGGCGTTCTGCTGGGCTCGATCCTGTTCTTCTCGACGCGTACGGGTTTGAGTCTCCACGAGCTGCTGGTCAGTATTTTTCTCTTCATGACCGCGCCGGTGAGCGCTCATCTCATCGCCCGTGCGGCGCTGCACCGCCGCTGCCGGAGCCTCAGTCCGGTCCCGAAGGAGAATCCTTCGGGATCGAGCGATTAACGAACCGTCTGCTCAGCGTTCTCCGCGTCTGTGCAGTTGGATTCTGAAATTCCCCGGCTAGGTAGATCTCGCCCCAGGTTCCTCCGTCAACAGGCGCAACAGGAAAGCGAATGCCTGTGCATAGATCCCTGTCGCACCCTCCTCACGTGGGCCGGCCAGATTGAGCACCCGGACGCGATTCTCCCGCAGCCAGTGCCGGGCCTCTTCCGGATCTGGGCTCAGCTCCAGATCCAGCACGAGCAGCGGCCGCCCGAGGCGGGCGGCGATCTGCGCGGTCAGGTGCGTTCCGCCGCTCTTCGCCCCACGGTAGAGGATCAGGGTCGCGTCGGAGTCCCGCGCGTTCCATTCGGTGCGCTGGCTGTAGACGCGAGACGGCGTCTCCCGCAGCGGATAGCGATCGGCGATCCGACCGTCCTCGGCCCGCCGACCCCGCGGACACCATCCACCGACGTCGAACCCCAGCTCGAGGGCGGCATCGAGGGCTGCGCGGTCGACGCCGGTCTGGCCGCCGCTGACGATCTTCGCCGGAAACAGGCCCACAGCGGCGTCCTGCTCGGCATCGCGCCGTCGGTGCAGCGCCTCGATGAGCTCGCGATCACGGCGGGCGAAGTAGATATCCTCCTCCGCCTGCTCCTTGAGCTTGAGCTTGTCGCTGAAGTCACTCATCCGATACCTGGTGTTTCGACAACGGAACCGATACCAGCGACATCCCTGGAATCGCCGACGTCTCCAGCGCCGTTTGAGCCCAACTTGACCGCCCAAGTACGACCATCATGGGGCCGCCAATGACGTGAGCTGTCGGCCTCGATCGGCTGTCCTAGACTCTGTCCCACGTCATTGCAGGAGGTTTCTGATCACCCGGCCAATGGCATAGAAACTCGCGAAAGCGTATGACCTGTCCGTCTTTCACATCGAGTACGTGGACCCAGCGATTTTCGAACTGCACACCGGAGCGTTTGTCCTTGCCTTGTTCTTCGCCGAGGACCACTACTGTTGGCCCGTCCATCAAGAACTGTTTTGGAGTGAACGCACTGAATTCCCAGCTTTCACCCAGTATGTTCAGGAACTCCTGCACGCCGCCGCGCCCTCTGAAGGAGCCGCATTTTTCCAGAGTTGCCGGTCCGTTAACGACCCACTCTATGTTCTCGGAACATAGATTAAGAAACCCGGCGATGTCACCTTCGGCGAAACGACTATATACGTCTCTCGCGACTTCCAGGGCCGTTGCCATTTTTCCACCTCCAACCTTGATCTGTGTGTCTCATCATGGTGATTAGCGCTATTCCTCAGCCGGAACGATCAAGGCCGATCGAAGCCGTAGGCCGGGTTAGGCGCGCTCGTAAGGTGTTGAATTTCCGTGACGAACATCGGGCGCGCCATAACCAGACTCCTCCCGGAGCGGGCGCTAATCCGCGTCTCGTTAAGGCGGTCCGGCGTGCGCAGCGAGGGTACGCGAAGCGGCGGTTAGGCATTATCGTCGCGCGGACCAATCCAGAAATGAGGGTTGTGCGCGACCTCCCAAAGGTGGCCATCCGGATCTTTGAAATAGCCCGAGTACCCTCCCCAAAAAACCTTCTGTGGGGCCTTGACCTGTACTGCCCCGGCCGCTTCGGCTTGCCTCATGATCTCGTCCACTTCCTCCTCAGAGGAAACATTGTGGGCGAGCGCGAACCCTTCGAATCCGGATCCATCAGGCGATACAGTCGCGTCTTCCGCCAGTGCGTTCCGCGAGTACAGGCCAAGCCAGGTTCCGTTGAGCGTAAAAAACGCGACCTCGGGAGGGGACTCCATTCTGGGGAGTCCAAGCCCTTGTTCGTAGAACTGCACCGCTGCATCTAGGTCGCGAACCGCAAGCGTGATCATGCTAATCCGAGGTTTCATTCGAGATACCGCCTCACTGTTGCATAAGGATAGCGATCCAGCGGACGCCAGCTCGCCGGCGTCCGCTGCATCGCCTGCTTGAGCCCCGATTCACTTCTATTCTGGTGGCTGACCGCGGTCCTCGCCACACGGCCCTCAGCCGTTGGCTGGCACCACTGCCAGCGTGCGCCGGTGGTGCTCGGGATTCCCCAGAGAATCGAGCAAGCAGGCCGCATAGTCTTCTCGGGACAGGACATGTGCCGAGGTGACCTCAGAGATCTTGCAGAACCTGTATCCTACCGGCGGCGTCTCGCGCAACGTGGGGGCGCGCACTATCGTCCACGCCCAACCGGATTGCTGACTGACCATCACCGATGCCTTCAGCATGTCCGTCATAGAGTACGGCGTGAACCACAGGATCGGCGGGATTGCGGCCAGCATGAGCCGTTGCCTCCGGGTGTATACCTCACCCTCCTCGCGCACGGCAGTCACCTCACCGGCGGTAAACACCAGCCGATTCACCCCGTTGGCGGCGGTCGCCTTGGCCAGGGACGTCACCAACTCGGTCGCCTTCAGGCGCCCCACTGCGATCAGCACCGCCACCACGCCGTCGCAGCCGACAAGTGCCTGGGTGAGTGTCGTCTCGTCGGACACCACGGGGGCCGTCAGCACCGTAAATCCGTCGCAGTCGGTGAACTCATCCAGGCTCTCGACTGAAGAATGGCGGCAGACCGCCACCACTTGGTACCCACGTTTGAGCGATTCACGAACCAATTTGGTCCCCGTTTTGCCGGAGGCTCCGATGATGACTACTTTCATGGAATTCTCAGGATTTCACTTCCGCGAGCAAATGCTCGCGGCATGACAGCGGACGCTGATTAGTAGTCAAGTATTGGGGATTCGAACCCAGAACGCAGTCGCTTTGCGTTTCATCTAAGTCACTCTGATTCATCTAAAAAGGTTCGCTTCGCCAGGGTCTTCATCCAACGAACATACTGTCGTGTTGACCAACCGCATTCGCCGGTGAGGTTTTCCCAGTTCGGTACCAAAAGCATTGTCCACAAAGCATCCGTGGCTCTTTTGGGCGTCCATTCCGGTGCCAGCTTGCCATTTGAATGCAGTGCTTCAATAGCTGCACGACAACCATCGCGCATGGCCAGCATGCGGTCGTTCCAGGCCGCTGCCGCCGCTTCGTCAGTGTCCTGCGCCAGGAGAAGCGCTTTGGCGACGCCATAGATCTTTGGAATGTAGTGACCCCAAAAATCGATATATAGCGTCAGGCGTTCGACGCCAGACGTTGCTGCTCGTGACGGCGCGAGCCTGCGATCCAGGTCCAAAACCTCGTCCAGATACCTCGTTGCCGCCACCAGCAGCTCCGCGCGCGATGCGAAGTGTAGGTAGACCGCTTGGCGGGAGATCCCAGCCGCCTTGGCGATATCCCCCATGCGGACGCCACGGCCCCCGTGCTCTTCAAGCATGCGGACAGTCGCCTGCAGGATGCGTGAGCGGGTTTCGATGATTTCACTTGACATGGCGTCAAACTATCGTAGACTTTACAGCGTGTCAATTGACACTGTGTCAACTTATCATCAGGAGAGAATCATGAAAGACATGAACAGCACCAAACCTTCAAACGGACTCACGCTCGTTCTCGGCGGGACCGGCAAGACGGGCCGCCGTGTCGTGGAGCGGCTCGCGAGCCGCGGCGTGCCGACGCGCATCGCGTCTCGCGCCGCAGATCCGTCCTTCGATTGGGGGGACCAGAGCACCTGGGACGCCGTGCTCGATGGAGTGACGGCAGCGTACGTCAGCTATGCTCCAGACCTCGCTATCCCGGGGGCAACGGACTCCATCCGTGCTTTCATCGAAAAAGCCGTGGAGCACGGTGTCAAGCGGTTGGTTCTCTTGTCCGGTCGCGGTGAAGAGGAAGCACAACTCTGCGAACGCATCGTCCGGGACGCGGGTATCGAATGGACCGTGGTTCGCGCCAGCTGGTTCAACCAGAATTTCTCCGAAGGGGAGTTTCTCGACATGGTATTGGCTGGCGCGATCACGCTGCCAGCCGGAGATGTCCCAGAGCCGTTTGTCGACGTGGACGACATCGCCGATGTCGCAGTCGCTGCGCTAACCGAAGACGGCCATGCTGGTCAGATCTACGAGGTCACTGGACCTCGAATGCTGACTTTTAGGGAGGCAGTGGCAGAAATCGCCCGTGCCAGCGGACGCGAGATCCAGTATATCCAGATCCCGCACGAGGCCTTTGCGGCAGGTATTGCTGAGTCTGGCGCGCCGGATGACATCGCGTGGTTGTTGGATTACCTGTTTTCTACAGTACTCGATGGTAGGAACGCTTACGTCTGCGACGGCGTCCAACGAGCGCTGGGTCGGGAGCCGACGGATTTCGCCGAGTATGCGCGCCGGATCGCCGATTCGGGCGTGTGGGACCTATCGTCATCAAATCAACCGGCGGTGGCGTAATAACCCCCTCGTTCCTAGGCGCGTTCATGGGAACCGCCGTGCTATCGCTCGGCCTGATTGGGCTCGCTTTGGTCCACTCGAGTCATCCTTCGGCGATGTTCTTTCTGGGTGCGGCTGTCTTTTACCTGAAGTTTTGTACTTTTTGGGGCGTTAGAATATTAGCCACCACCAATAGGCGTGCTATATTAGCATTCCATGGATAACCATTGCGCAATGGGTTTCATTAACCGTGATGGCTGGTTTATTCAATTC
>JAYEJW010000268.1:0-2379 GCA_034716535.1 Pseudomonadota bacterium
GCCGGCTGTATCTCTTTGCGTTTCTCGGTTACAGCCTGAGCGGCGTGCTCGATGCCTGCACCAGTTACGGGACCCAGCTGTTCTGGCCGCTGAGCGACGAGCGCGTCGCCTGGAACCTGATCGCCATCGTCGATCCCGTCTTCACCCTGGCGCTGCTGGCCGCCGTCGTCGTCGCGGCCGTGAAACGCCTACCCCGTGCTGCATGGGCCGGACTCGGGTTCGCGGTCATCTATCTGGTTGCCGGCTGGGTACAACAGCAGCGAGCGGAGGCGGTCGTCCGAGAGCTTGCGAGCGAGCGCGGCCACAGCATCGAGCGGATCCTTGTGAAACCCACGATGGGGAACCTGGTCCTCTGGCGCACCATTTATGAGGCGGGGGACGGGTTTCACGTCGATGCCGTGCGGGTTGGGCTCGCCTCGCACCGGGTCTACGCGGGCGGTTCGGCGCAGCGGGTGGAGCCGAAGCGGGACTTTCCCCGTCTTCGCGAAGAGTCTACGGCCTATGGCGACCTGTTGCGCTTCGCGGAGTTCTCCGACGGCTTCCTCGCGCGTCACCCGGAGCGCCCGGACGTGATCGGCGACCTGCGCTATTCCATGACACCCACCGGACTCATCCCCTTGTGGGGGATCGGGCTGAACCCCGACCGTCCCGAGAAGCACGCGCGTTATCTCGTCTTCCGCGACCTGTCCGAAGAGGAACGCCGCCATTTTTGGGACATGTTGATCGGCCGTGAAACGGAGTAGCCAGTACGGTCAAGCGGGCGAACGTATCTGTACAGTTTGAGGCCGGTAACTGATCTGATTCCCGCACCGCGACCACTCTGCCGGGTCGGCTGGTACCGGTATGCAGTTGACCATGCCCACAGATGCACGCGGTTGCGCAACCGTTGCTCCCCTCTCCCGCGGGCGGGAGAGGGGCTGGGGGAGAGGGTGCAATGAGTCTCTTGGATCAGGTGAAACGCCTGCGATCGCATCAAACCGACGCCGAACAGCGACTTTGGTATCACCTGCGCGGGCACCGGTTTATGGGCTTGAAGTTCAAGCGCCAGAAGCCGGTGGGGCGTTACATCGTCGATTTCGTGTGCCACGAGCGTCGAATCATTGTCGAGGTGGACGGCGGACAACACGCCTTGCGGACCGGACATGACCTCCAACGCGACACCTGGTCGCGTGACCAGGGTTACCGGGTTCTGCGGTTCTGGAATCACGAAGTGATGCAACAGCTCGATGGAGTGCTGGAGGGGATACGTTCGGCTGCGCTTTCGCCCTCTCCCCCGGCCCCTCTCCCGCCCGCGGGAGAGGGGAGTGGGCGCGACGTAAGAGGCACCCGCAGATTCTGCTGAACAACCGTTTTCTTGGTTTCGCGAGCAGGTAGGAGCGGCGCTCGCGCCGCGATGGCGCCATCGGCCGGGGCACACGCACAACCGACCCGGCGCTCCTTCAGGACAGCGAATTATCAGACCCAACCGGTACCCACGATCGAAACTAGTACAGCAGCGCCTAAGTTTCTCTAACAGTCATGTTGCCAGTAGATTTTCTTCGCGCCCTTCGCGGCTTCGCGTGAGACTCTCTCTGTCTCGTTACGGACTCTTAGGCTCGCGTGTATTAGGATTTTTCGATTCCCAGGGCCTTCATCCGGGAGGCCAGGGTCGTGGGCCTGATGCCGAGCCGTGCCGCGGCCCCTTCCTCGCCGGAGATCTTACCGTTGGAGAGCCTGAGCGCGGCCCGGATATTCGCCCGGTCGCGCTCCAGTCGCTCGGTTTCCGTGTAGGGCAGCTCCGGGCTACCCTCGACGGCCGGGAGCTCCGGTCTCTGGGCTCGATTGCCGTTCGACGACGGCAGGTCGAGGTGCAGGCGCCCGTCCCGGCTCACGATAACGGCCCGCTCGATGACGTTCTGAAGCTCGCGAATGTTGCCGGGCCAGTGGTAACTCTGAAGCTGCCTGACGACCGCCTGGGTGAGTGGCGGCTCCGGCCGGTTGAAACGGCGGCAGCTCAGGGCGATGAAATGGGCCCCCAGGGCCGGGATGTCGTCTCCGCGCTCCCGCAAGGGCAGCGCATGGATCGGAAATACGTTGAGACGAAAGTAGAGATCCTCCCGAAACCCTTTCGCTTCGATGTCCGCCTCGAGATCGCGGTTGGTCGCGGCGATCACGCGTACGTCCACGCTGCGGGTCCTCTCCTCGCCGACGCGCTCGATCTGTCCCTCTTGTAACACCCGCAACAGCTTGCTCTGCTGGTCCGGCGGTATCTCACCGACCTCGTCCAGAAAGATGGTGCCGCCGTCGGCGAGCTCGAAGCGACCCGAGCGGTCCTTGAGCGCGCCTGTGAACGCCCCTTTCACATGGCCGAAGAACTCGCTCTCGAAGAGGTCCCGGGGT
>JAYEJW010000269.1:0-11832 GCA_034716535.1 Pseudomonadota bacterium
CGCCGCCACTATCGACAAGCTCGCCCGTAATGTTCGGCGTGTCTTCGACTATCTGCGCATGACCGGCAATTCCGTTCCGCGATCACCTCTCCCGCGCGGTGAGGGGGGTTAGAACAGATTTGCCCTGCCAGGTTGAAGGGCGGCCTGGCGGATCCCCACCAGGTTCCTGTATCCTTGCGCCTTTTTTCGGGGCCTCAAGCGACCATGGGATTCAAATGCGGTATCGTGGGCCTGCCCAACGTCGGCAAGTCCACCCTCTTCAACGCCCTGACAAAGGCCACCATATCGGCCGAGAACTATCCCTTCTGCACCATCGACCCGAACGTGGGCGTGGTGCCCCTGCCGGACCCGCGGCTCGACGTCATCGCCGAGATCGTCAAGCCGCAGACCGTCATTCCAACGACCATGCAGTTCGTGGATATCGCCGGGCTGGTGGCCGGCGCGTCCAAAGGGGAGGGGCTCGGCAACAAGTTCCTCGCCAACATCCGCGAGACCGACGCCATCGCTCACGTGGTTCGCTGCTTCCATAACGACGACGTGGTGCATGTCTCGGGCGATGTGGACCCACTGCGGGACATCGAGATCATCAACACGGAGCTGGCCCTCGCGGATCTGGAGTCGGTGGACAAGGCCCTGGACCGGGCCGCTCGTATGGTTAAGACGGGGGATAAGAAGGTCCTCGGCCGCAAGGCCCTCTTGGAACGGGTGCGCGATGAGCTCGATGCCGGCAACCCGGTGCGTGCCATGGGGCTCGACGAGGAGGAGCAACTGGAGCTGCGCGACCTCTTCCTGCTCACCGCAAAGCCCACCATGTATATCGCCAACGTGGCGGAGGATGGCTTTGACGGCAATCCCATGCTCGACACCGTTCGCGAGCTGGCGGCCGAAGACGGCTCCCTGGTCGTCCCCGTGTGTGCCGCCATCGAGGCGGAGATCGTCGAGCTGGAGGCCGACGAGCGGGAGCTGTTCCTCGCGGACATGGGGCTTGAGGAGCCGGGTCTGCATCGTGTCGTGCGCGCCGGTTACAGGCTGCTGGGTCTGGAGACCTACTTCACCGCCGGTCCCAAGGAGGTGCGGGCCTGGACCATCCCCAAGGACGCGAGAGCCCCGCAGGCCGCCGGCGTCATCCACACCGACTTCGAGCGCGGCTTCATTCGCGCGGAGGTGGTTTCCTACGAGGAATTCGTTGCCTGCAGGGGCGAGCAGGGCGCGCGAGAGGCCGGCAAGCTGCGTTCGGAGGGCAAGGACTACGTGGTGCGGGACGGGGACGTGATCCACTTCAGGTTCAACGTCTAGCGAGGCTCCGCCTCAGACCGCGTAACAAGAGAACAGAGAGAGCCTCACGCGAAGCCGCGAAGAAAATCTACTGGCATGATGACTGTTAGAGAAACTTGGGCACTGCTGTACTAGCCTGGCGCCCAATGCTTGACGCAATACCCCCCTGGTCGCTAGTATTCCCAGCCTCCCACGGCTACGTAGCTCAGTTGGTTAGAGCGCGGCACTCATAATGCCGATGTCGGTAGTTCGAGTCTACCCGTAGCCACCAAACTCCCTTTTCTGCTCCGATTTCGCGCGAACGGCCCTGTATCGCCCTGGGCCATCACTCCTTGGCCACGAGCGGCCGCTCGATGGTTGTTGTTTGCGTCTCGATGCGTTGGCTGCCCCGCCAGACCTCGAGTTCGACGTTCGTACCCGGACCTGCGGCGGCGATGGCCTCCAGCAGCTCATGGGTCGAGGTGACGGCCTGACCGTCCACCTCGGTCACGACGTCCCCCGGGCGCAGTCCCGCGTGCTCCGCCGGGCTGTCCTCAAGGGTGGCGGAGACGAGGACGCCGCTCGGCGCCCGCAGGCCAAAGGATTCCGCCAGCTGGGGCGTGACGCTGCGCCCGACGATGCCGACCCAGCCGCGCACGACCCGGCCCTGGGCGACGACCTGCTCCATGACGTCGGTAGCCAGGTCCGCCGGGATCGCGAAACCCACACCCTCGGAGCCGCCGCTCTGGGAGACGATGGCGATGTTGATCCCCACCAGCTCGCCGCGGGCGTTGATCAGGGCGCCGCCGGAGTTGCCTGGGTTGATGGAGGCATCGGTCTGGATGAAGTTCTCGATGCTGCTGATGCCGAGCTGGCTGCGCCCGGTGGCGCTGACGATCCCCATGGTGACGGTCTGGCCGATGCCGAAGGGGTTGCCGATGGCGAGCACCACGTCGCCGACCCGCAGGTCCTGGGGCCGTCCGATGGTGATGGCGGGCAAGTCGCTGGCGTTCGCCTTGAGTACCGCGAGGTCGGTTTCGGGGTCGAAGCCCACGACCCGCACGTCCAGGTCCTTGCCGTCGGCGAGCACCACCTTGATCTCGTCGGCGTCTTTGACGATGTGTCGGTTCGTGAGCAGCAGGCCGTCCCGCGAGAGGATCACCCCCGAGCCGAGGCTGGTCTCCATGCGGCGGCGCGCCTGCTCCGGTAACAAGCGGCCGAACCGGTGCTGCAGGAAAGGGTCCTTGAAGGCAAGGGGCCGGCGCTCAGTCGTGACCTTCGAGCTGAAGATGTTCACCACGGCCGGTGCCGCCTTGGACACCGCGTCGGCGTACGAGTCCGGGCCCACAAGGGTGCGCGGGACGACCGCCTGGTCGGGTACGGACCGGCCCGGCAGGGGCAGGAGCTGCGGGTCGATCCATAGGGTGAGCAGGATCGCGCCGGCCGTCAGGGCGGCCAGGGTCCAGGTCCAGGCGCAGCACTTATTCATGGGCGCAAAGTATCATTCCGTGGTCGAGATTGCATGACCCGTGTCGTTGCAATTCCAACCTAGAAACGGCAGCTTCTAGGTTCCGAACATTTCCGATTGACTACCCGGTATTCGATGCCATGGTCGAGAACGCTGTGCTGAGTGCCTATTGTGACGAGCTGTTGGCCTGCGCCGACTTCAAGGACTACTGCCCCAACGGCCTGCAGGTGGAGGGCGACCGCCCCGTCCGGCGACTGCTCACGGGCGTCACCGCCAGTCAGGCGCTGGTCGACGCCGCCGTCGCCGGGCATGCGGACGCGCTCCTGGTTCACCACGGCTACTTCTGGAAGGGAGAGTCCCCTTGTCTGGTGGGCATGAAGGGACGGCGCATCCGTACCCTGGTGCGCAGCGGAGTCAGCCTGCTCGCTTATCACCTGCCCCTCGACGCCCATCCGGAGCTGGGCAACAACCGCCAGCTCGCACGGGTACTCGGCATTGCCGATCCGCAGCCTACGGCCAGGGCCGACAGCCACCTGTGGGAAGGCCGGCTGCCGCGCCCCCTGTCCGCCGAGGCGTTTGCGCAGCTGATCGAGCGGGCCCTGGGCCGTGCGCCGCTCCACGTCGCCGGCCATGATCGGCCGATCCGCAGTCTCGCCTGGTGCACGGGGGCGGCCCAGGGCTTCATCGAAGAGGCGGCGACACTGGGCGTCGACGCCTACCTGAGCGGAGAGATCTCGGAGCAGACCACCCACCAGGCACGGGAGCTTGGACTGGACTACTTCGCCGCGGGCCATCACGCCACCGAGCGCTTCGGGGTCCAGGCCCTCGGCCGGCACCTGGCGGGGCGCTTCGACCTGGAGCACGACTTCCTCGATCTGGACAATCCCGTCTGAAACCGAGTATTCCCTGTCGGAGTACCGGTACAGGCGCGCTTAAGACTCCGTAACAAAATTGAGAGAGTCTCGCGCGAAGCCGCGAAGGGCGCGAAGGGCGCGAAGAAAATCCACTGGCATGATGACTGTTAGAGCAACCTAGGCGCTGCTGTACTCGACGGAAAAATCCTTTTCGCCAAAAGGGGAATGCCTTGACCGGGCTTGGTTGAATCAGGGAGAATTGCCGATCGATTATGAAGAGAATCGGCATATTCTGATTTTCGCCGTCCTGACTGGGCAAAAGCTTCCTTTCCGGGAGCGCCGCCCACAGAGCCTACCGGGGGGTCTTCAGAGAAATGAGCGCACAAGGCGTGAATAACAAGAGGCGGCGTGTCCTGATCGCCGCCACCAGCGTGGTCGGCGCCGTCGGCGCCGCCTACGTGGCCGTCCCATTCATCGCTTCCATGAACCCCAGCGCCAAGGCGCGGGCCGCCGGTGCACCGGTGGAGGCCGACATCGGCAAGCTGGAGCCGGGTGCGATGCTGCGCGTCAAATGGCGCGGTAAGCCGGTATGGGTGGTGAACCGCACCGAGGAAATGCTCGCAGCGCTTCCGGGGCAGGACCCCTTGTTGGCGGATCCGGACTCCCAGGCATCGATCCAGCCGGAGTACTGCCAGAACGCGACGCGCGCAATCAAGCCGCAATACTTCATCGCCACCGGTATCTGCACCCATCTGGGATGCTCCCCGAGCTATCGCCCCGAAGTGGCGCCGGCCGATCTTGGACCGGACTGGAAGGGCGGCTTCTTCTGCCCCTGCCACGGCTCCTGGTTCGACCTTGCCGGGCGCGTCTATGCGGGTGTTCCGGCGCCGACGAACCTGGTGATACCCAAGCATACCTATGTTTCCGACACCAACATTGTGATCGGTGAAGATGGAGGCGCAGCCTGATGAGTACAGAGACATCCGGATTCCTCGGCTGGATCGACGAGCGTTTCCCGCTCACCAAGGTGTGGAAAGAGCATCTGGCCGAGTACTACGCACCTAAGAACTTCAATTTCTGGTACTACTTCGGCTCCCTGGCCATGCTGGTGCTGGTCCTCCAGATCGTCACCGGCCTCTGGCTGGCCATGAACTACAAGCCCTCCGCGGCGGATGCCTTCGCCTCCGTGGAGTACATCATGCGCGACGTGGACTGGGGCTGGCTGCTGCGCTACATGCACTCCACGGGCTCGTCCTTCTTCTTCATCCTCGTCTACCTGCATATGTTCCGGGCGCTGATGTACGGTTCCTACCGCAAGCCGCGTGAGCTGCTGTGGATCATCGGCGTGATCATCTATGTGGCCATGATGGCCACCGCCTTCTTCGGCTATCTGTTGCCCTGGGGCCAGATGTCTTACTGGGGTGCCCAGGTCATCGTGAACCTGTTCGCCGCCGTGCCGGGCATCGGCGAGGAGCTCGCCGTCTGGGTGCGCGGCGACTATGTCATCTCCGATGTGACCCTGAACCGTTTCTTCGCCTTCCACTTCCTGGTGCCTTTCATTTTGGCGGCGCTGGTATTCGTTCACATCGTGGCCCTGCACAAGGTGGGCTCCAACAATCCCGACGGCATCGAGATCAAGAAGGGACCGAAGGGCAACCGTTGGGATCCGAACGCGCCGGCCGACGGCATCCCCTTCCACCCCTACTACTCGGTCAAGGACATCGTCGGCGTCGTGGTTTTCCTGGCCATCTTCTCCGCCGTGGTCTTCTTCGCCCCCGACCTGGGGGGCCTGTTCCTGGAGCCGCCGAACTTCATTCCAGCCAATCCCCTGAAGACGCCGGAGCACATTGCACCGGTGTGGTACTTCACACCCTTCTACGCCATGCTCCGGGCGGTCCCGCCCATGTTCGGCTCCCAGTTCCCCGGCGTGGTGGTCATGTTCGCCGCCATTCTGATCATGTTCTTCTTGCCCTGGCTTGACCGCAGCCCGGTGAAGTCGATGCGCTACAAGGGCCCGCTCTTCAAGATCGCACTGGCCATCTTCGCCGTCACCTTTGTGGTCCTGGCATGGCTGGGTCTGGAGGCGGCGACGCCCACCACGACCCTGCTCGCGCAGATCTTCACGACGCTGTACTTCCTGTTCTTCCTGCTGATGCCGATCTACACCAAGATGGACAAGACCAAGCCGGTTCCGGAGAGGGTGACAAAATGAGAAAACTGATCATCGCTTCGATCCTGTTACTTGCCCCCGCCTTCGCGTCGGCATCCGGTGGCGCCGCTGTTCCCCTGGAGGATGCCGGCATCGACCTCGACGATAAGGCGTCGTTGCAGCGCGGGGCCAAGTACTACGTGAACTACTGCATGGGCTGCCACTCTCTCAAGTACATGCGCTACAACCGCATGGCCGAGGACCTCGGCATCGACGATGTGGATCTGCGCCAGAGCCTCATCTTCACCGGCGCCAAGCCCGGTGAGCTGATGGCCAACGCCCTGCGTCCGGAAGACGGCGAGAAGTGGTTCGGCACGGCGGTCCCCGACCTGACGCTGGTTACCCGCTGGCGCAGCCCGGATTGGGTCTACTCCTACCTGAAGGGCTTTTACCTGGACGATTCGCGGCCCTACGGCGTCAACAACCTCGTCTTTCCGGATGTGGGCATGCCGCATGTGCTCGGCCCGCTGCAAGGTGTCCAGGAGGCGGTCTACACGGAAAGTCACGGCGAGGAAGGCGAGGCGAAGAAGCACCTGGAGGGCATCGAGCTGGTGGAGACCGGCTCCATGTCGCCGGACAAGTACGACGGGATGGCACGGGACCTCACTAACTTCCTCACCTATGCCGGTGAGCCGATCAAGCGCGAGCGCGAGAAGCTCGGCATCTACGTGCTGCTGTTCCTCGGCTTGTTCTTCATCGTGGCCTATGCGCTCAAGAAGGAGTATTGGAAGGACGTGCACTGATCAGCGACGGTAGGACCCGCAAAGGGGTCTTACCGTCTTTCGGAGGCCCGGGACCCCGCGTCCCGGCGTCTTTCCCCGCGCCCTGCTTGCGCGGGATCCTCCCCAGGTTAATTTCGCGTGTCTTGCGCACCCCCTCTCACCTGGTCGCGCCGCCCGGCATCCGCCTGCCGCGAGCGCAATCGATATGTTGGAACGCGGTGAAACCCGGATTCGGCTATACTGTTCGTTCGCTTTCGGCGCCGCGCGCCGCTCTAGCGGGTTTGTTTGCGAGTTGGAGTAAAGGATAGATGGCAGTGGCTGCTAACCGACGTTCCGTGATGACGCTCTTTTCCGACCCCACCTGCCCCTACTGCCACAGGGTGAGGATCGTGCTGGCGGAGAAGGGCATCGCCGTGGATATCGTTGATGTGGACTCTCAGGACCTGCCGGACGAGCTCATGGACTTCAATCCCTATGGCGACGTCCCCACCCTGGTGGACCGGGATCTGCGTCTCTACGAGTCCCGCATCATCATGGAGTATCTCGACGAGCGGTTCCCGCATCCGCCCCTGCTTCCGGTGGACCCGGTTTCTCGTGCGACCTCCCGTCTGTATATGTACCGCGTGGACCGTGACTGGTACGATCTCATGGACCGGATTCACGAGGGAAAAAAGGACGAGGCCGTCCAGGCGCGCAAGGAGCTGCGCGAGAGCCTCATCGCCACCTCCCCGGTATTCGCTTCCAAGCCCTTTTTTATGAACGACGAGTTCTCCCTCGTGGACTGCTGCGTCGCGCCCCTATTGTGGCGGCTCCCGGTCCTAGGTATCGAGCTGCCGCCTCAGGCCATGCCGATTACGGACTACGCAAAGCGGATCTTCGAGTGGCCGGCGTTTCGTGAAAGCCTCACCGAGGCCGAGCGGGAGATGGCCTCCGGGGTGGGCTGAAAGGCGGTTCACGGTTCCCGGAACTCGTCAACGAACCCATGACCCCAAACCGTCCGTATCTCGTCCGGGCCCTCTACGAGTGGATTCTGGACAACCAGATGACACCCCATTTGCTGGTGGATGCGGCCCACCGGGGGGCGGTGGTTCCCGAGCGGTTCGTCCAGGACGGCAAGATCGTGCTCAACCTCAGTCCGACTGCCGTGCGCGGACTCGTGCTCGGTAACGAGCGGATCTCCTTCAATGCACGCTTCGGTGGCGCAGCCATGGATGTGGCGGTGCCCGCCGAGGCCGTGATCGGGATCTATGCGCGCGAGAACGGGCGCGGCATGCTGTTCCCGGACGAGGAGCCGCAGACGACGGAAGACGGGCACGGGCCCGATGACGAGCCGGAGCCGCCGAAGCCGCCGCGAGAGCGGCCGATGTTAAAGGTCGTGAAGTAGGGTGAGTAACGCCATTCCGTAGCCGGAGCGATCAAGGTCGATTGAAGGCGTAGGTCGGGTTGGGCGCGTTCGTAGGGTACTGAATTGCAGTGATGAACCTCGCGCGCGCCGTAACCCGACTCCTCCCGGGCATGTCGGGTTACGCTTCGCTAACCCGACCTACGGTTCTGACGGTCGTCGTCCGGGGTGGGATCCCGGGACCCAGTCGTCCATGGACGGCAAAGCCGCGATGACAACATCGCAAATTTAGCTGAAACAGGGTGCTGGGGTCGCGGGCAAGTTCGCCGGGATGTACCGGCCGTCCGGTCAGACATCGGCGGGGTGGTCGGGCAGTCCGAGGCTGATCATCTCGAGTTCCATGCCCAGCAGCACCAGGTAGCCGCTGCGCCTGCCGACGCCCTCTTCGCTGAAATCGAAGCGGTAGACCCTCCGCAAGCGCAGGCCCGTGGCCGTGCGCCGCACCCCGAGATGACGCAGGGCGACCGTCTGATCCAGGAACTGCAGGTTGCGCTGCTCGCAGGCCGCGCGGCAGACCCCCGTGGCCATCTCCCGGGCGCGGAGGCTGTCGAGCCAGAACCACCCGACCAGAAGGAGGGCAAGGATAGCGAGCAGGTTGTCCATGGGTTCGGTTTCTGCGGTAGCTTGCGCGCGGCGGCGAAGACGGGGAACATCGAGCAGGATGATAGCCTTTTCCGGTCCGGGAGGCCGCCGCAAACCCTGGACCGATGGGTGTGAGTAGTCCCGAAACCAATAGCAGAAGGGCAACCGAGCCATGGGAACCATCCGGATCCTGACCGGAGACATCACCAAGCTGCATGTCGACGCCATCGTCAATGCCGCCAACACGAGCCTCCTCGGCGGCGGGGGCGTGGACGGTGCCATCCACCGGGCGGCGGGTCCGGGGCTGCTGGAGGCCTGCCGGCCCCTTGGCGGCTGTCCCACCGGCGAGGCGCGCATCACCGCCGGCTTCCGGCTGCCGGCTGCGTGGGTGATTCACACCGTCGGGCCCGTCTGGCACGGGGGCCGCGCCGGAGAGCCGGATCTGCTGCGCAGCTGCTATGAGCGTTCGCTCGCGCTGGCCGCCGAAAAGGGCGTGCGAACCATCGCCTTTCCGGGCATCAGCACAGGGGTGTACGGCTATCCGAAGGCGGCGGCCGCGCGCATCGCCCTCGAGGTTATGGACCGCGCGCGTGACCGGTTCGACGAGATCATCGCCTGCTGCTTTTCCGCGGACGACGCCGCGCTTTACAGGGATCTTTGCCCGGAATGTGCGGTTGAAGGCGCGGTAGGTTGACCGATGAAGCCCCTTCTCGACTGGTTCGATCAGGCGCCGCTGGGTGCCATCCTGTTGCCGGCCCTGTTGCTCGGCCTCGCCCCCTTTTATCCTGAGCCCCACGTCTGGGAAAAGCTCAAGATGCTCTTCGCGGGCACCCTGTCACGGCCCATCGATATCTTCGATCTCTTCCTCCACGGAGGCGCTTGGGTGCTGTTGGCGTTGAAGCTGTACAGGGACGCGATGCGCAGACGCGCCTCCTGAAGCGATGAAGTATTGCAGCCAATGCGGCGCCGAGGTGCGGGTCCTGGTCCCGGCCGGCGACAACCGGCCGCGTCACGTGTGCGGTTCCTGCGGAGCTATCCACTACCAGAACCCGAAGATCGTGGTGGGTTGTATTCCCGAGTGGGGAGAGAAGATCCTGCTCTGCCGCCGGGCCATCGAGCCCCGCTACGGCCTCTGGACCCTGCCGGCCGGCTTCATGGAGCGCGGCGAGACCAGCCAGCAGGGTGCCGCCCGCGAGACTATGGAGGAGGCCAATGCGCGGGTCGAGGTAGGCGGCCTCTACACCCTCTTCAACCTCCCCCACATCGACCAGGTCTATCTCATCTTCCGCAGCCGGCTGCTGGACCTGGACTTCGGCCCCGGCGAGGAGAGCCTGGAGGTGCGCCTGTTCGACGAGGCGGAGATTCCGTGGGAGGAGATGGCCTTCCCCGTGATCAGGGAGACCATGAGACTCTACTTCGACGACCGCGCGAACGGCGGCTTTAGCCTGCGCTCCGGCGACATCGAGCGGATCTGTGAGGAGCCGCGCAGGTACAGGATCAGAATTTACGGCTGAGGAAACTTCATTCGGGACCTGACGGTACCTGAACACGTTTTCGTGACAGGGGAATTTGCCCAAGTATTTACTGAGCCACGTCAACAGAATTCGCACCCGAGGCACAAGAGTGTCTTCTTCGAGCAAACACCAAGCCGACTACGAACAGGACCTGTACGCCCGGGCCATGGAGAACGCCGCGCTACTGCGGGCAGGGCCGCTTGTCGGACATTGATCGGGAGCATATCGCGGAGGAGCTCGAAGATATCCCCTGTCGATTGTTTGGGCGGTCGAAGCGGCAGTCAATCAGCTCTGGCGGTTGTGCCAACCCTAAGGTGCCTGGTCCAACCTGAGAGACGTTGCGAGACCACTGCGCATCGGGTTTTCCGACGCTTACCATCACGGAATGCCAGTGACAGTTTACGGAATTCAATCCATATGGCATAGAGCCGCAAAGAAAAGCGGACAGACCCGAATGGCACTAAGTTTAGGGCATCCTGCAAAATTCCCTGCCCGAGCGGGCAGGCGGGTAAAATCGTGGGTGTTCGACTCCACGATAGTATGCGAGCAATGCCATTCAGGTCTGACCCCTTTCCTTCTGAGCGGCTCCCGAGGGTCAGGCGACCGGTTTATCATCTCCGGTCGCCGGCGGCGTAACCTCCTGAGGTTGGTTGTCGGTTGCTCCAGTCTTGCGCAGCCGCTTCTCTTCCTTCTTCTTTTTTTTGGCGAGGTCTCTCTGACGCTTCTCGAACGCATAGTTAGGTTTGGCCATTCGGCATCTCTTTTACTCAGTTTGAGGACAGAGCAAACAGAGTAAGGCATTTTGCCGCCGGCTGCCTTAAACAGTTCGCATGACGCAAAGGGATCCCGTGTGACGTTGACGCCCAACGTTGCGCTACGCTGCGCCCGGGACGGCACCCGATGAAGATTCGGCACCCCTTTTTGCTTTTTCGGTCTTATGCGCGCGCCTCGTCCGGGTTGTCCCGCGCAATCAGCCTTTCTGGGTCTCCCACCACTGTCGATAGCTGTCGTCCGGGGCTAGGAGCTTGGACTTGGCGGTGGTCAGGCGCGTGCCCTGGCCGTCGGTTATGAAGACGTCCACTTCGACGATCCCACTCCTAATTTTTCTCACCTCGATGGTGACGACGATCTCTTCCCCCGGGCAAATGGGTTTGCGGAAGCGCTCCGGTGTGAAGGTGAGTCCCAGACAGCCGTCCCCCGGGAACCGGGTGCCGAAGATCCCTGTCACGGAGATCTGGATGAGACCGCCAGGGACAACGATGTCCTCGACATCCGGGAAGCGCAGTCGGGCGGCCTCGACGTCCCGGTGAATGGCGTTCATGTCGCCGCTCAGCGTGCAGTACTGGGCGACCTGTTCCCGGGTGAAGCGCAGTCTGGCCTCATGTCGCATCCCGACTTCGAGCATGGAGGCGGTTAGGCAGTTGGTGGCAGTCATTGACGAATTCCTCGAAGGCAGGATGTCGGCGAGCGGCTTGCGCGAACCAAACAGTATAAGGCGAGAGAGACCGTCGGCATTTGCCATTTTCCGCTCCCTCTTACATTGAGCCAACCCTCACCGGTTGGTTCCCGCTTGAAGCGTCCTGCAGAGACCGGAGACAGATCTTGTCCCTTGCCATTGCTCATTGTGTGGAGGCGGCTTTCTGCAGCGTGCTTCCGTACTCAGCATGTCTTTGTTTTCGCAAGAAGCGTGCGCAGCAGGACCTACCGCGTCAAACTACGGTTATTTTCTCTAACCTGTTGATGTGGAAGCTCCTCTCGTCTCCCTGCAGTCCATACTCCATCAGTGCTTGAGCGGCTTCCGGTCAATTTTCGGCTGAATTCTGGGTT
>JAYEJW010000270.1:0-2370 GCA_034716535.1 Pseudomonadota bacterium
GAGCGCAGGGCGAAAGGGGGACTGGGACGTCCCGTTTCGCATCCCGAGCACGGCGACACTCCGACGGCACCTGGCGGCCGGTGAGCAGCAGTCGTCTGGCATAGAGGGCCTTCTCCACCGTGCGCGCAGTGCTGATCTCGGAGACGAGGCGGCCGACGATGAGGCCCTGCTCGCTGGCTGGCATGTCGCGGATGGCCTCGACCACCTGGCGGGTGATGGCGATGCCCGGGGCGGTGACGTCCTCCAGGTTGGGGAGGGTCAGCGGCGTTGCGCCGCTGACCAGGTTCTGCAGGTCGGTGGTCACCGTCGACGACTCGTGGTGCAGCTTGGGCAGCAGGCCTGTCCCCGGGACGCTGTCCTTGCGGCAGGTGTCGCAGGTGGTGACGATGTTCTCCCCGACAACGTCCACAACCCAATCTCTGGCGTCGGCGGGAGCGTTCCAGAGCTCAGAGAGGCGCGTGTCGGAGGCCGCCGGCACGGGACCTGCCGCGGTGACGGGCCGGTTCATGTTGAGGTTGTAGCCGGCCTCGACGATGTCGCCAGTGAAGCGCAGCACCGGCTGGCCGGACCCGCCCGCATCACCGCCGATCCAGGGCACGCCGTTCTCGCCGTTCGATGTCTCCACGGATTTCTTGGCGCTCACCACGTCGTTGCCGCCAATGCCCATCTCCAGCTTCCAGTCGGTACCCTTCGACAGGGTGATCAGATCTGCATAGGGGTTCTTGCCTGCGGCGATCTCCGCTTCCATCTGCTCGCAGGACTTGGTGGCCAGCTCCAGCGTCGCCTCGGCACGCAGCAGGGCGTTCTGGAACAGGTCGTAGAGCCCCGGGTTGGCCCGCTGCAGGATGAGCGCCGGAAGCGCCGCGATGGCCGCCGTGGCCGCATTGGTCATGGCGTTCATCATCTGGTCCGCACCGGCCGCGATCTGGTTCAGGGTGTGGGTGACGGCGATGGTCGGGTCGAACTTGCCGCAGCTGTGGCCCCACGTGAGGCTCGCCGCGCCTCCAAGGGTGACGGAGACCACTGACGGGTTGGCCGGCGGCGAGACGGGTTCGGCACCGCCGATCTCGTAGTACCAGAGGCCGTCCTCGGTGGGGGCCTTGGCAGAGAGCGCTGGCTGCTGGATAGAGGAAAAGAACAGCAGGCCTGCAAGCAGACGGGTCAGCGTCCGCCCACGGGTCTTCGGTAGATTCATCATGGAAAACGGCTCAGGGAAAAGCGTCAGGGGAAAGCGACCCAGTCGATGTCGCCGAGGAACCACTGGCCTTGCTGGGTGCAACACTTGTAGGGGCGCCACAGGTTCCAGACGTAGTCGCCGGCGGAGTCCACCTTGCCGCCGCCCCAGCCGGTCACACTCGCCAGGTCGTTGGTGCCGAAGACCGCGCAGCCGTTCTCGGCGACGGGCAGCAGCATCTGCCAGGTGCCGGTGTCGGCGTCCTTCTCCACCAGCGGGCCCGGTTGCCAGACGCGTTGGTTGCCGCTGTTGGGGCCGGTGAGCGGCAGGTAGACGTGGGGCTGACCGAGACGGGTGACGATGTCGCCCGCCCTCTGGGCGTTGATTGCCGCGGCCTTGGGCTCCTCGGCTTGGATGGTCCAGCCGGTGCGCGGGTACACACCGCCCCAGGTCTGCAGGGGCCAGGTGCCGATCTCACGCAGGCCGGGGATGAAGCTTGCCGGGTAGAAGATCTCAGGGACTTCCTGGCGCCAGGCGAGCGCATCGAGGCCAGATTGAAGGTACGGGACCAACGGTGTGCTCTGAGAGCGGCACAGCAGACCCACGCCCGGGACGGCGCCGGCCAGGGAGGCCATAGGGTGACCGATGGCGTCGGTCTCGCGGAAGACGAGGTTCTGGTGGTCGCGCGAAGCCGACCCCTCGGTGCGGTTGCCGGCGCTGTCCACCGGGACTGGCAGCAGCGCGCCCAACAGACCCGTCGCTGCGCTCTTCTGGGCGAGCCCGAGGGTCGCTCGGATCTCCAGCCAAGGGTTGCCGCCGAGCTCATTGTAGGCGCTGACCACCAGGTCCGGGTTGTAGTGGCCGACCTTGACCGAGGTCCGGACCCGGCAGCCACGCCAGTTGCAGTCAAGCCAGAAACACAGCCCGAACGGCATCCAGCGCATGCAGGCGGGCGCCGCGGCGATCGTCTGGGCGACGATCTGAGGGGTGGTGATGGCGCCCGCATGACCCAGCGGCGGCGCGGCGAGCACAGTCGCCAGAAGGACATGGAGTAAGGAGCGCGACCTCATTGAGGTGCCCTTCCCTGCCACATCCGGTAGTGGCGAAGCGCCTCCCCGACGTCAGTGACACCGTAAACGACCGCTTGCCCGTCGAGGACGATGGCGGGGTAGCGGTCAATGCCGTACTCGGCGGCT
>JAYEJW010000271.1:0-2366 GCA_034716535.1 Pseudomonadota bacterium
GCGCACCTCGATCAGACTCCCTTCGAGGTGCGCAGCGCACTCGGCTACCGTCTCCTGAGCCGCCTCAGGCGGTGGCGTCGTCGTCTCCTCTTTCTCTCCGCAACCCACATGCTGCGGCCGACGTTCAAGGACCTGATGGAGGCCGTGTTCTGCTGGCCTTGGCGCGCCGTCCTGCCGCGCAGCGTGGTGGCGATCCTGGATGGGCGCAATTCGGATCCGGATTTCTACCACCATGGTCTGAAAGTCTTCAGCCCCCAGCCGGAACCGTGGCAGAAACGCAAGTTCCAGACGGTTGAGACCGGCACCCCATCTCCGCGAACTATCCGGGTGTCGCTGATTGCCACGGTGCTCAACGAGGCAGAGAATGTCGAGCGCTGGGTGAAGTCGATTGCTCGCCAGTCGCGCCCGCCGGACGAGCTGATCGTTGTCGATGGCGGCAGCTCGGACGAAACCGTGGAAGGCCTGCTCCGAGAGAGCCAAGGTCTACCCTTCGAAGTGCGGATTCTCCGGCAGCCGGGATCGAACATTGCCCAGGGGCGAAACGTCGCCCTTCGGCAAGCAGGCCACCCGTTCGTCGCTGTTACGGACGCCGGCTGCGAGCTCACGCCGCGCTGGCTCGAGCAGTTGGTGGCGCCATTCGAACTCGATGAAAAGGTAGACGGGGTCATCGGCTGGTGCCAGATCCACCCTGATTCGTCTTGGGGCCAGCGCCACTCTTGGCTGCTGCTTCCCGCGCTCGAGGCCACCGACCCGAAGCGGCTACTGCCCTCCTCACGGAGCTTCGCGTTCCGCAAAGCCCTCGGACTGCGGCTCGGCGGCTATCCGGAGCACCTCACGAAATGGGGCGAGGACACCCTCTTCTGTCTCAATCTTACGGGTCTCGGAACACGCTGGGCATTCGCGCCGGAAGCAGTGACTTTGTGGCACGGGCCCTGCTCGTGGCGAGAGGCCTTGCGATTGAGGCGAAATTATCAGCTTGGAAACGGCGAGGCGCGAGTCTATCTGAGCTCGATGGGAGGCAGTGCTCGTGAAGTGTTGACCCTCGGGCCGTTGGCAATTTCGGCGATGATATTTGCCGGCGCCGCTGCCTTCTTGCCGGTGCTGCTGCTGGTCAGCGGCGCATTCGCTCTCCTCTCGCTGTTCTACCTCAAAGGAGCTGGGCTGACGAGGTGGGCGATCGAGAGACGTCGGCGCTGCCAAAGAGGCGGGCGTGGGGCCTTGTCGCCGATCTTGCAGGCCTGGGCCATGGGAGTGGCGGACACTGTCGGATCGATTCACGGGCTGTGGCGCTCGCGTGGCGCTATCGTGCGCCGAGCGCTCGATCCGAGGGCCGACACCCTGGTATTTCTCCAGAGTCACGAATGGTTTTGGATGAAGCAGCGCGTGGGGCACCTGGCCGAGTCTTTTGCCGCCCGAGGGCTGCAGGTGGTCTTTCTCCCTCAGAACATAGTCGAGCAGACGTTTGGCGGTCTCCTGCCCGTACCAGGTGGAATCGTGCTGTGCAACGATGCCGCCAGCCTCCGGTGTCTGCGCAGGCCGGTAGTGTACTCGGCCGCGGCGCACCACTTCTCCTCCGGTCGGACGAGTTTCCTCGGCCGGGCCCGCCGCATATTGGATATGGCGGACCTGCCGGAAGTGGGTGGTTCGACGGCGAAGGACCTGGCCGCGACGGGCAGCGCGGACCTCGTATACGCGGCGTCTGAGACATTGGCGCATTTCTATCAGGCCCAGACCGGTAGGCCAGCTGCACTGTTGAGGAACGGCGTCTGCTACGAGCACTGGCAGCCGCTGCCCAGGGAAACACCCTCCGATCTCCGGCCCATCCTCGGGGCCGGGAAGAAGATCGTGGGCTACACCGGCGCCCTCGGTTGGTGGGTCGACTTCGCCTTGCTCGAGGCCGCCGCCAGATCGAGACCCGAGTGGCAATTCGTCCTGATCGGGCCGATCTGCTGCGATGAGACGGCTCCGGTCATCGGCGATCTACCGGAAAATGTGCTTGACCTCGGAGTAAAAGCACACGCCGAGCTGCCTGCCTACGTGGAGACCTTCAGCGCGGGGATCATCCCATTTGTCGTTGGCAGCGAAACTCGAGCCTCGAATCCGATCAAGCTCTACGAATACGCTGCCATGGAGCTGCCGATCGTCAGCACAGATCTCCCCGAATGCCGGGATACCGGGCTGGTACACATCGCTCGATCACCGGAGGAGTTCGTCGAGTGCCTGGACCAGGCGATGCTGGAACGCGAAGACCCGGAAGCCCGTCGGGTGCTCCGCGAGTTTGCTGTCCAGAACACCTGGGAGCAACGGGCGCAGGTGATCCTCGCGGATCTTGGGCTCGCGGACCTATATCCCCACACAGCGGAGAG
>JAYEJW010000272.1:0-11793 GCA_034716535.1 Pseudomonadota bacterium
CGCACATAGAACAGGGAGCCGAGAAGCACCGCAATCAGCAAGATCAGCATCCAGCCCATCAACGAACCACCGAAGGCATGCTGCATGGGATCGAAGGACGCCCAGATCCCCTCCCCGCTCACCCACGCGCCGATCAGCATGGCGGCGAGCAACAGAAACTTGAGGTAGCGCGCGCGCTGATCCCACCGCCGGTCCGGATAAGTCCGCAGGCCGAGCAGGCGCCCTAGGCGAGACACCAGCTCCTGCAGCGCGCCGAAGGGGCACAAATAGCCACACCAGACCTGCCCGAAGAGGACAGCGGTCAGGCCCACGAATCCCAACAGGAGCCAGCGTTGCGGGTTCTGTGCCAGAGACGCCGCGTGCCCCAGGCTCAGGTTCACCAGGTCCACCTCGGTGACCAGGGTGTTGAGCCATAACCCCAGCAGGGCGAGAGAGGTCACCTGGAATGCAAGCCGTGCCCGCTCGCTGCCCGACAGGTAGGCCGGGAAGAAGGCCAACAGCAGCAGGAGGGTGACATAGAAGCCGAGATCGAGTCCGCCAGGACGCCCCTCCTCGGGCTCGGGCAAGGGGTTGTCGAAGACGATCTCCGTCGCGCGGCGCGAGCTGCGATTGATCGCCTCCAGGGCCGCCTGGCTGCTCAGTGTGGCGCCGCTCAGGGCGTCCACGCGATCCAGCGACAGCGGTCCGGCGGCGAGGTCCGCGCCGGCGAGCCCACCGAGCCACTGATCGATCCCTGCGATGTAGGATGGCGTCTCGTTGGAATCCACGTAGCGCACACCTCGAAGCACGCCTCCCCTGTCCACCGCCAGCAGCAGGTTGATCGGGCCGGCGAAGCCCTTCACCTCCGGCGCTGCCGCCATGGTGGCCAAGGCTGCTGTCTCCGCTTCCTGCGCTCCCGCGGCAAACCCCTGGTAATGAGCAAACGGCGCCTCCGCCAGCTCAAAACGCGCCGAGCCGCTCACTTCCGCCAATCGGCTTTCGTCGAACTGTACACGCGGTCCCGGCTCCGCGCCCCGCTCCAACAGGTGCCAGCCGTAGACCAGCGACACAGCAAATAGCAGAAGCCAACCAAGACCCAGCCAGGGAAAGGATTGAAATCCCCGCTCGTTCAACCCGGCAATCGATTCCGGCGCCAAGCGCGCAAACAACAAAGGGACCAGGGAAACGAGCGCCAAGACCGCCAGAACACCGCAAGCAGTGGCAACACCCAGAAGCGGCACCATCAGCGCGCCGGTTATCAGGCCGCCGAGGGCACCGCCCAGGTTATCCGCGGCCTGGGTGATACCGCCACTCTGCACGATCTCGCCCAGATCCTGGTGCGCAAGCCGGACGCCGAGGGGAAACCCCGTGCCCGTCAGCAGCCCAACCGTAAGGGCCAGAGACAGGTAACCCGTTTCCTGCCAAACCGATGTCTCCGTCCCCAGGGCGGACAGCGCCCCCGGCAGGATCAGCAGTCCGGCCGTGACCAAAACCATCACCAGGGCCAGCGCCGCTACCGGACGTGTACCTCTCGCCAGCCAACGCCCGACGCCGGCGCCCAAGGCAAGGCCGGTCATGAACAGGCCGTTGAGAAGGGCGACCCGCTCGAACATGAAGCCTACATGGGATTGATAGCTGAAGAGCAGTACCAACTGCGCAGCCATAGCGATGAGCCCGAGAACAACCAGCACGAACGTGGCACTCCGGCGCTGCAGGGCGGGTCGGCGAAACCCTTCCATCCCCGCGCGCAGCAGCCACAAGAGCACAAATAAGATCGGCGGCAGCAGATAGGGCCAAGCCCCCATACCGCGCATGCGTTCCAACCAGTCGACGAAGGCGGAGGCGCTGAACTTGCCCCACAGCACCATGTTCAGGTAGTAGGTGACCGGCCGCTCGTCCCTGTTAACCTCCGCCTTCGCCTGCACGAACCGGTCTCGCACATAGGCAATGTTCTCGGTCGGCAACAGTGCATAAAAGGACGCGGCGGGGAAGCGATGCTCTTCCAGTGGTGTCGCCAGATAGCGCCGCTCCAACTCGTACGGCTCCTCGGTCACCTGGTCGGGAGAGGGAGACGCACAGAAAACCTGGACGTCACCCGGGGCGATGGCTATGTGGGGGAAGATCTCCTGGAGGGTCCGGTAAATGGAGCCCGTATAGCTCCCGACCGTTCGTCCCAGGAAGTTGGATGCACCGCTGACCTGTGTGCAGAAGACACCGTCCGGAGCGAGGTGGGCTGCGACCTGTGCGTAGAAATCGCGGGTGAAATAGCGGTTGCTGTAGGCGCTGGACGGGGAGGCGTTGAGCACCAGCACCAGGTCATAACGTGCGTCCGGCGACAGGCGGTTGACGAAACGCCTTCCGTCCTGGAAATGCAACCCGAGGCGTGGGTCTTCAAACGCCGCCGTGCTCTCCGGGGTCAGGAACGGCCGCACCCGCTCGAAGGCGCGGCGGTCCTCCTCCACCACATGGACGTGCTCCACGGGATAGCGCAGAAACTCCGCGGGGAGCCCGCCCGGGAATCCTCCGAAGAGCAGAACCCGTTTCGCGCCTGCCGCCTGGGAATAGAAGTAGGCTGCCTCCCGCTCGACCTCCCTGGGAAGCGGAAAGCTGTCCCGGATCTGTCCGTCCCCCACGACCGAGATCTGCTCCCCCAACCGGGCGACCGCCACGTGACCATAGCGGGTCTCCACCGTGTCCAGCAGCTCAAGCCCTGGCTGGAGCGTGGCGAAACGCAGCTTCTCGAGCTCGATCTCCATCCAGGACGCCACCGGCGTGACGGCCACCGCCAGTCCCGCGGCGCCCAGGATCAAAGCGCCCCACCCGCGTGAAACGGGTCCGCCGCGCAGGGACCAGGCGCTCAGGCCGAGCAACAGCGTAAGAAGGCCCAGGGTCTGCACCAGACCAAACCATTGGATGAGTACAAAGGTAAAAAACACGCCCCCGCCCAACGCCCCCAGTGCGTCCGCCACGTAAAGCCGCGAGACGACGGACACCGCGACACCGGTGCCACCGTCGCCGCTCTGGTGGCCGACCTGCTCGCGCAGCGCCTTGCAGGCGAGAGGGAAGGCGACACCCAGCAGGAGAGCGCTCGGGATCGTGACAAGAAAGAGGGACAGAAACAGGTCGCCGAGGGGAACGAATTCGCTGGAGGAGACGTCGAGGAACATCCTCACCATACGCAAACTCGACACCTGCAGCAGCAACAGCCCCGGAAGCCACAAGAGGAGACGTCTCACGCTCGCCAGAGCATCAAGAACCCAGTGCCGATGGCTCGAACGCACCACCGCCACCGAGCCTACGGCGAGCCAGAACAGCCAGCTCGCATAGAAGGCCCCCAGGCTCACCTCGTTGCCGTAAAAGACAACCAAACCCTCCCGGATCAGCACCGCCTGCACGATCTGGGAGTACGCGCCAAGGACGAGAATGACGAGAAAGATCCGAGTCTTAAGGGGCACCGACGCGCGTCTTAGGCTCTTGTAGGGGTTGGTGGTCTGAAGGCCCGCTGACGCGGTCGACGCAGACCAGTGATCTCATGTTACCCGGAAATCTGTGTTCCGGTCGGACCAGCGCGTTACGGAGGGCGCCCGTTAGACCTGCCGCCGTCTACACAAGTCTCGAACAGTCCCTCTCCGAATCGGGTCAAGAATATGCCGACTAGCTCGGCTGTTCCTCGGTGCAGAGATTCGGCGCCATCCTCAATCACGCCAAGTCGCCGAGAACGAAGGCATCCGGAAACCGCACTTTCCGGATGCCTCGCTCAGAATGCGAGGAAGGCGTTGATCGGCGCTTAGCGCTCAACCAAGTCGCGATAGGCATGCCAGGTTGCATGGCCCAGGATCGGAAGCCCCAGGACGAGTCCGACAAACAGGGTCATCATGCCCGCACCGACGATCAGGACAATGAGCACCGCCCACAACGCCATGGGCGCCATGTTGTAGCGGACGGCAGCCATGCTGGTGTGGATGGCGCTGAAGACATCGATATCACGGTCGAGCAGCATGGGTATGGAGATCGCAGCGATCGAGAAGACAAAAGCGGCAATCATGGCGCCGGCCCCCGTGCCCAACAGGAGAAGGGGAATGTTCTGCGCGGAGAAGATCGCCGGCAGAAAATTCTCCCAGGTCGGAGTAATGCCTGAAAACAGAAAGACGAACAACAGGTTGGCCAGCATGATCCAGGCCATAAAGATCACGACGAGCACGGCACCCATGGTCGCCACGTGAAAGCGGTGGACAAACCAGGCACCGAAGGCCTGGGAGATACTGGGTGTGTCGCCCTGCTCCAGGCTTCTGCTGATCTGATAAAGGCCGATTCCCAGGAAGGGCGCGACGAGGAAGAATCCCGCGGCCATGGGAAGCAGCAGATAGTAGGTTCCGGTCATGACCAGACTGATGACCAGAAGATAGCTGACAATGACGAAGAACGCGCCGTACCCTAGGCTGGCGGCCGGGGCTCTACGCAGGTCGCTCCATCCTGCAGCCAACCATCGCCAGGGCCGATCGAACGGGATATCCCTGATCCGTGCGATGGTGGTCGGCGCCCCATAGAATGCATTCACCGTATGACTCATGGTGCACCTCCGAAACACTAACGCTCACGAAGTGAGGCCGTCTACGACCAATAAGGAAATTATAGACCAAGTGTTTTGCTAAGGAATCGAGTCCGACGCCCGAGACCCCAGCCGGCACAGCCAGCATGCCCCAGACACGTCGGTGACCTTGAGGAAGCAACGGCACGGCGATATTCTTCGACCCGTATCCTCTGTGTCCACACGGGCTTGCTGCCTTGCTCGCGAGATGGTTGTGAAATCGACACTCTTGGAATCGGCTTTTCCGTCTATGCTTTATGTGAATGGGGGGAATCCTCTTTCGGAGAGCTGGATCCGAAGGAGACGATGCGTATAGCGATAGCTGCCTTCACAGCCTTGATTGCCGGTCTGCAGATCGTCCTCAGCGCCTTCTTCTTCAGTATTCTCGAAATCCCCGTTCGCAGAGCAGACGGTTAGGCATCCTCAGTATGGCTACGATCGGTGGAAGTCTCATGGATCAACGCCACGTCCCTCACGCGGTCCCTCCGGAAGATCTTTTCACAACACTCGAGAGCTCACCCCACGGGCTGCCGGTCTCGGAGGCCGCCAAGCGGCTCCAGCACTATGGCCCTAACGCCCTACCGAGGGCCAAGGCGGACCGTCTAGCCGTCGTCTTTCTGCACCAGTTCTTAAGTCCGCTGATCTACATCCTGCTTGCCGCTGCCCTGGTCTCCGCCCTGATCGGAGAGCACTCGGACGCCGTGTTCATCTTCGCGGTGCTGCTGCTCAACGCGGTGATCGGCACCGCACAAGAGTACTCCGCCCAGAAGGCCGCGACGGCGCTACAGGAATTCGTACCGACACGGGCGAATGTACTCCGCCAGGGGGAAGCCTACGAGGTCGACGCCGCAGAGCTTGTTCCTGGCGACCTGGTCCTACTGGAGCCAGGAGACAAGGTCCCCGTCGACCTCCGTCTCGTCAACAGCCATGACCTCGAGGTCGACGAGTCGATCCTGACAGGCGAGTCTCTGGCCGCGCACAAGCTGGCGCACGCCAGCTTGGACCCTGAGACCCCGCTCGCGGAGCGGGTCAACATGGTGTACGCGGGTACGCTGGTCTCGCGCGGTCGCGGCCGGGGAATCGCCACGGCAACCGGCCTGGCTACGGAGATCGGGAAGATCGCGACCGCCGTGATCGGCCGTCCCCCGACAAAGCCGCCCCTGCTGCTGCGCATGGAGCGCTTTACCGTCGCCGTGGCCGTCCTTGTGGGCATCGCGGTCCTGTTGCTCGCGGCGGTGTCGATGGTCAAGGGCGAGCCCGTGGCCCACGTCTTTCTCCAGGCCGTGGCGCTCGCGGTATCGGCGATCCCGGAGGGCCTGCCCGTGGCGCTCACCGTCGCGCTGGCCATTGGGATGCGTCGGATGGCCCGGCGCAATGTCATCGTGCGCAAGCTGATCGCGGTGGAGGCCCTCGGCTCGTGCACCTACATCGCCTCGGACAAGACCGGCACCCTGACGGTCAACCAACTCACAGCCTGCCGTGTCGCACTGCCGGACCTCGCACCCTGGGAGATCACCGGCGAGGGCGTGGTGCCGGAGGGTACGGTCATCACCCCGGGGGGCAGCCCGACGGCACAGGAAGAGGCAACCTACGAACGACTCTGCCTGGCGGCAGTGCTGAGCAACGAGGGCTTTCTCGGTCTCAAGTCCGGCGTCTGGACGCAGCATGGGGATGCGGTGGACGTGGCACTCCTCGTGATGGCCCACAAGCAGGGGACCACCCGTGGGGAGGCCTGCAACCGGTGCCAAGAACTCGACTCGATCCCCTTCGAATCCGAGCGCCTGTTGTCCGCCAGTCTGAACCAGTGCGGTGACGATACCTGGATCTTTGTGAAGGGGGCGCTCGAGCGACTGCTGCCGCTGTGTGGATGCATGGCCACCGTCGGCGGGGACCGGCCCCTGGAGCCCGCTCTCATTCTACGCCAAGCGCAGAACCTGGCGGAGGCCGGCTTCCGCGTGCTGGCGCTGGCGTCCGGCCCCGTGTTCCTTCCCGACGGGGCCGTTTTCTCCGAGGAGCACCTGCTCGACCTCACGCTACTCGGCCTGGTCGGAATGATCGACCCGCTGCGCCCGGAGGCGGCACCGGCCGTGGCAGCCTGCGCCGATGCGGGCGTCAAGGTGGCGATGATCTCCGGCGATCACCCCGCCACGGCGCTCGCCCTGTCCCGCGAATTGGGACTCGCGCAGGATCCATCGCAGGTCGTGACAGGCGCCGAGCTGCGCAAGGCTGCGAACCCTGCCGAGCGAGTGCTCGCGTCACGGGTGTTCGCCCGCGTCGAGCCGCAGCAGAAGCAGGAAATCCTCGAGTACCTGCAGTCCAACGGGCAATTCGTCGCTATGACCGGGGACGGGGCCAACGACGCGCCGGCCCTGCGCGGGGCCCACGTCGGTGTGGCGATGGGCAAGAGTGGAACGGACCTGGCGCGCGAGACCGCGGACCTGATCCTGACGGACGACAACTTCGCCTCCATCGTCGCGGGCATCGAGGAGGGTCGCGTCGCCTACGCGAACGTTCGCAAGGTGATCTTCCTGCTCATATCCACCGGGGCCGCGGAGATCGTGCTGTTCGCGCTCTCCGTGATCGCCGGGCTACCCATTCCGCTGCTGGCTGTTCAGCTCCTGTGGCTTAACCTGGTCACCAACGGCATCCAGGACGTCGCTCTGGCCTTCGAGCCTGCGGAGGGCGACGAGCTGAAGCACCCGCCGCGGCCTCCCCGAGAGCCCATCTTCAACCGCCTCATGGTCGAGCGCGTCGTCATCTCCGCAATGGTCATCGGTGCACTGGCCTTCTCGCTCTTCCAATGGCTGCTGATCCTGGGATACAGCCTCGAGGAAGCGCGCAACGGAACCTTGCTGCTGATGGTCCTGTTCGAGAACGTGCAGGTATTCAACAGCCGTTCGGAAACCCGCTCGGCGTTCCGCCATAATCCCATGCGAAACCCGCTGCTTCTGTTCGGAACGCTGATCGCGCAGGCAGTGCACATCGGTGCCATGTATACGCCTTGGATCAGAGACGTGCTGGGTGTTCAGCCCGTCTCGCTGGAGCACTGGTTTCAACTGCTCCTGATCGCTCTTTCGATCCTCGTTGTCATGGAGGCCCACAAGTGGCTGCGCACCCTCACCGTGCGGTAGGGAGGGAACGGTGCGCCGATCAACGGCAGGCGTAAAAATCGTCCAGGCTACGAGCGCTTCGCTCGATACACCTCGGTATCCGGATGGAACGCATACCAGGCAAACCAGAAGCTGGTGACCGCTGGTAGCTGCCTTCCGGATGCATCGTAGGCCCGTGCGCTCTCATTGGCCCAGTCGAAACGGATGAGCAACTCCTCACCATTGAACCGGTCTTTGAGCTCCTCGCTCCCGGTGCGCGACAGCTCGGCGAAGGGGTAGGCCTTGAAGCGACCGTTCACCTCCAGCCCCAGCACCCGCTCCTTGGGGTGATAGTGGCGGGACTGGGCGCTGACCGGGAAATAGAGCCCGCGTTCCTTCTCGTAGTCGCCGTAGGGATCGCGGCGGTAATCCCTGCGGTAACCCGTGTCGGTGGACAGCACCAGCGTGTCGGGATGCTCCCGCCGCCAGGCGCGCCAAGTGGTGTGAGTAAGCGGCAGGACATCGAGACGACGGCCTTTCATGGGTCCCGCCACCGCCTTGGCCAACAGCTGGCTCCACAAGGACTCCGTCTCCCGGTCGTAGAGCAGCACATCGCTGTTGTACAGCAGCCCGGAGACACCGAAGGTCAAGGCCCTGCCCTTGGCACGTGACGCGAACGCCACACCGGTCCCGCACAGCGGGCAATAAGTCACGGCGACGCGCTCGCCCCCGACCCGGTCGTTGACGATCTCGTGCCAGTTCATGATGGGGATGGGGTAGGCCTTGACTACGCCGTTGCGCACCAGGCCCAGGACCGCGTCCTCGCCTTCCAGGAAGTCCGCGTCCCGAGCGCCGACGAAGCGCGGTTTGTCGATGGAGGGAATCCCGTCACGGGGTGGGCCACCGAGATGGATCTCCGACGCCGGCACGAGGCTCCCGCTGAGGTCGAAACCGTTGTCGTCTGCACTGAAGGCGGTGGCGGCCACCAACGCGGCAAGGAGCGCCAGTGGGAAGCCAAGGCGCCAGTTGAAAAACCTCATGATGTCGAATTCTCCATCAGAGTGGATCTTCCGAACGATTAAGACCGGTCAGAACCTTCAATCATTTCGCCCCCACCGATCACAGCCCGACCTGTCGCTCTTGCGCAAAGGATTTCGTTGCAAGCCCTGGTACCTTTGAGCGAGTATCCCGGCTCGACACGAGGACTTCGGCATGAACGTGACTAAGCGATCGGCAGGTATCGTCATCGTGCGCCGGCTCGACGGAGGCTTTTGCTACCTGCTCCTGCGCTGCTACGGCTACTGGGACTTTCCGAAGGGCGAGATGGAGCCCGGTGAGGATCCGATGGATACCGCCCGCCGGGAGGTCGCGGAAGAGACAGGCCTCAAGGACCTGGTGTTCCGCTGGGGCGAGGCTTTCCTCGAAACACCGCCCTACGGAAAGGGCAAGGTGGCGCGCTACTACCTGGCCGAATCGCGAAACGGCGAGGTGTCCTTACAAGTCAGCCCGGAGCTCGGCGTGCCCGAACACCATGAGTACCGCTGGGTCAGGTTCGAAGAGGCGCAACCGTTACTGAATGACCGGGTCAGGGCCATCCTCGATTGGGCACAGAAGCTGATCTCCACCTAAAAGACCGGTAGGCACAGCGCATCCGCTCCATGCCGGACCCTCCTCTCGCGGACTTTGACACCGATCGGGGACCCGCCTTCTGACGGATCGCAGAGGATCGGCTTCGTACAGGCGGCGCGTAACCCCCTCTTCCTGCCTTGGCGAGCCGAGAAACGCGGTAATATTCGGCACCTCTCCCAACTTGACGAGATTCCCTACTCCGATGCCCGAAGAGATTGATCCAGACCAGTCGTCCGGCCCGCAGCCGCCCGCGTTGACACCGGTGGAGGCAAGGGTGCTTGGCTGCCTGATGGAGAAGCAGCGCACCACCCCCGATGTCTACCCGCTCACTCTCAACGCCCTCACCCAGGCGTGCAACCAAAAGACCAGCCGCAACCCCGTGATGAGCCTTTCCGTCGGCGAGGTGGGCCACACGGTGAACCAGCTGCGCGACCGCGGTCTCGTCCACGCAAGCTTCGCAGGTCGCGCCGAGCGCTACGAGCACAAGATGGCCTCCAATTACCATCTGAACCGGCCGGAGCAGGCCTTGATCTGTGCCCTTATGCTCCGTGGCCCGCAGACGGTGGGCGAGGTCCGGACCAACGCCGGCCGTATGGCGGAATTCGCGGACCTGGATGCTGTTGAAGAGACCTTGCTTGGTTTGGAGGAGCGGGAGCAACCTCTGGTAACTCTTCTGCCGCGTCTACCCGGTAAGCGCGAGGAGCGCTTCGGTCACCTGCTGTGTGGCGACATCGAACAGGAACTGCCCGCCGCGCAGCCCGTTTCCAGCCACGCAGACCCGCGCGATGATCGCATTGCGGCCCTGGAGGACAAGGTTGCGAAGATGCGTAAGGAGCTGGATGTCCTGTGGGAGCTTAACGGTCTCTCGGAGCGGAAGCCCGTGCCTTAGATCCGAGGGAGGGAGCCTCGACCATCGAAAGAATCGGGCGATTTTCCCAACCGGTGTTGTGCGTTTCTAAGACTTCAATTGTCCCGATCTCAAGGTGCGAACATCATTTAGCCATTTCATTAGCAGCATCTATGCTGTTGGCTTTCACGATTAAAAACCCCGTCAGGCGATTCGGCCCGCCATCGTCGAATACACCGCCGGACGTTAGCGTCTTGGACATTCCCGAAGAAGTACCAGCCTGGGGCGCGGTCTAGTTTCCGTGTCGAAAAAGTTTCCCTAGCGAGTTCTCAGCTCGCCTCCCCATGGATACAGTCTCGGGATATACAGAGTCAGTGCCGCCGCCACGACAAGGGCGACGGCGGCTCCGACAAGGAACAATGTCCAATCCGAGGGTCTGACCGCGCCAAGCGCCACGATTAGGAACAGAACGGGCAGATCGAGAAAGTGAGTAAACGTAGGAATACCTTCTCCCCGGGCTTTCTCAAGCTCCGGGGTAATCGCGCCTTTCTGCAGCGCATCTCTCGTGACTCTGCGCAGACGCATGAAGTACAGGCGCGTTACGGTGTTCCCCTCAACAAACTCAAAGGCGAAGAGCACCACCATGCCGAGCAACCACGGAATCCTCACGAAGCCCCAGCCGCCGTAGAACTCCAGGATCATCCAGGTACCGGATGCAAGGAGAAGCAACGCACCCGGTACGACTACCCCATCGTAGAACACTGCGATATTCCGAACGGCCTCTGAAAACGCATTGAGCTCACGAAGCTGTCGTGATCTAAGATCGGACATCCACACGCCGATCAGGCCGGCTCCGATAAGTATGGCCCCGAGCAAATGTGCGAACTTCAGGAGCATGTAGGTCATCGTCGTACGCCAGAAACCTTGCGGCCGCGAAGTGTTTGAAGATGAGTCAACTCTTGTGTGCACCGCACAAGTGTCCGGCTGACGAGCTTTCTCCGTAGGTCGGTATTCCTATGCGGGCATCAGAACTCTCGGGTTTGGGCAGCGGCGGCAACGGATTGCCGCCCTACCGCTTGATGCCTTGTCGGTCCGCAGCGGAGTCTCTCTGACGCCGAACGTTCCTCTTCGGTTTCCCCGGAACAGCTGGGTGACAATAGCGGCGGCCTTCTCAACAATCAACCAACCGTTGTTACCCTTGACGCTCACAGAAATTGACCCGCCTGTGCTCACCAAAACGAACCCACCGAGGTTTCACGACGTTGCGTTTGGCTGACGGATCGATTCCTCTCCCGACGAACTCACCACACTGACGGCCGTTGCTCGGCAACCCGGACTGGTACGAGCTGTTCGAGCGCAAGCCGTCGGTCGACGCGCTGCTCGACCGCCTCCAGCATCACTGCATCACCATCCGTATCGATGGGCCCTCGCTTCGCGTGCCCGAGAACGATCCCGCCTCACCGCAACGCCGCCGCAAAAAAGGTCCTCGACCAAAAAAAAGATGCGCCCAGAGCCGCGCGTTGACCACCCTCCCTAGTAAGCGTTCAGACCCCGGTGTCGATCTGCCCCCAAAGACATAGTGCACTTTTATCCGGCGGTAGCTGGCAGAACCGGAGCGGGATTACCCCTGCGGCGCTCACGTAAGGTCTCGGCGATGTACA
>JAYEJW010000273.1:0-2360 GCA_034716535.1 Pseudomonadota bacterium
AGCGGGGCGAACCGGGGCATAAAGGCTGTCGCCGAGCGGAAGGCGAAAGGGGGACTGGGACGTCCCGTTTCGCATCCTGAGCACGGCGACACTCCGAACGCCTGTGCATGATGACGATGAGGCTACTATCAATCGCATGAAAGATGATTCCACGATGGTTTCCAACCTCTGCGGAACACAGTGGTCTGAGAGCATGCAGCGCTGTACGCGTCTATTCGGAAAGTACATGAAAGAACCGGTCATCAGCACGGACCTGATCGGGCGTTCTCGCAAACGCAGATAGCTTGTTTCGAGGCGACGAGCAGAATACAAGAAGACGCGCGGGTCATGTCAGAACCGGATGCATAGCGCTCGCGCAGACAAGGCGGCTCGCCGCTGCTTGTGCAAGACACTCCGATCGAGATCAGGAATCGGGAGTTAAGCATGCGTTTGTCCATGCCGGAACGGGAAAAGGGCCATTGGCGCAGCTCCGCTCGATTCGCGTTGGTCGTGCTAACCGGCGTTGCCCTGCTCAACTATCTTGATCGCTACATGGTCGCCTCGCTGGTCAACCAACTGACCACGCCGGCTCCGGGCGGGCTCGGTCTATCCGGGGAGCAAGCCGGTTGGTTGGCTTCGGGGTTCGTGATCGTCTACCTACTGTCCTCACCGCTGTTCGGCTCCCTGGCCGATCGGCGCTCTCGGCCGCGACTGATTGCGGCGGGCGTAGCCATCTGGGCTATCGCGACGGCGGCAGGAGCTCTGGCAGGGGGCTTCGCGGTTTTGCTCGTTGCGCGCTCTCTAGTCGGCGTGGGCGAGGCGGCCTATGGCACAGCGGCGCCCGCACTGCTCTCTGACGCATTCCCCAAGTCCCAACGTGGCCGGGTGTTTTCGATTTTCTATGCGGCAATTCCCGTGGGCGCAGCGCTCGGGTTTGCCCTCGGTGGTCTGATCGAGCAACGGTATGGATGGCGAGCCGCGTTTTTCACGGCCGGCGCACCGGGGCTCGCCCTGGCAGCGTTGGTCTGGTTTCTAAAGGACCCGCCCCGTCGGACTGATCGTGACAGACGTCGTGACAACCCGCGGTCGCCTGAAGCCGCCGTGCAGAAAAGCTCTTCCGTCGGCGCCTATTTTCGTCTCTTTAAGAATCCCGCATTCACCTTCTCCGCGCTCGGATACGCCGCATATACCTTCGCCATCGGCGCGCTCGCGTTCTGGATGCCGGACTTCCTGGAGAAGGCCCGGGGCATGTCCGTCCGGGAGGCCACTGCTGGATTTGGGGCCTCTTTCGCCCTCACGGGGTTACTGGGCACACTGGCGGGGGCTGGTTGGCGGATCGCTTGAACCAACGCGTCCAAAAGGCCAATCTCTGGGTATGCGGCGTCGCCATGGTGCTTGCAGTGCCCCTGCTCTGGCTTGCGTTGGCAGCACAGTCGCCCCCCATCTATCTCACAGCCATGGTGCTAGCCGAGTTTCTTGTGTTCATGCCGACCGGGCCGGTGAATTCCGCAATCATCAACGCGGTCAGCGCGAACGACCGCGCGAAGGCGATGGCCGCCAGCATTCTCGTCATCCACCTGCTGGGCAACGTCCCGTCACCACCGCTGATCGGGTGGCTTGCAGACAAGACGACGTTGAGCCAGGCGTTACTGCTCGTTCCGGCAGCGGCACTGGTGTCCGCCCTGATTTGGCTCGGCGCTGCAATCGGGCTCCGGAGCCCCGACTGACTCGACCGCCAAACAGCGTTGGCTCGACGTAAGGCTCCGCCAGGGGGCACTGCACCGGGGGGTTTGGCTAGATGGATATGAGGTCTAGCCGTATAGCAACAACGCAACTGGTCTACGCTGATAGGTTAGGAGGGCGGAAAGATTCTTCCGTTTGCCTTGACCACAAGGCCATAGGCTGGCACGAGGGACGAACCGCAACGCCATAGGGTGGCCCGCTTTCGAGTGTTGTAAACGAGGAACATCATGGATATTCAAACACTAACAGCATTTTTTATGTGGTGTACCATCATAAACGGAGCCCTGTTGCTCCTCTGGACGACAATGTTCATGTTCGCCCCCGATTTGGTGTACCGCACGCAAAGCAAATGGTTTCCTATTCCCCGAGAAACCTTCAATGCGGTCTTTTACGCGTTCCTCGGGTTGTTCAAGGTCTTCTTTCTGATGTTCAATGTCGTTCCCTACGTGGCGCTGCTGATCGTCGGATAAGAAGGCGCACGCCAATGGGGTAGCCGGGGGCGGGATTTCTAACCTGATAAGCATCTAGCTGACTCCTCAGCCAGGTCGTAAGTTCATAGTGAAGGTGGAATGAACAGCGACCTGAACGGAGGAGCCTGCAATGAAACTATACGGTGGGATTGACCTGCACTCCAACAA
>JAYEJW010000274.1:0-2360 GCA_034716535.1 Pseudomonadota bacterium
GTGGGTAGACCGCCTGGTTGAGGTACAGCATCTCGGCATCGACCTGGTCCTCGGGCAGGTCCCTGTACCATGCCTTACGAATCCCCTCCCCACCCGGTGACCAGCGATAGCCCCGCTGCTTGAGCTCGTCCTTTTTCGTAAAAGGCGCACGATCCGCCCAGAGTCGGACGTCAGTCCGACCGGCATTGTCCAGCAGACGTTTCAGGACCCGTTCACCACGGGGCAGCCGCTGGCTCAAGAGTTCGATCCCGGCCAGGCAATCGATGGTAGCCCGGTGCCCCTCATAGAAGAACCCGTACTTGTAGCCCAGGTACTCCAGTTTTACCCCCTCGAACCCTTCCTCGTTCCAGTTGACGTCGGCGATTGAGCAGGCCCAGGAGACCGCCTCAAACCCCGCATGGAGCGACTCGACGAAGGGCCGATCGAAGCGGGCGTTGTGGGCAATGACCAGGGACGCCCCGGAAAGCAGGTGTGCGACCTGGTCCAGGTCAATGGCCTGCCCAGCCACCATTTCTTCCGTTATGCCCGTGATGCGAGTGATAAAGGCCGGGATGGGAATACCGGGATCCTGGAGGGCGTTGTAGGCCGGGAGGAGGCGATAAATGCGCCCCTCGGCATCGTACTCAAAGGGGACCATGGCCAGCTCAATGACCTTGTCCCTGTCCGGGTTCAGGCCGGTGGCCTCGGTGTCGAGGTAGAGCCCAAGCTGCTTTTGAGCACCTGTGTCGTCGTGGTACTGTTCGACGGGCTTAAGGCGGCGGATTACCTTGTAGTCCCCCGTCGCGGTTAGCTGGTCGATGAGGTCCTGCTCGGTGGTCATAATCTGCCCTGCTGCTCGTTATGCTGGGGTGTAATCTACCAGACCCACAACGCCCTGGGTATGCGGGTTGTGTGCGAACCACCGTGCTTATTGATCCATATCTGGGGTCGGACCCACGCAACGCTATGAGCAAACAGCATGCTTTCCTCGAAATACTGCCTGAGAGTCGGCTTAGCGGCTACTTTTTAGGGACGAAATGCCCGTTCCAAGTGATTAGAACATGGCTATTCCTGAGCAAACTGTTCTCTCTGCAACGCCTCGACAGCGGCAAACAGATCATCAACCATGGCAGCGAGCAGACGGTGCCGCTTCTCTTCGCTGGCGAGTGTCGGCGCGCCCCATACACCAGAAGCTGCGCCGACCAGCCGCACAGCAACGGCACCGACCTTGACGCGGCGCTGCACCTCGGGCCAGCTCAATTGTGCGGCGAAAGCGTCTGGCGATCCGTTATTCACGGCATCTCCCCTACCCGCCGATAGTTCCCAAATTCGGCCTGCAAGTAGAATTCACCGTCCTGCGCAGCGATCGCGATGGTAGCCAGGGGCTGTCCCGCGCGCCGGAAGCGATGCGCACCGGCCGGGATCAACAAGCGTCGGCCGTTCGAGGAGCGCGTGTACAGTGCACTGTCCTCCAACACGACCTGCAACCGATCCTCGTCCAGTCGATCCGGGGCCTGCCACGCAAAACGACGGGTGACCGCCACATAGGTTCCGGTGAGCTGTCTCAGTGTATCGGGGTCGATGCTCGAAGGGGGCGGTCGCGGCGGTGACAAGGCGTAGGTGAGATGATCCTGCACCCGGTCCCGCATGGCGTGAAGGGCGCCATGCTTGAAGGCGTTGATGGTCAGGAAGTACCCCGCACCGGCCTCACGGTTGTAACCGAAGTGGGACAAATAACCATCGCCGTCGCCACCGTGTCCGTACCACCTGAAACCCTTATGCAAAGATTGGTCCAGTCCCGGCCCGTACCCGTAGGTAAGGCCGTGTCGGGCACCCAGGGTTGTGGCGGGTCGTTCCATGCGCGCGATAGAGGCCGCCTCGAGCAATCGCTCGTGTCCGACCATCCCGCGACGCAGAAACAGCTCCAGCAACGCGCCCATCTCGCGCGGCGTGGCGTTGATCGCGCCGAGCGGCGCAAAGATCATGTGCCAGTACGGGATCGGGGTCTTGCCGTCGGTGTCGTAGCCGGTGGCGAGTCGCCTGCGCGTAGCCGCATCGTCGGAAAGACCCGCCGATCGCATCCCCAGGGGCCGCAGCAGCCGCTCGGTGATGAAGCACTGGTAGTCTTGTCCGCTCACGCGCTCGATGACCAGACCGGCCAGTCCGGCGTTGGCATTGGAGTACACTGGGTGCAGACCCGGCGGCCACTGCGCCACGCGCGCCCGCGGACGCCAGGCGAAGGCGGCCTCCAGGGTGGGGAAAGGCGTGTTGTGATCAAACTCCTCGCGCGTGATGTCGAGCAGGCCCGAGCTGTGCTCGAGCAGCTGCGCGACCCGCACGGGGTGCGTGTCTGCCCAGGGATTCTCGAGCGGCACATCGGG
>JAYEJW010000275.1:0-2358 GCA_034716535.1 Pseudomonadota bacterium
CATCGAGAAGTTGCACGGTCGCCAGTTGGGCGGCACCCGCAAAGATGATGAACGACGTGGCTATCCCGAGTCCGCCGCCCACCACCGAGGCAGCCGCGGTCACCCCCAACACCAACCCGAAAGGGATGACGGCGAGCAGCAGCGGAGACACATCGCGGACCCCGTCGAAGAAGCCCACCTTCCACACCTTGTCTTGTTGAGCCATGCCGCATGCCACCCGCAGAAGAGCGGCCACTGTAACGACGGCATAATCGGCCCGACGACAGCGGTGTCAGCCGCTCATACCCATCGCACGGAGAATCGCCTGGATCTCACCCTCGAAGAATTCCTCAGTGTGAGTCCCGTATAGCCAGTGCCACTGATTCAGCACCTCGAGATTCACCAGGCCATGGAAGTGAGCCCAGCTGCCGAGCATCGAAGGGATCAGCTCGGCGGGCAGGTTCGGGTCAATCTCGCTGGATAGCTGCATCTCAGCCTGGGTAATCTCCCGGCCGAGCGGCTGCGGATGCAATTGGCCGGCTCTCCAGGCTTCGACACCCACCATGAAGAAAGCCTCTCCCATACGTCGGTTGGCCGCAACCGTAGGTCCGCCTTCGGGAGCCGCATATCCCGGGATCGGTGTCCCGAAGATCAATAGGAAGCGGTTTGGATTGTCAACGCCCCACCGTCGATAAGCGCGGATTCCTGCGGCGAATCTCTCAGACGCTGACTCGCCTCCAGATTCGATACCCACTTCCACCGCATCTGCCAGGGCGTTGTAGGCGTCAACGATGAGGTCGGTCAGCAGGGCATCTCGCCCGTCGTAGTAGCGGTACAAACCCGCCGGGCTCATCTCGATCTCCCGCGCCACACCACGCAACGAAAGAGCCGGTCCACCAACCTCGGCGATCTGGCTGAGAGCAGCTTCCTTTATCTCTTCGATTGTTGCGGCGCGGAGCCGTTCCCGGCGGGTCGTCATGAGGCCAGTGTGGCCCACTCAACAAGAAAGTGCAAACACCCTTGACATTGCGAACACTGATCGCTTATGATCTCCCAAAAACCGCGAACAATGTTCGCACACTGAGGAGGAGACACCATGACGAACGAACTTCACGTAGTACTCGGAGCAAGCGGTGGCGCCGGAAACGCAATCGTGCACGCCCTGGCCGACAGAGGCCATTCCGTGCGGGCGGTCAACCGCGGAGGCAACGCCGTGGTGCCATCAGGTGTTGAGCAGGTCGCGGCAGACATCGCCGATCCAGCAGGAGCGGTCACAGCCGTTGCCGGCGCATCCGTTGTCTACATGGCAGCACAGCCCGCTTATCACCGGTGGGTCGAGGAGTTCCCTGCCATGCTGACCAATGTCGTCGACGCCGTCGCCGGCGCCAACGCCAGGCTCATCATGGTCGACAATCTCTACATGTACGCCCGGCCCACAACCTTGATAACTGAACACTCTGCCGAAGAGAGCAACACGAGAAAGGGTCGGGTTCGCACCCAAATGACCCAGATGCTGCGGAACGCTCACAGCTCGGGGAAAGTCCGCGTCACCATCGGGCGGGCATCGGACTACTTCGGGCCCAACGGCGACAACACCGCGATTACTGCTCTCGCTATCGGTCCCGGCGTAGCCGGTAAGGGAATCAAATGGATGGGGAGCCTCGACAAGCGTCACTCTGTGGGCTATCTCCCGGACATCGGTCGCGCCTACGCCATCCTCGGCGAATCCGATAGCGCCGACGGCGAAACCTGGATACTTCCCCACGGCCTGGCGCCCACCGGAGGCGAGTTCCTGGCCGCGGTGAATAGAGCCTTGCCCTCTCCCGCCAAGACGGGGACGATCACACAGATGATGCTGCGGGTCGCCGCACCGTTCAACAAGCCTTCCAAGGAGAGCGTGGAATTGATCTATCAATGGACCGACGACTTCGTTGCCGACGACTCCAAATTCCAACAGGAATTCGGACCATTCGAAACCACGCCGCTCGATGAGGCAGTGAAAACCACGGTCGATTGGTACCGCCGCCAGGCAGCGGCGAGTTGAACGGCTGAGGTCGACGGCAAACTCAGACACCTGCGCAGACCCCCCTACCGCCAGCTGCTCCGCCACTGCGGTACCTTCCCCCCGGAGGGGGACTGATATTTAGGGTCGATTGGTGCCGGAGCCAGACAGCGGTGACATAGCGCTACGGTTATCAGCTATCTCAGACACCTACGAGGACCCCGGAGTTCGCCCTGCGAACTCCCAAGGAACTCACCCGGCAAGGACCCCGGAGTTCGCCCTGCGAACTCCCAAGGAACTCACCCGGTGAGTTCCCACCTACCCTGGTCGCAATGAGCATTCCGGATTTGCTTGCATCCGCCGTTCGTCGACGGATG
>JAYEJW010000276.1:0-2355 GCA_034716535.1 Pseudomonadota bacterium
ACTCACATCCCGCCGGTTGCCCACACTAATCCACCGCCTGACCACACTACGCCGGGATGAGATGGGTGCTAACCTTCCAGGCGGCCCAACAACAAGGGTTTTTCTTTTGGGAATTCCGGATAGACCCGATTTTCTCTATCGCGCGGCCACCCTGATCGTATCCGGCGTGGTCGTGGTCTGGCTGCTGACCCATTTTCCGATGGATCAGCCCCCCGCCGGCGCGGGCACCTGGGCGGGCCGTCTCGGTCAGAGCGTCGCGCCACTGTTCGCGCCGTTGGGGATCGAATGGCGTGAGACACTCGCCCTGTTGTTCGGCTTCATCGCCAAGGAGATCATTATCGGCGCCCTGGCGGTCATTTACAGCGGCGGCGATCTGACCACCCGGATCGCGGCGCAGATCGGCCCGTTGCAGGCCTTGAGCTTCATGCTCTTCGTGCTGCTCTATACCCCCTGCATCGCCACCGTGGCATCCATCCACGCCGAATCGCGCAGTTGGCGGATCACACTCCTGAGTCTCGCCCTGGGTCTGGTCTCCGCCTGGGTGGCAAGCCTGTTGCTCTACCAGACCGGGTTGGCCCTGGTGCAGGCGCGAGGGGGTTGAGTGAACGCCGTGACGGTGCGGAGGAACAGGAAAGAGCGATGAGCAGAGACTTGCGTATTGGTTTCGTCGGTACGCGTTTCGCCGGTACCGACGGCGTCTCGCTCGAGACGCGCAAATGGGTGCGCGTGCTGGAGGCGGAGGGTCACCGGTGTCTTTTCTTCGCCGGCGAATCGGACTGGCCCGGGGAACGCTCGCGCCTGGTGGACGAGGCGGACTTCCGCCATCCGGCGATCGCCGCGGTCAATCAGGAGTTGTTCGAGCGCAACGGCCGGTCCTCGTCGACCTCGGCCGCCGTCTACCGGTTGAAGACGCACCTCAAGAGGCAATTCGAGGGCTTCGTCACCGATTTCGGCATCGAGTTGCTGATCGTCGAGAACGCACTCTCGCTGCCGATGAACGTACCCCTGGGACTGGCGCTCACCGAATTTCTGGCCGAGCACCAGACCCCCACCATCGCCCACCACCACGACTTCTACTGGGAGCGCCGTCGCTACCTGCGTTCCGGCGCCAGTGACTACCTTCGTATGTCATTCCCGCCCACCTTACCCTGCATCCGGCACGTGGTGATCAACTCCCACGCCGCGCGGGAGATGGCACTGCGCACAGGTTGTGGCGTCTTCCTGATCCCGAACGTGATGGACTTCGCCCACCCGGAGGACGTCAGCGACGACTATGCCGGAGATCTCAGGGCGCAACTCGGCATCGATCCCGACGCCGACCTGATCCTGCAGCCGACGCGGATCGTGCCCAGAAAACGCATCGAACGCGCCATCGAGCTGGTACGCCGGCTCGACCAGAAAGCGGTCCTGGTCATTTCCCATTCCTCCGGCGACGAGGGGGCGGAGTACGAAAGGTATTTGAGAGAATACGCCGGGCTGCTCGATGTGAAAGTGGTGTTCGCAAGCGATCGCTCGGGATACGAACGGGGACGAGACGCGTCGGGTCGCAAACGCTATTCCCTGGCCGACCTCTATCGCGCCGCCGACCTGGTGAGCTACCCCTCGCTCATCGAGGGCTTCGGAAACGCCTTCCTGGAGGCGGTCTATTACCGCAAACCCCTCGTCATGAGTCACTACGAGATCTATTTCACCGACATCGAGCCACAGGGGTTCCGCGTCATCGGCTTCGACAATTTCATCGATCACCGCACCGTACGCCAGGCGCGCAATGCCCTGAGCGACGGTGAGTGCGTTGCCGAAATCGTCGAGCACAACTACGCCATCGGACGTCGGCACTACTCCTATGAGGTGCTGCGGGACAAGCTGCGAATCCTGGCGGCGGAGGCGGGGGGGCGATAGACCCGCACGTCCCGGGCCGTCGGTCAACTCACTGATCGCAGGACCGGCGCCGGCAACCCCTAGGAGCCTGTGTATGGCGAATTGTTGCTCAGGCTGCTACGGGCAACTGGTATAGCCCGCGGCAATGGGATTTCCACCGGAATTGGCAGAGGTCAGCGCGGCGCGAGAGGGTTTCTCCGGATAATTCTGAGGGTGTATCGCCGTCAAGCGCAGTATGTACACGATGCACGTTGTAATACTGCCGGAATGCTTCCAGTTTCCGCTCCAGGTCGCAGGTGTTCCAGAAGAGTGCATGGTCAAGATACTCGCGGCGAATGGTCCCGATCAATCGCTCGATGAAGGGGTGCGATAAGGGCTCGTAGGGAACGGATTTGATCTCCTGAATATCCAGGATACGGAGATTCGCCTGCCAGCGGTGGTAGCGAAATAGTGGGTCATTGTCGGAACTGAGGTGGT
>JAYEJW010000277.1:0-11721 GCA_034716535.1 Pseudomonadota bacterium
CCTGGAAGAGATCGAGACCAACCTCGAGCGATGCAGCTCCAAGGTCGAGCGCCTTCTGGCGGCCCTGGCAATAGAGGACTAGTACAGGCGCTCCCAAGACTCCGCAGCAAGATAGAGAGAGTCTCACGCGAAGCCGCGAAGGGCGCAGAAGATCCAATGGCGTGATGACTGTTAGAGAAACTAAGGCGCTGTTGGACTAGGTGCCAGCGGCCTGGACCATACGTGGTTTTGACGATCAACTGAAAATCAACGCGCAGAGGAGAATCCAAAATGGCGGGATCGGAATCGAGCAAAGGGCTGAGTCTGTGGCCGAAGCTGGTACTCTGGGGTGCCGTGATCGTCATCGGGGTCCTTTACCTGGGCTCGGTCGACCAGCAGCGTTCGGATGACGATCGCCAGGAGGGCGCGGTTCCTCGGCCTACGGAGGTGGAGGAAGCGGGCACCAGCACCGGCGCGGACGCGATCTCGGAGTCGGAGGAGGGCGCTGGGACGGTGGCTGGTGAACAAATCGGGTCCGTCGACGCAAAGGTGCAGGTGGAGGTGACGACGGAGCAGCCGGCTCCGGCAGAATTGGGCGCCGACGTGGAGGGGACGACCCGCGTGGTGGTGGAGCCAGCCGAGGCGACGGCGGCTCCGCAACCGGAGTCGATCCCTGAGGCCCGGGAAGGACTCCAAGCCGAGCAAGAGCCGGCACCCGCGCAGGGTGCCGCCGCGCTGGAAGACAGGCCGAGCTCCCCTCAGGAGCAGACGGCTGTCGAGGAACCCTCGCAGGTGCCGGACGCCGTCCCGCCGCAGACCCAGGGGCGTGCGCCGAAGGGCGAGCAAGCGGCGCAGGAGCAGCCTTCGGAGGTCACTCCGGAGGAGGCGGAGGCCTTTGCTAAGGCCGTGATCAGCGAGAGCGACGAGAATCAGTCGGGGCAGCAGCCGACGCAGGTCCCGGACCCGCCGGAGCCCCCTGCGTCTGGCATCCCCGCAAGTGCACCGACGACTGCAACCGCCCCTCCCGCCCAGGAAAACTGGCAGGAGAGGCGTACCCGCATCATGGCCGAGTACGAAGCCATGCGCAAAAGGGCGGACGAAGAAATGAGGCGACGCTGGGGGCCTGGCGGCATGGGGCCCTACGGCGCCTATCCCGGTTATGGACCGGGATACTACCGCCAACCGCAGCCGCAGCCGCAGCCGCAGCCGCAGCAGTAGGGTAGCGACTTCGGGTAAGGAAAGGGGCCGACGGCCCCTTTTTGTTTCTTCGGTCGCTGTATCCGCTTGCGATACCGGGTTTGCAGGATCTCTGATCCTAATCTAGGCTTTTCTTGACCTCGTCGCTTTCTCCACCTCTTTGCGGTGAGCTCGAAACCAAGCGCAGCTCACTGTCGCCAATCGGGTGCTTTCGTGCGGTTGCTGCGAATCCCGCCATCCAACCTCTACCAGCCGGATTACGAGAAGGACGGCTGCGGCTTCGGCCTCATCGCTCATCGGGACGGTGTTCCGAGCCATTGGCTGGTCGAGACGGCGGTCTCCTCGTTGCAGCGCCTGACCCACCGCGGGGCCGTCGCCGCGGACGGCAAGACGGGCGACGGCTGCGGTCTGTTGCTCAAGCTCCCGGAACCCTTCTTCCGACGCCTTGCCGCCGAGGCGGGCTTCCCTCTCTCGCCCCTGTTTGCGGTCGGTACGCTCTTCCTGTGCCGGGACGAGAGCTTGGCCGACATGGCGCGGCGCACCCTGGAACAACATCTGACCGATCAGGGCCTCGCCGCCGGCGGTTGGCGGCCGGTTCCACTGGATACCGCCGTTTGCGGGGAAGAGGCGGTTCAGACCCTGCCGCGTATCGAACAGCTGTTCGTCAACGCCCCCGCCGGGCTGGCACGGGACCTCTTCGAGCGCCGGCTGTATCTTGCACGGCGCCTCACCGAAAGAAACCTGGAGACGAGTGATCCTGCCTTCTTCGTCGCCTCTCTCTCGAGCAGGGTGGTCTCCTACAAGGGACTGGTGCTGCCCAAGAATCTTCCGGTGTTGTACCCGGATCTACAGGAGCCGGACCTCGAGACCTCTCTGTGTGTCTTCCATCAGCGGTTTTCCACGAACACCTGGCCCGAGTGGCGTCTGGCGCAGCCGTTTCGCCTGCTGGCCCACAATGGGGAGATCAACACCCTGCAGGGAAACCGCAACTGGGCCGCCGCCCGCGCTCACCTCTTGAGCGGCGCAGGTCTGGAGGGTATGAACGACGCCGGCTCACCGGTGTCGGCAACGGGCTCCGACTCCTTCGCCCTCGACAACATGTTGGAGACCTTGGTCATGGGCGGCCTGGACCTGTTCCACGCCATGCGCCTGCTGATCCCTCCGGCATGGCAGAACGTGGAGACCATGGACCCGGACCTGCGGGCCTTTTACGAGTTCAATTCCATGCACATGGAGCCATGGGACGGACCGGCGGGCATCGTCTTCACGGACGGCCGCTACGCCGCCTGTCTCATGGACCGCAATGGTCTGCGTCCTGCCCGCTACGTCATCACCCGCGACCGCCACATCACTCTAGCCTCGGAGGTCGGCGTGTACGACTACACTCCGGACGAGGTGTTGGCCAAGGGACGCCTGCGTCCGGGCGAGATGCTGGCCGCAGATACCGAAACCGGCGAGCTGCTGCTTCCCCCCGCCATCGATGATCGCTTGAAGTGGGCACATCCTTATAAACACTGGCTCAAGACGCACGTGGTGCGGTTGGGCTCAGCCTTCGATGACGATCCCTTGTGCACGGAGCCGCTGGCGGACGGCAAGCTCACCGTGTACGAGAAGCTGTTTCTGGTCAGCCGCGAGGAGCGGGAGCAGGTCATCCGGGTGCTGGCGCAGGCGGGTCAGGAGGCGCTCGGCTCCATGGGGGACGACACGCCGCTGCCGGTCCTGTCCTCCACCCCCCGAGCCCTCTACGACAGCTTCCGCCAACGCTTCGCCCAGGTCACCAATCCGCCCATCGATCCCATCCGGGAACAGGTCGTGATGTCGTTGGAGACCTGCTTCGGTCCCGAGCGCAACCCGTTCGAGCTGGGGGCCGATCACGCACGCAGGCTGGTGGTGGACTCCCCCATTCTCTCTGAGAGCAAGTACAGGCGGCTGCTGGAGCAGACCGACGGTCGCTATCCCCACCAGCGCATCGACCTGAGTCACTCGGCGGGACTGTCCCTGGCGCAGGCCCTCCTTTGCGTGTGCGATCAGGCTGTGGAGGCGGTGCGCGCGGGCAAGGTCATCCTGGAGCTCTCGGACCGAAACATCGGGCCGGACCGGCTGCCGATCCACGCGCTGTTGGCCACCGGCGCCGTGCACCACCGGTTGATCGCCGAGGGTCTGCGCTGCCGTGCCAACCTCCTCGTGGACACCGCGACTGCACGGGACCCGCATCAGTTTGCAGTGCTCATCGGCTATGGGGCGACGGCGGTACATCCTTACCTCGCCTACCAGCTCCTGGAGGCGATGGTGCGCAGAGGCGAATCGGACGGGCACAGCGGGGAGGAGCTTGGCAAGACCTATCGTCGCGGGATCAACAAGGGTCTGTACAAGATCCTCTCCAAGATGGGCATCTCCACGGTCGCCAGTTACCGCGGCGCACAACTGTTCGAGATCGTGGGATTGCACAGGGAGGTCGTGGATCTGTGCTTCACCGGAACCCCGAGTCGGGTACAGGGACACGACTTTGCGGCCCTCGAGCGCCGTCAAAGAGAGGTGGCGAGCGCGGCCTGGAATCCACACCGACCCGTGGCGGCGGGCGGGCAGCTCAAGTACGTCTACGGAGGCGAGTATCACGCCTTCAACCCGGATGTGGTGCAGGCCCTTCACCGGGCGGTGGATGACGGCGACTGGGCGAGCTATCGGGTATTCGCAGACCTGGTGGACAATCGTCGACCCGCCGCACTGCGCGACCTTTTAGACCTGCGTCAGGCTCGAGCGCCCATCCCCCTGGACGAGGTCGAGCCCGAAGAGGCGATCCTCAAGCGCTTCGACACCGCCGCCATGTCTCTGGGCGCGTTGTCGCCGGAGGCTCACGCGGCTTTGGCCGAGGCCATGAACCGGCTCGGTGGGCGCTCCAACTCCGGTGAAGGGGGGGAGGATCCCGAGCGGCTGGGCTCGATGCGGCGCTCCAAGATCAAGCAGGTGGCGTCGGGGCGGTTCGGCGTGACTCCCGAATACCTGGTCGATGCGGAGGTGCTGCAGATCAAGATCGCCCAGGGTGCCAAGCCGGGGGAGGGCGGCCAGCTTCCCGGGCACAAGTGTTCCGAGATGATCGCGCGCCTGCGCTACTGCAAGCCGGGCACCACGCTGATCTCACCTCCGCCCCATCACGATATCTACTCCATCGAAGATCTGGCGCAGCTCATCTTCGACCTCAAGCAGGTGAACCCCAAAGTACTGGTGTCGGTGAAGCTGGTGTCTTCTGCCGGTGTCGGGACCATTGCCGCGGGCGTGGCCAAGGCGCACGCGGATCTGATCACCATCGCGGGTCACGATGGCGGCACCGGGGCGAGCCCCCTGACCTCGGTCAAGTATGCCGGTAGTCCGTGGGAGCTTGGACTGGCCGAAACCCACCAGACCCTGCGCCTGCACAACTTGCGCGAGAAAGTGCGTCTGCAGACCGACGGAGGACTCAAGACCGGACTGGATGTCATCAAGGCCGCCATCCTGGGTGCCGAGAGCTTCGGATTCGGCACCGTGCCCATGGTGGCCATGGGCTGCAAGTATTTGCGTATCTGCCACCTGAACAACTGCGCCACGGGTGTGGCCACCCAGCACCCGGTGCTGCGGGCGCGCCACTTCAAGCCCGGGGCAGTGCAGAAGGTGATGATCTACTTCCGCTTCCTCGCTCGGGACGTGCGGGAGCACTTGGCGCGACTGGGGTTCCGATCGCTCAACGAGATCATTGGCCACACCGACTTGCTCCGGCCTCTGTCAGGAGAACGCGCCCGTCATACACGGCTCGATCTCAGTCAACTGGTGGCGGAAGGGATCGTCCCGCGCGGGAGCCCCCACTACTGTCTGTCCGCCAGCAACGACCCGGAGGACAAGGCCTTGCTCGCCGAGCGGATGGTGGCTGACGCCCGACCCTTGATCGATGGCAAGCTCGGTGGACGCCTCACCTACCGCATCCGCAACGACAACCGTTCCATCGGCGCGCGATTGTCGGGTGAGATCGCCCGCGCTCATGGAAATCAAGGGTTGGCGGACGCCCCGATCGAGGTTCGCTTCATCGGCACCGCGGGCCAGAGCTTCGGTGCCTGGAACGCGGGGGGGCTTCACCTCCGCCTCGAGGGAGACGCCAACGACTACGTGGGAAAAGGCATGGCGGGCGGGCGCATCGTACTGCGGCCACCCGCGCAGTCCCGCTTCCGCAGTGAGCAGGCCGTGATCATGGGCAATACCTGTCTCTACGGCGCCACGGGCGGTCGGCTGTTTGCGGCGGGTCAGGCGGGAGAGCGGTTCGCCGTGCGCAACTCGGGCGCCATTGCCCTCGTGGAAGGTCTTGGGGATCACGGTTGCGAGTACATGACCGGTGGCGCCGTCGCCGTGCTGGGCGAGGCGGGGCTCAACTTCGGCGCGGGAATGACCGGGGGAATCGCCTTCGTGCTGGATCTCGCCGGGCGTTTTGTCGATCACTGCAACCATGAACTCATCGACCTTCACCGGCTCGACACCGAGCCCATGGGAGGCCACGCAGGGTTCTTGAGAGAGTTGCTCGCCGAGCACGTCGCGGAGACGGGCAGCAGCTGGGGAAGGCGGATCCTGGAGGATTTCGAAGACCATCTCGGTCGCTTCTGGCTCGTGAAGCCCAAGGCGGCGTCCCTCGACTCTCTGCTCGCGGAGCTGGAGCAGGCGGCATGAGCTTTGTCACTGCGCGAGTATTTGCTCCTGATCTCTCATGAGTACCCTGGACCCGTTCCGCTTCCTCGATCTACCGCGGCAAGACCTGCCCAAGGCTCCCGCCCAGGAGCGGGCGAGCCACTTCGGCGAGATCTACGGAGATTTCCCGTCCGATCAGGCTGCGGCGCAGTCCGGACGCTGCTTGGACTGCGGCAATCCGTACTGTGAGTGGAAGTGCCCCCTGCACAATTTGATTCCCGGCTGGCTCTCCCTGGTACGGGACGGCCGTCTGACGGAAGCGGCGGAGCTGGCCCACCGCACGAATCCGCTACCCGAAATCTGCGGTCGGGTGTGCCCCCAGGATCGTCTGTGCGAGGGGGCCTGCACGCTTGAGGACGGCTTCGGTGCCGTCACCATCGGTGCGGTCGAGCGTCATCTCACCGACCATGTCCTGGAGAGAGGCTGGCGGCCTGACTTGAGCGGCGTGCGGCCTACGGGCAGGCGCGTTGCTATCGTAGGCGCGGGTCCCGCCGGTCTGGGTTGTGCCGACACGCTGGTGCGCTATGGGGTCGAGGCCCATGTGTTCGACCGCTATCGGCAGATCGGAGGCCTGCTTACCTTCGGTATCCCACCCTTCAAGCTCGACAAGGAGATTGTGAAGCGGCGCCGTATGGTTTTGGAGGAGATGGGAGTGCGCTTTCATCTCGGGGTAGAGATCGGCAAGGATCTGGCCTTCCATGACCTGTTGGCGGACCACGACGCCCTGTTTCTCGGTATGGGTGCCTACACCCCCATGCGCGGAGGCTTCCCAGGGGAGGACCTGCCAGGTGTCCACCGGGCGCTGGATTTCCTTATCGGCAACGTCCGCCCGCAGCTGGGCCTGGGCTCGGAGGGACATATTGACCTCAGGGACAAGCGAGTGGTGGTACTCGGTGGCGGTGACACCGCCATGGACTGCAATCGGACCGCCATTCGCCAGGGAGCGGCCCGTGTCACCTGTGCCTACAGGCGGGACCGGGAGAACATGCCGGGCTCGCGCCGCGAGGTCGTCAATGCCCAGGAGGAGGGCGTACATTTCCTTTGGAACCGCCAACCGGTAAGGATCTTGGGTCATGAGCGGGTGGAAGCGGTGGAGGTGATCCGGACGCGCCTCGGCGCGCAGGACGAGCGCGGGCGCCGCCGGCCCGAGCCGGTTCCGAGTAGTGAGGAAATCATCGACGCCGAGGCGGTGCTTATCGCTTTCGGCTTCCAGCCGAGCCCGCCGGGTTGGCTCGCACGCTTCGGTGTCGAGACCGATGCGCGGGGACGAGTCCTCGCACCGGCCGCCGGGCGCTTTCCGTTCCAGACGGCAAATCCCAAGGTGTTTGCCGGTGGAGACATGGTACGGGGATCCGATTTGGTTGTTACCGCCGTTGCCGAGGGAAGGGACGCGGCATTGGGAATCGTAGGGTTCCTCAAATAGAGGGCGAATCGAGGTACTATATCCGGCCCCGGATCTCGACCGTCGCCAAACCCGAGGTATCGAGGTGGCGACCGCGCGCAGCGCAGAGCCCTGACGTTCCGTATCCGCATCTTCCACCAGAGCCAGAGCACGCCATGCCAACCAAACGATCCCGCATTTCTTTCGGCGCCGCCACTATACTCAGCGTCCTTTCGTTCCCGCCTCTTTGCGCGTCGGAGAGCGAGCAGCGTCCGGCGGCATACGAGGAGCCGCCGGTATTGAAGGCGAGCGACCTGTTGCCTACCGAGATGTTGTCCGGCCCGCGGTACAGGGTCCAGGAAGCGGTACCCACCGACGGCCTTCTGGCCTGGTTCACCATCGATTCGGATTTCGGAACCCTCCGCGCGGCAAGCCCCGAGATGGCCAAGATCCGTATCAATGAGATCGGCGCTTTGGAGCAGTTGGAGAGTTTCGAAACGAGCGACCTGGCCAAAGACGGATTCAAACGATCGGCGAAAGAGCTTGGCGACAATCTTTCGCATTTGATCGACGAACCGGAAGAGACCCTGAAGGGCGTACCCGATGGGATCGGACGCTTCTTCAAGCGTACCTACCGCGCAGCCAAGACCGGGGTGCAGACGGTCCAGGATCGCCGTACGGGTCCCGAGGAAGGCGGGGCCGTTGTTGCGGGTCCGGGGGCTAACCTCCCGGGTGCGCCGGTTGAGCCTGAGCAGGCTCCGCCGGACATGAGCACGGCCGAGGAAAGCGCGAGACTCGCCGGCAAGACAACTGCGGATATTTTCGGGTACTCGACTCAGCGTCGCGAGATCGCGAAGCAGTTGCGGGTCGATCCCTACACCTCTAATCCGGTCCTGGCGAAACGTCTCGACGAGGTTGCCTGGTCGGGCTTTTCGGGCGGCCTCGGCGTCACGGCCTTGAAGGCCCTGGCCCCCGGATCTGCCCTGGTGAGCGTTACCAGCAGTGCGTCCAACTGGGTATGGGATACGCCGCCCGGCGATTTGCGGGTCTGGAATGAACAAACCCTATTGGGTCTCGGCGCCGATCAGGATTCCGTGGACCGATTCCTACGCCATCCGTGGTACACGCTGACGCTCCGGACGCGGTTGGTCAAGTCATTGAATGCGCTGCAGGGCGTAGCCGACCGGAACAGCATCTTGCCGCTGGCACTCTCGGTCACCTCGTTCGACCAGGCCCGTTTCGTCGTCGAGTCAACGGAGATGCTCAGCGAAATTCATGGCTCGATAGTCCCTATCGGTCGCCTGACGGCCGACCCTACCGTGGCCGGCTGGACCGCGAACGGTCTGATCGTGCCCGCGCCCGTCGACGCCATGTCCTGGACGCCGATGCTGTACAATTTCGCACACCGTCCGGACCTCAGCGTGGTGGAGAGGACCATCTATATCCGGGGTGGCGCGACCGAGCTCGCTCAAACCCAGCTGGCTGCGCTCGGTTGGCGCCTGCGTCCTTGGACAGGGGCGTTGGATACAGGGGCAGAGACGCGGTAGACGCGGCTAGTACCTCGTTTCACCTTACTACGAGGTTTCCAAGCGGCCAGATGCTATGCGCGCGCCCGCAAGACTAGCCGAAGCCAGTTCAATAGAGCGTGTTCCGCACGAAATTGCGCCGGTGTCCTGCCGGTCGCCTTTTTGAACGCGTTGTAAAAGGAAGGCTTGTTGTTGAAGCCGACACGAAGCGCCACGTCGATGACCGGTGTCTTTTTCTCGGACGGATCGATCAGGATCCGCTTCGACTCTTCAACGCGGTAGGCGTTGACAAAGTCGTAGAAGCTCTCGCCGATTTTTTCGTTGAGGACCTGGGACAGGTGTTTCGGCGAGCATCCCGCACGGCCGGCGAGCGCTTGGTGGGTCAGGTCGGGATCACGAAAGAGCGCGTCGCGCCTCATGAGTTGGCGAAGACGGTTTCCGAGCACCTCCGCGTGTTCCGGTCTGAGACCGGATTTCTCGTATTTTTTCCTGGAAGAGGGCGTTTGGGCCTGCATGTCACCCGGTTGAGCAGGCGCTTGAGGAACAGGTGCGGCAGCGCCGACCGCCGGCCCCAAATGTGTCGGAGAAGTTGCGCCGTGATTTGCACGCTGCAGCATATCCGGGCGGATGACGAGACGAACGGCGGAGTATGCGGTCACCACGACAAGTACCAGATACGCTGACAGCAAGACGGGAGACAGAAACGGCAGCCCCAATCCCAGTATTCCCGTCATCGAGGCGAAGCTGATCAGCGAGGCAGCCAGCAGGCCGAGACAAAGAAAGCCGGTCCAGTGCCGCTCGTACGCCGTGGCGTTCGTCAGGGTGTTTTCATTCGCCGTCGCGGTGATTCTCCAGGCCACGAAGGCGTAGAGGCCGAGCGCGGCCCAGACCGTGAAGAGCTGGATCAGGTTGATGGACGCAGCGGGCGGAAACTGCTCGATCGCCCGCTGTATGGTCCCGGGTTGGGATTGCATTTCCACGAACAGAAGCTTCTGCTCGACGGATAGCGCGAAGACCGGGACCAGTAGCAGGTAACTCGCCAGCGTGGGAAGCAGATGGGGCCAGAAGCGCCTCACAGAAAAGCCTTCGCGTCGCACCTTTGCTCGGACGTAGAAAAGGAGCAGTGGGCCGATCAGGTAGGTCAAGGGGAAAGGCGCGCCCAGTAAGTGAGGGTAAATCCTGAGCAGTCCGGACACGGAAACGCCTGTCCGCAGCAGGACCAGGCTGATCATGGCCAGCAGTCCAGCTAGCAGGAAATCGGTCCGGTTACCGCGGCGCGCGACTACGTACACGCCTGAAGCGATCAGAAACCCCGTAAAGGCCCCGCCGAACTGCAGTGTCGCGATCAGCCCGCGCACGGTGACATCCGATAGCCGCCATTGATTCCGAAGATCGCCAAAATATACCAGATCGGTCGGGCCGTTTGACCAGACTCAGACTGCCGCGCAACGGGCGCCTTGAAGGCACACCTTTTCAGTCAGAAGAAAATCCGCTGGTAAAAGCCGAAGCGGATTGTCTCCAAGGCCGGAGATAGCTGCTACATAGAGCGCCAACCACCACCTCACGAGGGGAATGGCCGGCGGCACGGATGTGCATAACTCGGTGACCGCCATCGAGGCCGACAACTTTTTTGGCAAGCAGGTGATCCAGGAGCCCGGCCGACATCGCCGGGACCATTTCTCCAAGCAGGGTTTCGGCTTCACCCGCTACTCCCAGGATCGCAAGGCGGCCGGGTTCCCTATGGATCTGAAACGCTACTTCTCAATAACCCGAGGCAATCTCGTAGGGCGGATCAAGGAGCGCAGCGACGGATCCGCCGATGGCCGCGATTTTGGTGGGTCCGCTTCGCTTGACCCACCCTACAGCGGCCGGGGTGCCCCGGGTTTTTGAGAAGCTACTCTGAAACGAGGTAACGCTATGAATCTCAAGGACGCCGCACTCGTCGGGTCATTGGCGCTCTGTTTGGCAGGCACGCCCATTGCCGTCTTTGCCCAGACTTCGGCGCTCAGCAGTGCGGTTCGCACTCATGAGAATATGGAACCCGCGGTACCGCGCCCCACGCAGGAGGCCCAGGCCCAGTCGAAACTGGCCGCACTCAGGGCCGAGACCGGCAAGGCACCGAACATTGTGATCCTTATGGCCGACGACCTGGGCTATGGCGACCCCGGCGCCTTCGGTGGTGGGATCGCCGTCGGCGCCGCGACCCCGAACATCGACCGCCTGGCCCGGGAAGGCCTTCAGCTCACCTCCACCTATTCCCAGCCCACCTGCACCCCCACCCGTTCGGCCATGATCACCGGCCGGCTCCCGATACGAACGGGGCTCTACCGCCCCATCCTGGCCGGCGACAAGCTTACCGCGAACCCCTGGGACGGGGAGACCACCTCGGCAAAGATCCTGAGTGAGGCGGGCTACACCACGGTACTGGTGGGCAAGTGGCACGTGGGCGAGGCGGTGGGCATGCGGCCACAGGATGTGGGCTTCGACGAGTACTACGGCTATTACCGGGCTCAGAAAGAATACGTCCAGGCCTACGACAAGCGCCGCTATCCGGACTTGGTGCTGGACCCGGAGAAGTACGCCAAATACCAGGCCATCGAGCAGAGTCAGGGCCTGGTGCACGGTATCAAGGACGGCGAGACCAAGGACGTGAAGCCCATCCGCAGCATCGAGGACATGGCGAACGCGGACCGGCTACTCAAGGAGTTCACGGTCGAGAAGATCAAGGCCCTGGCCGCCGCCGGCAAGCCCTTCTACCTGCAACACGCCTTCATGAAGACCCACGCGGACAACCATCCGCCCAAGTCATTCGAAGGGGCCAGCGCCAGCAAGTACGCCTACAAGGACGCGGTGGTGGAGATCGACGCCTATGTGGGCGAGATCGTCGCCGCCCTGGAGGAGGCCGGCGAGCTGGAGAACACCCTGATCTTCTTC
>JAYEJW010000278.1:0-11712 GCA_034716535.1 Pseudomonadota bacterium
AGATCATCTGACTGACGTTGTTCTTCAGCAAAACAACAAACTGGTCGAACGACTCGATTTGTCCCTGCAGCTTGATTCCGTTCACCAAAAAGATGGACACGGGGATGCGTTCCTTGCGCAAGGCGTTAAGGAACGGGTCTTGTAAGCTTTGCCCCTTAGACATGATTTATCTCCTTATTTTCGTAGTGGGGACCTGGATTTCAGCATGATGACCCAGACAAAAAGCTGAAAGACGTTTTGCTAGATTAGCATAGGGTACTGTTTTTTTGTCATCCACTTAGTCTCTTCCGCCTCCAGCGCGCGGCACGCCTCATCCAAGGGACCTGCGTCGTCGAACAACCAACGGGAATCCCGCTCCGCTCTGAGCCAGGTGAACTGGCGTTTGGCCAACTGACGCGTGGCAATGATGCCCCGCTGGACCATTTCTTGATAGGTGTATTCGCCGAAGAGATATTTCAACATCTGCCGGTACCCCACAGAGCGCATGGACGGCATCTCCTGCGTAAGGTCGCCCCGCGCCCACAAGGTCCGCACTTCGCTCTCGAATCCCAGCTCCAACATGTGCCCGAAACGCTGCTCGATACGGCGATGGAGCGTCTGGCGTTCTCTCGGCGCGCGCACCAGCTTCAGCAGGCGGTAGGGCAGATCGCCTCTGCCAGCATCCTCCCGCACCAGCAGGCTCATGGGTCGGCCCGTGATCTCATAGACCTCCAGTGCCCGCTGGATGCGCTGCGGATCATGGGGATGAATCCGGCGTGCCGAGATCGGGTCGACGGCGCCGAGACGGCGGTGGAGCGCTCCCCACCCCTTCTCCTGCGCCTCGACGGCAAGCCGTTCACGCACAGCGGGGTCAGCGCTCGGCAGCGCCGAGAGCCCTTGCTGCAAGGTGCGAAAATACAGCATGGTGCCCCCCACGAGGAGCGGGATTCTCCCCTGCGCCCTGATCGCCTCCATTTCGCGCAGCGCATCGCCACGAAAACGCGCTGCGGAGTAGGACTCGGTCGGCTCGCAGATGTCGATGAGGCGATGCGGAGCCGCCACGAGCACCTGGGAATCCGGCTTCGCAGTGCCGATATTCATCCCTCGGTAGATCATGGCGGAGTCCACGCTGATGATATCGCAGGGGAACCGACGAACCAGATCCACAGCCAGATCGGTCTTGCCAGAGGCCGTAGGGCCCATGAGCAGGACGGCCAGCGGTCTGCGCCCGGTTCGCCCGGTGTCCATGGGGTGGGACCTCTCGGGCTCAGCGCCCGCGCAGGAACAGACGGTCGAGCTCCCGCTGGGAGAGCTTCACCCAGGTCGGCCGCCCATGGTTACACTGGTCCGCGCGCTCCGTGCGCTCCAAATCCCTCAGGAGGGCGTTCATCTCCTCAATGGTCAAACGCCGGTTGGCACGCACCGAACCGTGGCAGGCCATGGTCGCCAGCACCGCATTGATCTCCTCCTGAATCCGCTCACTTCGCCCGTGCATGGCCAGGTCCGACAGCAGGTCCCGCAGCAGTTTCTCAGCATCCGCGCCGCTGAGCAGGGCTGGGATCTCCCGCACCACGAGGCTCGCGTCTCCCATGCGGTCCAAGTCCACGCCGAGACGGTGCAAGAGCGCGACGTTAGCCTGGGCCAGATCCGCCTCGCGCGCACTCACATGGACCGCCACCGGGACCAGCAACGGCTGGCTGCGCACGCGACCCTCCTCCCATCCGCTCTTCAGGCGCTCGTAGCCGATACGCTCATGGGCCGCGTGCATATCCACGATCACCAGACCATCCTGCGCCTGCGACAGGACGTACACGCCTTGGAGCTGCGCGAGCGCAAAACCAAGCGGCGGGACCTCGCCTTGCGCCTCGGCATCGACGACCTGCCCGCTCCGGCCAGCGGCAAAGGGCACGGCTGGACGCTGCGCCTCGAAGCTGAAGCCATAGCCCCCGGCCCGCTCGGCGATGCGCAGGGGCATGGGCTCCTGACGCGGCACGGGAGGCGCCGAGGGGGGCGTCGCCGAGCCGGAAAAGTCGCCACCGGCGGCAGTCCGGGCCTCCGTCCCCACGTCCCCCGTCCAGGTCGCGCCATCGGCAAGACGGCGATGCAGCACCCGAAAAATGAATTCGTGGACCTGCCGGCCCTCGCGAAAACGCACTTCCTGTTTCGCGGGATGGACGTTGACGTCCACCAGCAGGGGCGGCAGCTCGAGAAACAGCAGGTAGGCCGGGTGCCGTCCATGGTGAAGCACATCCTGGTAGGATTGACGAACGGCGTGGCCCACGAGCTTGTCCCGGACCATGCGGCCGTTGACGTAGAAGAATTGCAGATCCGCCTGGCTGCGCGAGAACCCGGGGCTCGCCACCCAGCCGTGCAGTCGCAGCCCGACCGCCTCCTCCTTCACCCGCAGGGCGTGCTCGAGGAACCCCGCCCCCACCAGATCGGCCAGACGGCGCTCCTGGGACGGCCCGTCCCCATCCGCCACCACCAGATCGAAGATCGGCCGCCCGTTGTGAGTCAGACGAAAACGCACGTCGTGGCGCGCTAATGCGACGCGCCGCACGACCTGCTCGATATGACCAAGCTCGGTCTTTTCCGTGCGCAGAAACTTGCGTCGTGCCGGTGTGTTGTAGAAGAGATCCCGCACCTCGACCGTGGTACCTGGCGGGTGAGACGCAGGCATGGGCTCCGAGGAGCCGCCGGTTTCATCGCCACGGATACGCCAGGCGTGCTCGCCGCCCCTCGGCCGCGAGCTGAGCTCGAGGCGCGAGACGGACGCGATGCTCGCCAGGGCCTCGCCCCGGAAGCCCAGGGTGGCGACGGATTCGAGGTCCGCCAGGTCCGAGATCTTGCTTGTGGCGTGGCGAGAGAGCGCCAGCGCGAGGTCCTCCAGACCGATACCGGCCCCGTTGTCGCGGATCCTGAGCAGCTTGACGCCGCCCTGCTCCGTATCGATCTCGACGCGGTTCGCTCCGGCGTCGAGGCTGTTCTCGATCAGCTCCTTCACCACGGACGCCGGCCGTTCCACGACCTCGCCGGCGGCGATCTGGCTGATGAGTTGCGACGGCAGCGGTCGGATCCGGTTCGTCATGCGCGGATGGAAGCAAAAACCCGGCATCGGCGCAAGCCGGCAGCCGGGCTTCGGAAACCGAGGCTTCAGCTCTCGGGAATGGTGAGTACCTGGCCGACCCTGATACGGTCGCCATCGATGTGGTTGACCGTGCGTAGCGATGTGAGGCTTACCTCATACTGCCTGGCGATCTCCCCCAGGGTGTCGCCACTGTGGATGACATGCCGGCGAGAACCGGTGTCGGCGAACAGCGTCCCTGGTGGCGGATAGCTGGCAAAATAGCCCTTGATGCCCGCCAGGACGGCCTTTGCGAGGCGCGCCTGGTGCTTGCCGCTGCGCAGACGCTTCTCTTCTTCCGGATTGGAGATAAAGGCGGTCTCCACCAGCATCGAAGGAATGTCCGGGGACTTGAGGACGACGAATCCCGCCTGCTGCACCTTGTTCTTGTGAACAGATCCAACGCTCTTCAGATTGTCGAGTACCTTCCGCGCCGCGAGACTGCTGTGCTCCATGGTCGCATTCTGCGTCATGTCCAGCACGACTCTTGCCAGAAGGTCATCACTCTCGCCGAGATCTATGCCGCCGATCAGGTCGGCACTGTTCTCCTTGTCCGCCAGCCACTTGGCCGCCTCGCTGCTGGCGCCCTTGTGAGACAGGGTGTAAACGGAAGAGCCGCTCACCCGCTTGTCCCGGAAGGCGTCGGCGTGGATGGACACGAAGAGGTCGGCCTTGTGCTTGCGCGCCAGCCGAATACGCTTGCGCAAGCCGATGTAGTAGTCTCCATCACGGATCAGCACCGGGCGCATGCCGCGCTCCTTCTCGAGGAGCTGCGCCAGCTTGCGCGCGATCGCAAGCGTCACCTGCTTTTCCCGGGTGCCTTTGGCGCCAACGGCGCCCGAATCCTCGCCGCCGTGTCCGGCATCGATTGCGACGACGACGTCACGTACCCTCGTCGGCTTCTCGCGAACGGACAGGTGCGGCTGCTCGCCTTTGCCTTGACCACTCCCGAGCCCCTTCTGGACGGTGGGCATCAGATCGACGACCAGGCGGTGGCCGTACTGATCGTTGGGTTGCAGCACAAAGCTCTTGGCTCGCACCCGCTGCTTCAGATCGAGAACGAGGCGCAGGTCGTCGCCTTCGCGCACGCCGCTGCGCACCCCGATCAGGAGCGGATCGCCGGACTCCACCGTTGGCAGACTTCCCTTCAGCCGGGCATCCGGGATGTCGATGACCAGGCGGTGCGGGTCGTCGAGCGAAAAGACCTTGTGAGAGACCGCCGCGGCCGTGTCGACCACCAGGCGCGTCTGATCCGGCGCCGTCCAGACGCGCGCCCCACGAACCTCCACCTGTTGCGCTTGCGCAGGCAGCGAGAGAAGGAGCAAGAGTATCGCGACTAGCTTGTTCATCGCGGGCCCCTATCTAAAGTTTTTCTTGCGGGAAAGTCGTTTTTAGGATAGCACGCGATTCGAATCGTTTCCAAGAAAAACCAAAGATTAGGATGGCTTCTTAAACCGCTTCTGAGTCTGTGTTGCGGAATCGCTACAACCCCATATCGCCCTTCTGCACCGAACGGGAGAACCGCCCGAGCGGCCTCAAAGAGCGATCGCGGGATACCCGCGTCGAAGGACTTCGTCCAGTTACCAGAAGAACCGATGCCGCGCTCAGTCGTTCCCTACACAGGTCCCTTCGAGAACTCGAGCATCGCCGGCGAGATCAGCACGTTGAATTGCTCGCACCAAATGACGACCGACTTGAAGTCGCGCAGATCCACGCCCCCGGGCACCGGATAGTTCTGGCTTCCCGAAAACGCCTTCAGCCGTCCGAGATCCACGAACATCGTCTCCTCCACGCGGGTATCCGGGGTAACCTCCGCGTCCGGAGCCAGGTAGACATGGTACTTGGGACCGGGACCCACCTCGAAATCCGCCCCGAGGTGGAGCAGATCGCCATAAACCGTCACTGCCCCGGAGCCGTAGTGCACCGGATCCGACGGGTCCGCATGGATGAAGGTCCCCGTCGCCACCTGCTCCCGATCTGTCTTGTCGGAAACGACCTCGTTGACCGGGGGCGGCGGAAACAGGAATGGGAAGTAGAAGATGCCGGCTCCGAATCCAGCGATCGAGCCGAGGATGGCACCGACCAACAAACCGATACTCAGGTGTTTCATCACGCGTTCTCCGACAAAGAACCCCCGGTGGAGGGACCTGTGACCATCCGGCCGGCGTGATTCTACCCGCCCGCGGTACGCCGTCGACAGAGAAACCGGGTGGCCTCGGGGGAAATCAGCGCTCGTCAAATCCCGCCATCCGATACCATTTATTCGCCTCCTCCAAGTCCCTTTCCACACCGCGTCCTTCCTCGTACATCATGGCCAGGGTCGTCTGGGAGCCGGCGAGCCCCTGTTCGGCGGCCTTCCTGAACCAGAACACCGCCTGCTCGGGGTTCTTGTCCGTGCACTCCCCCTCCATGTACATGAAGCCCAACCCATGCTGCGCGACGTCCAATCCGGCCTCGGCAGCGGCCTTCATGTACTTGTACGCGAGCAGCGCGTTCTCGTGCATACCGAGTCCGTTCTGGGCCATGATGGCCATACGGTACTGCGCCTCGGGGTTACCGGCGTCCGCCAGCGGGGAGAGCAGCCCCGTGGCGCGGGAGAAGTGTTTCGCTTCGAAGGCGGCAATGCCGCTGCCGAGGGTCATATCGAGGTCGGTTAATTCTTGGCTCATTTTGGGTTCCGATATTCGATTCGCTGTGTAGCCGCGGCGGTGAGACCCCCCGCGTTCCGGAACCCTCAAACTAAGGGTCGGCGGCTTGGATTCAAAGTGCCCTAACGGGCCAGGACCAACCTTCAGGCCGCCTTTCGCGGCAACTGAAGCCACTCGGTCCAGCGCTCGAACAGCCGCGAGTTCGACGCCGCAACGGCCATGCGGGGCTCGAGCGACAGCCCCGGCGGCAGCTCCAAGCCGCCTCGCGCAAAGAGTCGTGAGATTACGCCCGCTTCGGTCGCAATGACACGTCCCGCCGCATAGTCCCAAAGCTTCTGGCCACCGTGAAGGTAGAGCTGAATGCGCCCGGCAGCAAGCCAGCACCAGTCCAGGGCCACGGACCCCAGATTGCGCTGAGAACGGTAGGGCGACTCGCCGCCCAAGCGGGACAGGTCCCATTCGGGCAATCGTTTAAGGTCGACCATCGCCAGACAGTCCGCAAGCTCCGTTCGCTCAGAGACAAGGCGCAGGGGCTGGCCGTCGAGGAACGCCCCGCCGCCCCGCTCGGCGCAAAAGCACTCGTCGCGCACCGGGTCCAGGATCACCCCTGTGACCGGCTCGCCTCCCTTCAGCAGGGCCAAGGACACGCTGAAGAAGGGGAACCCACAGGCGTAGTTGCTAGTACCGTCCAGAGGATCCAGGCACCAAACACCGCGATCCGCGTCATCCAACAGGCGCTGCTGCTCGGCGCGGCTCATCTCCTCGCCCAGGACGGGTGTTTCCGGGAACAGCTGCTGAAGCTCCTCGATGATGCGTCGCTGCACGGCGAGATCGGCCTCCGTGACCAGGCTGCCGTCGGCCTTGCTCCTCGAGGCGACGCGCTGAAAACGGGGCATGATCTCCGCCTCGGCGGCATCGCGCAGAAGACGGCAAAGAGTTTCCAGTTCCGCGTTCATCGGCTCCCTCTCGACTGCTTGGGTTGGTCGGGCATCATAGCCCTTTTCGCCGACGGTCTCAGGTCCGACGCCCGTCACAGGCTGTTCCCTTGTGACCCCTCGACCGGCCGTCTATCATCCCAGACCTTGCAGCGCCCAGACCTCGGTTGAGGGAATATCCCGAATGATCCGCAGTGAACCACTCCCAGGACGCGGCCGGCTGCGCCGAGTGTTCCTGCTGCTGTGCGTTTGCGCACTGCTGGCTACCGCGGACTTGAGTGTCGCGGAAGAGCGCCAGGACTTCATTGCGGCCGAGGCGGCCCTCGAACGGGACGATGCCTTGACCTTCGTGCGGTTGGCGGAACGCCTGCGGGATTACCCCCTGTACCCCTATCTTCACTACCGCCAACTCGCAAGGAACCTCGACCAGGCAACCGACCGCGGGGTGGAGCGTTTCCTGGAGGACTACAGGGACACCCCTCTCGCGCGGCGCCTGCGCCGCGCCTGGCTCGAACGGCTGGCGAAGCAGCAACGGTGGCAGGACTACGTGCGTTTCTATGAGCCCGACAGCTCTACCGAACGGCTCTGTAACTACCTGCACGGGCTGATTCTGACCGGCAACCGAGACGAGGCGCTCGGGCAGGTCGAACCCCTGTGGCTCACCGGAAGATCCCAACCGGACGCCTGCGACCCGGTGTTCGATGCCTGGGAGCAGGACGGACGGCTCACGGCCGACCTCGTCTGGAAGCGCATCGGCCTAGCCATGGCCGCGAATCAACTGGGCTTGGCGCGCTACTTGCGCCGATCGCTCCCGGACGCAGATCGGATCTGGGTGGATCGCTGGCTCGCCGTGCACAAGAATCCGTCGCTGATCCTCGACCCCGGCACCCTTTCCCGCCACCATACGCAGGAAAAACGGATCCTTGCGCATGGCGTCCGGCGCCTGGCCCGCGGCTCTGCGCAGCAGGCGGCAGACGCCTGGAACCGCCTACGCGGCAGCTACGATTTCCCGCCGGATTTGGCCGAAGATGCATCGGCAAGCGTCGGTTTCGCCCTCGCCGAGGACGGCGACGCCAGGGGACTCCCATACCTCGCGGACATCCGCGCCACCAAGGACAACATCGAGCTGCAGGAGCGCCGTCTGCGCATCGCCCTGGAGCAGCGGGACTGGGATCGGGTCGCCGCCTGGGTGGATGCCATGCCGGATGGCCAACGCAAGTCCGAGCACTGGCTCTACTGGCAGGCCCGCGCCCTGGAGAAGCAGGGGAAGCCTGAGCGGGCGCGCGGTCTATACGAGGAGGCCGCCCGGGAACGGAGCCTCTGGGGCTTTCTGGCCGCCGAACGCGCCGGGCAGCCCTATACGCTGGGCAACAGCCCGACGCCGGCTGCGGATATCCGCGTCAGACACATCGAGGACGGCCCCGCCAGCCGCCGCATCGCGGAGCTGCAAGCGCTCGGCCGCGACCTGGAGGTACGCCGCGAGTGGCATCACCTCACACAGAAGATGGGGGCCGAAGACCTGAAGGCGGCGGCGGTCGTGGCCCAGCAGTGGGGCTGGCCGGCCCAAGCCATTTTCACGCTGGCGAAGAGCGACTACTGGGACGACCTGGCGCTGCGCTTTCCGCTTCTTCACCGCGAGACCGTGCGCACCCGGGCCCAAGCTACCGGACTGGACCAGTCCTGGATCTACGCCGTCATCCGCCAGGAGAGTGCCTTCGACAGATCGGCGTCCTCTCACGCGGGAGCGGCGGGTCTGATGCAGCTCATGCCCGCGACTGCCCGCGGTGTGGCGCGCTCCCTGGGCCTCGGCCGCCCCTCGCGCGAAGACCTGTACGATCCCCAGCTCAACATCACCCTCGGCAGTAGCTACCTGGCGGAGATGGGGCAACGCTACGGCGGCAACCCGGTCCTGGCGACGGCCGCTTACAACGCAGGCCCGGGGAACGTCGACGAGTGGCTGCCGTCACAACAGCTGGAAGCCGACATCTGGATCGCAACCATCCCCTTCCGCGAAACCCGCAGCTACGTGCGGCGGGTGCTCACTTACCGCCTGATCTACGACAACCGCCTGGGCAAACCGATCTCTCCGCTGGGCGGGCTCCTTCGGCCCATCGGCCGCGGCGCTGTCCTGAGCGGTGGCGGACTGCACGGCGGCGCCACCGACGGCTGAGACATTCGACAACCAATGGTGTTACCCAAAACCTTCGTAAAGCCGTACTGGCTGTTGCCCTTGCTCCTGTGGATTCCCCTCTGCGGCGGAGAGGCCCAGGGCGGGTCCCGCGAGGCCATGGCCGACGCCATGGCCAAGATGATGGAGACCATGGGCCTGCTGGATTCTGGGCCGTCGGGAGGGGCCCCTGCCGGCATGCCCCTGGACCCCATGTCCATGGGGAGCCCCTTCGGCAGATCGAGCTGGGCGCCTGGATTCGCCATGCCCGGCGGCATGCCCTGGGGCAGCCCCTTTCAGGACCCGTCGCGCACCTTCGGGATGGGGGAGATGATGAAGCAGTTCTCCCAGAACATGCCGACCCCGGGCGCCGCGGAAGGCGGACAGCCTTTTCCCTGGATGGGCTCCCCCCTGGAAGGGATCTGGGAGGGCCGCAACGGGGAGCTGCTCATCGTCCAGGGCAACCGCTTTCGCATCTACTCGCCCAACCTGCGTCGCGTGGACGGGTACATCCAGGTCCGCGCCGATCGCCTGGCCCTGTACAACCCCGACGAGGAGAGCGCCCGGCCGTTCGAGTACGCGGAGTCCCAGGGTAGGCTCGTGATGCGGGGCGCCGAGGGGGAGACCTACCTGTACCGGCGCCTGCGCCTCGATCCGATCGAACCGAGCACCTCCGCGCGATCGGTGGACGAACGCTGAAGCCGCCCGTCCGAAGCAAGGGGCCAGCCAGGCGGCGCCGAGCTGCTCAACCGGCCAGCAGTTTCAGGCTTACGGCCAACAGGAGAACCGCGAAGATCCTCTTGAGCGCCTTCAGCGGCAGACTGTGGGCGAGGCGCGCGCCCACCGGCGCGGCAGGGACACTCGCGAGCAGTATGCCCGCTACGGCCGGCCAGTAGACGAAGCCGGTGCTCCCCGCCGGCAGCCCTTCCCGCCCCCATCCCACGACAATGAACCCCAGGGTGCCCGCCACGGCGATGGGCAAGCCGCAGGCACTGGAGGTGGCCACCGCGCGACGCATATCCAGCCCTGAACGCATGAGAAAAGGCACCGTGAGGGTCCCGCCACCGATGCCGACAAGCGCCGAGAGGGACCCGATTCCGGTACCCGCAAGGCCGATGCCGACGGCTCCCGGCGGTCCCTGGACGCTAGCCGGACGGCGCCGCCAGAGCATGCGCAGGCCCACAAAGAGCAGGAAGATTGCAAAGGTGCGCTGCAGCCAGTCCTGGGCCAGCAGGCCGGCCACCGCGGAGCCGATCCAGGCCCCCAGGACAATCCAGGGCGCCAGCCGGCTAAACAGGTCCCAGCGAACCGCACCGCGCTGGTGGTGCGCATAGACCGACGCACTCCCCGTTCCGACGATCGTTGCCAGGGAGGTTCCCACCGCCAGGTGCGGGACCCAATCCGCCACAAAGCCGGCCTGTCCGAACAGCCAGATCAGGGCGGGCACGACGACCACGCCGCCACCGAGCCCGAGCAGCCCCGCCAGCAGCCCGGAAAGGACGCCGGTGCCCAGATAGGCCGCGAGCTCCGCCCAGCTCATTGCCCGTGCCCTGCCGTCACCGACCCGCCAGTCCGCGCGCAGGCTGTGTCCGAGTCAAAAGGCTCGGCTTGGACGATAATGAGATCGTAGGCCGACCCTGCGTAAAGGCACTCGGCAAGTTCTTCCCACCCTGCTTGAAGGCTTCTAACCACCACAATGAACAACCGTCGCGTTTGCATCCTGGGAGGGGGGGGCTTCGTCGGCCACCACCTGGCCGCAGGACTGACCGATGCGGGCTATCTGTGCCGCGTGTTGACCCGGCATCCGCAGCGCCACCGTGACCTCCAGGTTCTGCCCGGGCTGGAGCTTCGGCAGGCGGACATCTTCGACGCCGCAACACTCGCCGGCCAGCTCAGGGACTGCTTTGCCGTCGTCAACCTGGTCGGCATTCTCAACGAGACCCGGGGCCAGAGCTTCCAGCGCCTCCACGTCGACCTCGTGGACCGCATCATCGATGGCGCGCGCGAGGCGGGCGTGGAACGTTATCTGCACATGAGCGCGCTGCACGCCGACGCCGCCGCGGGCACGAGCCTCTACCTGCGAACCAAGGGCGAAGGGGAAGACCGCGCCCATGGGCAAACGGCCATGGGAGTCACCAGCTTTCGCCCCTCTGTCATCTTCGGTCCGGGTGACAGCTTCTTCAACCGTTTCGCAACATTGCTCAAGCTCACGCCGGGGGTATTTCCCCTCGCCTGTCCCCACTCGCGCTTCGCGCCCGTCTTCGTAGGCAATGTCGCTGGCGCGATGATTGCCTCGCTCGGCGACGAAAGCTCCTTGGGCCGGCGCTTCGACCTGTGCGGCCCGCGCATCTTCACCCTGCGGGAGCTGGTGGAGTACACTGCGGAGACGATCGGCCGCAAGACGCTGGTGCTCGGCCTCAACGACTTCGCCTCCCGCCTGCAGGCCCGCGTCTTCCAACTCCTGCCGGGCAGGCCTTTCACCATGGACAACTACCTGTCCATGCAGACCCATAGTATCTGCGATCAGAACGCCCTTTCCGGCCTGGGTATCCGGCCCACCGACATCGGGGCCGTCGTGCCGGGTTATCTGCGCTGAAGCTTAAGGAGACGCTGATTATTGGCCATCCTGGCCAAAATCGGCACGGAAGCGGAAAGCGCGGTTTCCCGGTTCCTTCATTTTCAGTCGCTTACGCGCCCGAAAATGGCGGCACATCTCTGTGCCGCGAGAAACGCTGACTTGATCAGCGTTTCCTCATCGGAGTGTCGCCGTGCTCAGGATGCGAAACGGGACGTCCCAGTCCCCCTTTCGCCTTCCGCTCGGCGACAGCCTTTATGCCCCGGTTCGCCCCGCTCCGGGGC
>JAYEJW010000279.1:0-2351 GCA_034716535.1 Pseudomonadota bacterium
GGCTTTTCGCCGATGTCTTGGGCGAGGACCTGCTCGCGCGCATTCGCGAGAGTGTCAATGGGGGATTCGTACTCGGCAACGAGCGGTTCGAGCGCGAGATTGCGGCGATGCTCGGAAGACGGACCTGCAAAGGATCGCCCGGCAGACCGTAACCGTTCATCCCCCTCGACCGTCTTTAGAGGAAAATTCAGTCGCCTAGGGGACAAATCTGATCTGATGTGGGAAGATCTAGTCCCAATCGAGTCACTCCCCTTCGACGGGACGATACGCCGCGGCGGACATGCAGTTCAGCGACCACGATCTCAAGCAACTTGACGAAGAGTACCTGCGCTCGTTGTCTGCGAAGCAGCTTCAGACGTTGTCGTCGAAGCTGCTGTCGGACCTGAAAGAAGCGCATGACCGCTTGAACCAGAATCCGTCGAACAGCTCCCGTCCTCCAAGTAGCCGAGCCCCTTGGGAGAAATCCGGAGAAACGTCGCAAGACGGCGGTGAGGACGACGATGCGCCACAGGATGGTGCGTCGGATGGCGCTGTTGATGGGAAGAACGATGGCGAGGCCGAGAAAGGGCAACAGGACAAAGAAAAGTCCGACCCGAAGAAAGCAGATCGCGGTGACACGGGCCAAGGCCGCCCGGGAAGGCCCGAAGGCGCACTGGGATACAGCCGCACGCAGCAACTTCCGATCGACGAGGAGTGCGTTCATCGGCCCGAGACCTGTGCCGCCTGCTGCGCGGCGTTGGGCGAGGCGAGTGAGCAGCGGGCCTACACCGCCCGCTACGAGATCGACTTGATCCAACCGGGCAACGGCGGCAACGGGTTGGTCGTTGTCCAGACCAAGCACACCTGCCTGGAGCGCAAATGTCACTGCGGGCATTGGACGCGTGAGCAGCCCGGGCGTTGCAGCGCGGAGGCGGGCTGGTCCGTCGAGCTGACCGAATGGCACTTGGCCGGCCCCCTGCTGGTCTCCTTCATCTGCGCCTTGGCGTTGCGTCAGCGTCTGTCGCGGGCACGCATCCGGGAATTTCTCCATGACTGGTTGGGCCTGGAGCTCGGCGTGGCGACGATCAATCAATGCATCCACGAGGCCGGGCGCGCCGTCGAGCCGGTGGTGGAGCAAGAGATCCGTAGCGCGCTGCACGAAGTCGAGGTGCTCTACGCCGACGAGACGAGTTGGAAAGAGCACGGGCAGTTGTTGTGGCTGTGGGTCTTTACCTGTGCCACCGTCACCTTTTTCATCGTCGGTAAACGCAGCCGCGAGATGGTGCAGCGCGTGCTCGGCGAATCCTTCGAGCACTGGCTGATGAGCGATGGGTACGGCGTCTACCGCCAGTACACCTGGCGCTTACGCTGCTTGGCTCACATCGTCCGCAAAGCCCACGGCTTGGAGCAAAGCCTGGATCGAGACGCCCGGCGCCTCGGCGAACATGTTCTGAACGTTCTTGAGACGGTCATGGAGGCCGTTTACCAAGCCCGTGAATCTCCACCGGACAGTCCGTTGCGAGAAACCCATGCTCGAATGCTCGCCGATCTTTTCACTGCTTGCGTCGACAATGCCGACTCCAGGCATGAGAAGACGCGTGCGCTCGCGCGCGAATTGCTCAATGATTGGGACACCTTTTGGGTCGTGCTCGATCACCCGGAGCTGCCCCTGACCAACAATGCAGCCGAACGCGCACTTCGCCACTGGGTGATCGCTCGACGCATCAGCCATGGCACCCGTACCGCTCAGGGCACCCACGCCTTCAGCCTGTTGGCCAGCGTCATCGAGACCTGCCGCCAGCGCGCCGTTTCACCTTGGCCTTACCTCGCCGACGTCCTCAGGCAGCGGCGTAAAGATTTACCTGCCCCCGCACTGCCACAGCCCGCCAGCTAGCAGTCAGGCTGCGCCGTCGGGACTCAGATACCGCGGGGGGCTGAACGGTTACTGCGCATGGATAACCTCACTGCTGGCATCTGGCCGTTCCTCAATCGGGGAAAAACGGGCCAGGATATCGTTGGGGGGGGGGGTGGGCGGTTAGCTCCTCCTGCGACGACATCTTGTGGGTCGGCCTCCTGGCGGCAGTCGAACGTAACACCTCTCCGGCGCATTTCGGGCGGACTACAGCTTCTCTGACACCCGCGCCGCGCCAAGTGCGGAGAACGGACCGGTCCGCGTGGGCCAGATGGTTCTCCTGCCTCGTATGGCCTTTCAGCATCCGGGGCTGCCGGACCTGTCACCGGAGGGGGCAGGGCAAACGCATCAATCCGGCCTAATATTCGGAGAATCTGATGGTGTTGTTTTCTCGACGGAAACGGGCGACTCGAACAGCAACTTGGCGAGGTAGCGCTCGTCCCAGCCCGCTTTCAGGCGT
>JAYEJW010000280.1:0-11690 GCA_034716535.1 Pseudomonadota bacterium
CCCGATGCGGCCTTCAGCGCCCGGCGCTGGTTTCGCGCCCGCGGCTCGGCCACTTGTTTGCGCTGTCACGCCCTGGAGGCGATCGAGGGCGAGCGGGCCAACACGGCGGCCATCCACCGCGAAGAGACCGAGGGCAAGAGCTGTATCGACTGCCACACCAATCTGGTGCACCGTCCCGTGCCCGAGGAGCAGACGTTCAAGCGCGCGGCCTGGAATCGCATGGTCGAGGAGGAGTTCGGCCTCGCTCCGGGCAAGGCCAGTGAGCTGATGGCGGGGCAGTGAGGCATCGCCGAGCAGCCCCCGTCGGTGACGGGGTGGTCGGCCCCCGTTCCAGATACTAAGAGGCGGAGTGGCGGATGGTTTCTGATACGTCGACGCTGCCGCTTAACCGCTGAATGCCACAGCGGTTAAGCGCAGGGTGTCTCGGAGTCTCTGTTCCCAGCCGCGAGTACTAGTGTTGGCACTCGTTGAGCCGTGCCGCGTTTCCGGGCAGGAGGCTGGCGAGGAAGGTCGCCGCCAGCACGCCAAGCGCCGAAAACACGGACAACGCAGAGAACGCCGAAAGCAGCGCCAAGTTGTTGGTGGGAGCGGTGAAGGTTGCCGTCTGAGCCACGGTTTCGAGCACCAGCCCAGCCACCAGTAGTATCGCGGATAGAAGAACGGCAGTCCGCAACCGTTTGCATGTGAGCATGTGCGCCCTCCGGTCTCGATAAAAGTATAAGAGAATAATAATACTCTAACGCAGATTTTTCAAGGTCGGTGCCCCAGGTTGTTGGAACGCGAAGGGGCGGTTTGCCCGAAATGCAGGCGCCAGGGCAGGGCGGCGGTCCAGCCGTGAGATCGGGGACAAAGCGGGGGGAGCGTCCGCCCTGGGAGCGGCGTTGACCGCGGTCAAGTGCGGGGAGTCGCGACTGAAGCTGCGCCGCCAGTTGTTGGCGGAGATGTCGTCGCCCTGCCCGGGTGCAAGCCGGGAGGACCGGGGCGACGAGGAGGGTGACGGTTACTCGGGTTTGTCGGTCTCAGGCGTGTCCGACGGGGGAGCGACGGGGTCGGTCGTCTTGATGAGGTCGGGATTGAGCTGCAGATTCGCCTTCTCCCGCAAACCGGAGATGTAGCTCGCCAGCTGGTCTCGCTGCAGAGCTACGACGAGCTCGTCCTTCACGTCTTCGAATGCCGGCGGCTCGCCTTCTCGGGTCTCTTCCAACAGGATGACGTGCCAGCCGAACTGGGTCTGCACGGGCGTTTTCGAGTACTCGCCCGGCGTCATGGTGGCAACCGCTTCGGTGAAGGGCTTCACCATCTGATCGGAATCGAACCACCCCAAATCGCCCCCCTGTTTGCCCGTCGGGCCCAGGGAACTGGTTTTTGCCAGCTCGCTGAAATCGGATCCGCCCTCCAGCTCGCCGATGACCTTCTTGGCCTCGTCCTCGGACTTGACCAGGATGTGGCGGGCCTTGTATTCGGTGCGTTTGTCGCCGCCGTAAACTTGCTCGTAGGCCTTGTTCAAATCCTCTTCGGATGGCTCTACTCCCTGCGCAACGGCCTGTATTGCCAGGCGGGACAGCAGCTGGAGGCGTTGCAGATCGAGCGCCAGCTCAACGTTCTTCTGCTTGTTCAGCTCCTTTTGCTCTGCGTCCTGGGCTGTCACAACAATGTTGATGAACTCATTGAACAGCTGGTTCTGCGCGGCGGGCGAGTCCTTCGTGTTAGCTTGGCGCAGGCGCTCGTTATAGAAGAGGCGGAATAGATCCAGCGATATGGCTTGATCATTGACGGTGGCGATGGACGTGTCTCCGCTGGGGACGGGGACACCGGCGGGCGCCTCTTCCGCCGGCTGCTCCTCGGCCGCCAGCGCGCCGCTCGTCAGCAAGCCGATGAAGCAGCAGGTGTAAATTGTTCGTCTTTTCATGACTAGGGATCTCCTCGTTTCGTGGTTCTCGGTTTGGAAAGGGCGCGGTCTCCTCATTCGGGAAAGACCTTGCGAAAGGGTTTGACGACGACGTCCTCATAGACGCCGCCGCCGACGTAGGGATCCTCGGACGCCCAGGCGCGCGCGGCGTCCAGGTCCGGGAATTCGGCAACCACCAGCGATCCGGTGAAGCCGGCCGGGCCTGGGTCTTCACTGTCGATGGCCGGGTGCGGGCCCGCAAGCAACAGTCTGCCGGCATCCTGCAATTGCCGGAGCCTTTCTAAGTGGTCCGGCCGCGCCTTCAGACGGGCCTTCAGGCTGTCGGGTTTGTCTCGCGCGAGAATCGCGTAGAACACGTCAATCGGTCTCCGCAAGCTTGTCGGAATCTTTGATGTGTCTGGCCAGGTAAAAGGCCTGAGCGATGACGAAGGCGATCGTCAGTCCCATCATACCGAAGAGCTTGAAGTTGACCCAGGTCTCCTCCCGGCTCTGGGCGTTACGGCAGAGGGTGAGCAGCTCACCTGAAAACGCCTCAACACAGTGTGCCAGATCGATCTCCTCGTGCCCCGATGCGGCGATCAGTGCCTGCTCGGCGGAGAAAAAGCCGCTTGCGACGTACAGGTTCGCCAGGCCCGAGGCGGTGAAGAATAGTACCCACAGGAGGTTGAGCCGCCGCCAGATGTTTGCCGGCACCTCGATGGCGTGGCTCATCATGCGCTCGATGAGCGGCCGGCGTCCGACGAACTGGCTCCCCAGAAACGCGACGGCGAACAGCCAGTTGACGATAGAAGGCTTCCACATGATGAAGGTGCGGTCCTGCAGGGCGATGGTCAGCCCGCCGAACACAACGAGCAGGCCCAGGGTGACCAGGTGCATGGTCTCGGCGCGGCGGTGCTTGATCCAGAACCAGCCGACCTGGAGCACGGAAGCGAGGATGGCGACCGCCGTTGCTACGTAGATGTCGTAGAGCTTGTAGGCGGCAAAGAAGAGCAGGACGGGGAAGAAGTCGATCAGGAATTTCATGATCCGGGTTAATGCAGGACGCGCTGTCCGGACCACTGCGCATAGTAGCGCTGCATGACGGCTCGCACGTGGGGCGGGTAGTTCAAGGCATCCATTTGTTCCATGCCCTCGCGGAAGAAGTCCGGGGCATCATCCGGCAGATGCTCGATAAGGGATTCGAATGCCTCTTCCATCAGCGCGGTCCGATGGCTGCGCGTCGCCACGATAGCGCGGTTGAGCAGCAGGATACGCCAGGGCCGTGTCGGGTCCGTTGACGCCGTATCCTGGGAGACCTGGGGACTGACCGCATTCGCCACCTCGCTGAGGAGGCCGTAGAGGTGCGCCAGCTCAGCCGACTCTTTCAGGCTGTTGGCCAGGCCCGCAGCCCCGTTGACCACCGGAGACAGATTCGATAGCTCGCCGCCCTGGCGGGCGATCCAGCAGGCGAAGGGCAGGGTCAGCTCCTCGACGCGCCGCGCCTGTTGGGGCAGCCGCAGCCTGCCCGCCACCCCGGCCAGTCGGGCGAGCAGACGGATGCCGTAGTCACCGAGGGCCTGAACGTTGTTCTCATCGGGGAGCGCCTGGGCCTGTACGAGCCCGGGAGGATCCTCACGCGCCAACCGCCGTAGGCTGTTGAAAAGCTCCTCTAGCGCATCGACCAGAACTCGAGGGTCGGTGTCCGTGGCGCGGTCCTGGTCCTCGAAGGTCTCGATAATCTCTCCCGAGTGGCTGCGTAGCTCCTCGGCAATGGTGGCGATGTCAACCGCTGGAATCATAGGCGCTGGATTCTAGCAGCCCGCCCGGCCGCCGTCTGCCCGCGATGTGCCCGCATTGCGGGCTCCCCGATGGGACGCGCCGCATTGTCAAGAACCTCTGCGCCCGCAGAATCGGCTAGAATGCCTCGATGCACGCTCAACCCGACCTACATACGCACTCTACCGCATCCGACGGGACCCTGTCCCCGCAGGAGCTGGTCGTTCGCGCGGCAGCGGTGGGTGTCGAGATCCTCGCCCTGACCGATCACGACACGATCGACGGAATCGCCGCGGCCGAGATCGCGTCGGTAGCGGCGGGTCTGATCCTCGTCCCCGGGGTGGAGATCTCCGTAACCTGGGGCGGGCGCACGATCCACGTTCTCGGGCTCGGCGTCGACCGGACCGATACGGCGCTGCGAGATGGCCTGACAGGGCTGACGGAGTACCGGGTCTGGCGGGCCCAGGAGATCGGTCGGCGCCTCGCCAAGGCCGGAATCGCGGACGCGTACGCGGGTGCGAAGTCTTTTTCGAACGGGCGGCTGATCGGACGGACCCACTTCGCCCGGTTTCTTGTCAGCCGGCGATACGCGGCGGACGTCCGTGCTGTATTCAAGCACTTCCTGGTCAAGGGCAAGCCCGGACACGTTGCCGGGGAGTGGGCCGGCATCGAGCAGGCCCTGGGCTGGATACGCGGCGCGGGCGGGCAGGCGGTGATCGCCCACCCGGCGCGTTACGGGTTCAGGCGCACCAGGCTGCTAAGATTGCTGGGCGAGTTTCGCGAGCTCGGTGGGGTCGGAATCGAGGTGGTCTCGGGCAGCCACAGCCGAGACGATGCCTTCGTCTTTGCCCGCCATGCGCGGGAACATGGGCTTCTGGCCTCAGTGGGCTCGGACTATCATGGACCGGAAAACCCCTGGTTGGAGCTCGGACGCCTCCCGCCGCTGCCGGAGGGCTGCACGCCGATCTGGGAGGACTGGGTGCCGCATCTGGTATCCCGGGCCGCCTCTGCGTGATGCCGGAAAACGGAATCTACATGGCGCAGTTCTTCGAGATACACCCCGAGAATCCGCAGCCGCGGCTCATCCGGCGGGTGGTGGACATCCTGCTCCAAGGTGGGGTGATCGTCTATCCGACGGATTCCTCCTATGCCCTCGGCTGTCAGATCGGCGAGAAATCGGCCATGGAGCGCATCCGGCGCATCCGCGGGCTCGACGACAAGCACAACTTCACCCTGGTCTGTCGGGATCTCTCCGAGATCACCAGTTATGCCAGGATCGACAACCAGGCCTTTCGGTTGCTCAAGAGCCTGACTCCAGGGCCCTACACCTTCATCCACCAGGCCACCAAACAGGTGCCCCGGCGTCTGCTGCATCCCAGGCGAAAGACCATCGGCATCCGGGTGCCCGACAATTCCATCTGCCTTGCGTTGTTGGCGGCGTTGGATCAACCGATCCTGAGTACCACCCTGATGCTCCCCGGCGACGATATGCCTCTCACGGACCCGTACGAGATGCGCGAGCTGCTCGACCACCATGTGGATCTGGTCATCGACGGCGGCTTCTGCGGCCTGGAGCCGACCACCGTGGTGGACATGACCCAGGATCCGCCCGTCGTGGCGCGGGTAGGGAAGGGCGATGCCACCTTGTTCGAGGAATGACGGACTGACCGCTATAATCCGCGGATGGATGCGCTGAACAATTTCCAGATACTGGCCGTGCTGGCCCTGCCGGTGCTCTTCGCCATCACCGTTCACGAGGCCGCTCACGGCTGGGTGGCCAACCGCCTCGGCGACAGGACCGCCAAGATGCTCGGGCGCGTCACCCTCAACCCCCTCAAGCACATCGATCCCATCGGCACCCTGCTCGTTCCCATCGCCACCTTTCTTCTAACGGGTTTCTTGTTCGGCTGGGCCAAGCCCGTGCCCATCGATTGGCGCAATCTCCACAATCCACGCCGTGACATGGCCCTGGTGGCGATTGCAGGGCCGGGCGCCAATCTCGTCATGGCCGTTCTCTGGGGGTTTGCGGTGAATCTCGGCCTGCTACTTTGGGACAGCTCCCAATGGCTCGCCCTTCCGCTGGTCTACATGGGCGCCGCCGGCGTGCTCATCAACGTGATCCTGATGGTGCTCAACCTGTTTCCGCTGTTGCCGCTCGACGGCGGGCGTGTGCTCAACTCGCTGCTGCCGCCCGCCTGGTCGGCGAGGTTCTCCCAGTTGGAACCCTACGGCTTGATCCTGTTGCTTGTGCTGCTCGTCACCGGGATCCTCGGCGGCCTGCTCATGCCGTTCATCAAGGGGACGATCGGTCTCCTGCCCGGGGCCGGGGTGGTGAAAGAGCTTTTTTTCGTCTGATCGCTAAGGAACCCGATTCTTGAATTCCGCTCATTCGCAAAACGCACGCGTGCTTTCCGGCATGCGGCCCACGGGCCGCCTCCACCTGGGGCACTACCACGGCGTGCTGAAGAACTGGCTCGAGCTGCAGCACGAGTACGAGTGCTTCTTCTTCATCGCCGACTGGCATGCCCTCACGACCCACTACGATGACCCCTCGCTGATCCCCGAGAGCGTCTGGGACATGGTGGTGGATTGGCTCGCCGCCGGGATCAACCCCGGCTCGGCGACCCTGTTCATCCAGTCCAAGGTACCGGAGCACGCGGAGCTCCACCTGCTGCTCTCCATGATCACGCCGTTGGGCTGGTTGGAGCGGGTGCCCAGCTACAAGGACCAGCAGGAGAAGCTCAAGGAGAAGGACCTGGCGACTTACGGTTTCCTCGGCTACCCGCTCCTGCAGAGCGCGGATATTCTCATGTACAAGGCCGGGCTGGTTCCCGTCGGCGAGGACCAGGTCGCGCACGTGGAGCTGACCCGGGAGATCGCACGCCGGTTCAATCACATCTATGGTCGCGAGCCGGGCTTCGAGGAGAAGGCGGAGCAGGCCAAGCGCAAGATGGGCAAGAAGAACGCCAAGCTGTTCGACAAGCTCAGGCGGAGCTACGGGGAGAAGGGCGACCAGGAGGCCCTTGAGGTGGCCCGGGCGTTGCTTGAGACCCAAGGCAACATCACCATGACGGACCGGGAGCGCCTGCTGGGCTATCTGGAAGGGGGCGGCCGGGTCATTCTCCCGGAGCCCCAGCCCCTGCTCACCAAGGCGTCGAAGATGCCGGGTCTAGATGGCCAGAAGATGTCCAAGTCTTACGGCAATACCATCGCCTTGCGGGATGATCCGGCGGAGGTGGAGAAGTCGCTACGCACCATGCCCACGGATCCGGCGCGGGTGCGCCGCAAGGACCCCGGCGACCCGAAGAAATGTCCTGTATGGCAGTTGCATCAGGTGTACTCCGACGAACCGATCAAGGAGTGGGTGCAGGAGGGTTGCCGTTCCGCCGGGATCGGCTGCATCGAGTGCAAGCAGCCGGTCATCGATGCGGTGCTCGCGGAACTCGGGCCCATCCAGGAACGGGCGCGCGAGCTCGAACAGCAGCCCGAGTTCGTGCGCAACGTCCTCAACGACGGCTGCGAGGCGGCGCGGGACTTGGCGCGGGAGACCATGGAGGAGGTGCGGCACGCCATGTCATTGGTGTTCCCTTGACCGGCGAGAGCGCCCCGCCCGAATCTGCCGTTCCTGCGGGCGGCGAGCCCCCTGCGCAGCAGGAGATGCCGTTCGCGATGGTGCAGGGCGCGCCCCTGCTCACCCTTCCCCAGGATCTCTACATTCCCCCCGATGCCCTGGAGGTCTATCTCGACGCCTTCGAGGGACCGCTGGACCTCCTGCTCTATCTGATCAAGCGGCAGAACCTGGACATCCTCGACATTCCCATCGCCGAGATCACCGAACAGTACATGGAGTACGTGGAGCTGATGAAGGATCTGCGTCTGGAGCTGGCCGCCGAGTACCTGGTCATGGCGGCCATGCTGGCGGAGATCAAGTCCCGCATGCTCCTGCCTCGGCCGGTGGAGGAAGAGGACGAGGAAGATCCGCGGGCCGAGCTGGTGCGTCGGCTGCAGGAATACGAGCGCTTCAAGAAGGCGGCGCTGGACCTGGACGCGCTGCCGCGCTTGGAGCGGGACGTCTTCTCCACCCAGGCGGACGTGCCGCCCGGCCATGTCCGCCGGCTGCCGCCCAGCGTCGAGTTGCGAGAGGTGCTTGTGGCGCTTCGCGACGTACTCGCGCGTGCCGATCTGTTTACCAGTCACCGTATTGAAAGGGAGTCCCTGTCCATGCGTGAGCGCATGGCCCTGGTGCTCGATCGGGTGCGCGGGGGGGGCTTCCTTCCCTTTGCCCACCTGTTCGAGCTCAGCGAGGGTCGGGCGGGTGTAGTGGTCACCTTCCTCGCCCTGTTGGAGCTCATCAAGGGGGCGTCCATCGAGCTGGTCCAGGCGGAGCCCTTCGCCCCCATCCATGTGCGCTTGCGCGGGGAGGGATGATGAGCGGATCGCCGACGCTTAAACCGATCGTCGAGGCCGCGCTCCTGGCCGCCGGTGGTCCGCTCACGCTCGATCAGCTGCTTGGACTCTTTGCGGACGAAGAGCGGCCGAGCCGGGACGCCTTGCTGGAGGCTCTGGCGTCCCTGGAGCTGGACTATAGGGACCGCGGCATCGAGCTCACCCAGGTGGCCGGGGGTTATCGTGCGCAGGTGTGCCGCAGCGTCGCGCCCTGGGTCGCGCGGCTGTGGGAGGAGAAGCCCGCCCGCTATTCTCGCGCTCTGCTCGAGACCCTGGCGCTCATCGCCTACCGCCAACCTATCACCCGGGGTGAGATCGAGGACATTCGCGGTGTGAGTGTCAGCACCAACATCATCAAGACCCTGGCGGAGCGCGAATGGGTCCGAATCGTCGGCCACCGGGACGTGCCGGGGCGCCCGGCGCTCTATGCCACCACCCGCAAGTTTCTCGACTACTTCGGCCTGCGCTCCTTGAATGACCTGCCGACCCTGGCGGAGATCCGCGATCCGGAGTTCCTGGGTGATGAGCTGGCCCTGGAAGAGCCGGAGCAGCCCGACGGCAGGGTGATCGGGACCGCCGCGCCCTTGCCCCTGACCGACGAGGTGCAGAACGATGAATGACCGCCGCCGATTAGCGCGGCCGCAGCCGGAAGGAGAGGGCGTTCGGGTTCAGAAGGCGCTCGCCGACGAGGGCATGGGATCCCGCCGCGAGATCGAGGGCTGGATCCGCGATGGGCGGGTGCGGGTCAATGGGCAAATCGCCAAGCTTGGCGACCGGGTGAGCAGGGCGGACCGGATCCGGGTCGACGGCAAGGAGGTCAGGCGCCGCCCTGCGCGCGAGACGAGACTAAGGGTCATCGCGTACAACAAGCCGGAGGGTGAGCTGGTGACCCGCCAGGATCCGCAGGACCGTGCCACCGTCTTTCGCCGCCTGCCGAGGCTCAAGGGTGGACGCTGGGTCGCCGTGGGGCGGCTGGACATCAACACCTCGGGGCTCCTGCTGCTCACCAACGACGGGGAGCTGGCCAACCGGCTCATGCACCCCTCCCGGGAGGTGGAGCGCGAGTACGCGGTGCGTATTCTGGGCGAGGTGCCCCAGGAGACCCTGGGGCTCCTGACCCGGGGTGTGGAGCTCGAAGACGGCCCGGCGCGCTTTGAGGAAATCGTCGAATCCGGCGGCAGCGGTGCCAACCGCTGGTTTCACGTCGTCCTGCGCGAGGGCCGCAACCGGGAGGTGCGCCGCCTGTGGGAGGCCGTCGGCTGCAAGGTGAGCCGCCTGATGCGGGTGCGTTACGGCAACGTGATCCTGGGGCCGCGGGTATTCACCGGTCACTGGCGGGACCTCACGGAGGAAGAGACCGCGGGCCTGCTGGAGCTGGCGGGGATGGAAAGGCCGCGTCCGGTGAAGCCGCGTTCCGGTCCCTGGAAGAAACCGGGCGGTCCGCATGCCCCCGGGCGGGGTCCGTACAAGACTCGCCCAAAGACGCAGAGGCGCAAAGACTCTTGATGCCGCGCGCTGATCATGCCAGGAAGGCATTCATCAGCGCTTGCCAAATAGGTTCACCGCGTATATTCGCGCCGAAGGCGCTCCTTGTCCCCCTCTCCCCCCGGGAGAGGGCTGGGAAGAGGGAAATGCTTCATGACAGCCGTGTTTTCATGGTCAGGGGCGACGCGGGCGTCATGATGGGTTAGGCCGTAGGGCGCGACAGCGCATTGCGCCGTATGGCTCTTTTCAGTCGGCGCGATGCGACCGACGCCTGTTGCGTCCTATCGAGCTGAGCAAAAGATTCAGATTGCCAGTCATGCAAGGAATCGAGGAGCTTAGTCATTAGTTATTTCGTGGAAACACAACATTCAGGAGCACAGAGCGGGCGGTTGACGTTGCCGAGCGGTAACCGTTCACACCCCCGCCGTCATTCCGGCTGGGATGCCGGAAACCAGTGCCATGGATGGCAAACTCGGCCGTCGTATCGCGTCTGGTCGTCTGGGGGGGTGTGAACGGTTACGGGGGGGAGAACCCCCCGTCTATCCGATTAGGCACAATTGGAATGATGTGAATATTGACCATGTTCTTCTCAAAGGTATCTCAGGACTTGAAGCGGAATCTTGGTAGGCTGATATTAAAACGAATAGCCAACAGGCGCGCAATAAAGATACTTAGACCGGCAAATACCGCTGCATGAGTAACATCTGAGTGCAAATATAAAAGGCCAATAAACATTAATGAACCACCCCATGACACTGTGGCATAGAGTGGGCTCTGAAACACAACGGGTGGCTCATTGCTTAATACATCACGGAAAATACCGCCCATGGTGCCGGTCATTACACCCATGAAGCTGGCGACTAACCAAGGCGCCCCCACCATAAGCGACACTAAAGTTCCGGCAATACCGAAAGTTGCTAGACCGGCAGCATCAGCGACCAAGAAAAATTTTGGTGAAATCACTATCAGGCGAGCAGTTATAAAAATGGCGATGGCACTACCAAGTGATGCGATAAAAAAGACCTGATCTTGAATCCAGAACACTTCTCTATCCAGTAGCATATCACGTAGTGATCCCCCTCCCAGCCCGGTAGCGATGGCAATAATCATCACGCCGAACAGGTCAAATTGTTTGAAGCCCGCTTTAAGAACACCAGAAGCCGATGAAACAATCACAGCAATTAGAGTTATCCAATATAGATTGCCTAATAAGACCGGTGTTGGGTTTACAATCATAGTAGTAGCTTTATTGGTGCTATCTCTCTTCGACTTTTTATTGCTAAGTTATCTTAAACAAAACATAAATAATTTCAATATATATGGTTATGTAACAAGCCAATAGCAGGCCAATAGGGTCAGTTTTCGCATTGTTGCATTGCTCCCCGTACAATTCGTCCCACGGTCGCCAAATGGACCCCGAAATGCGCCGCTATTTCCCGGTAACTATAGGCTCCGGTGGCGTATGCAGCCACCATGGCGGCGTTCCGCTCCCCATGACTGGCGGCGATGACTTCAAGCGATGGCGCCGGTGGCCGGCGTTGCGCTTGGGGCACCGGGTGTTCCCGGGGGTGTTCCCGGGACAGTATACTCAACCCCCGTCCCTGCTGGAGAAGACGTCAAAAGTATCGGGGTCTCGTTGCCGCGGCTTTGGTCCCGGCTTCTTACGACGTAACGGCCGCCCCAAGCAGCGCTCCAAGTGCTCGATGAATACGTCGGTGCCTAAGGGACGTCCGGTTCTCATGTGTCCGTGAATCGCGGCCGGCAGGTCGCCCTCAAAGGGCTCGCGCAGATAGCTCCGCCAATCGGGCACCAGTTCGAGCATCGGAGACACCTGGACCAGCTCAAAAGAACGTTTGCTGACGGCGATTGCCGCGTTGCGTGACGTGATGTGGATATTCAGGTGCGACGATCCGCGCCAGTCATGCCATCTCTTCTTCCCGCGACAGATTCAAGTTTGAGATAAGTATACTGTCCGTATGCCGTAACAGGCTGATTAACTAGCGGGTTTAAGTCCCGTCAAAGGAGTTGCTCGTACACCTTTGTAGTGTCGCGGAGCGGCGTTCGGGTAACCGTGGGTCGTGAGTTCCGTGGACGC
>JAYEJW010000281.1:0-2343 GCA_034716535.1 Pseudomonadota bacterium
CCGCCACTATCGACAAGCTCGCCCGTAATGTTCGGCGTGTCTTCGACTATCTGCGCATGACCGGCAATTCGGTCCCCCGATCGCAACTTACATGCGATCAGGCTGGTTAGAACGGATTTGCCGTGCCCAACATACTCCTGCACCTTGGTTGCCCTCGGAGCAGTGTTATACTGATTGGCTTTCTGCCGCTCAAGGCGCGCGCCCTTCCAACGCCATGAACCCGGACCTGGATCGCCTCCAGCCCTACCCTTTCGAGAAACTCGCCAAGCTGAAGGCGGGTATCAAGCCGCCCGGGGGGCTCGACCACATCGCGCTGTCCATCGGCGAGCCCAAACACCCCACTCCGGAATTCATCACCGAAGCGGTCATCGCCCACCTGCACAACCTTGCCGTCTACCCGTCCACCCGCGGCCTGCCGGCCCTTCGGGAGGCGATCGCGGCCTGGCTTGGGCGGCGATTTTCGCTGCCGGAGGGGAGCATCGACCCCGCACGCCACGTCCTACCGGTCAACGGGACCCGGGAGGGCCTGTTCGCCTTCGCGCAGGCAGTCGTGGACCGAAGCTGCGAGCCGATCGTGCTGATGCCCAACCCCTTTTACCAGATCTACGAGGGCGCGGCGCTGTTGGCGGGGGCGGAGCCCCGCTATCTCCCATGCACGCCAGAGAACGGGTTCCTCCCGGATTTCGAATCCCTGGAGACGGAGATCTGGCGACGCTGTCAGCTGCTGTTCATCTGCTCCCCCGGGAACCCAACGGGCGCAGTCATCGGCCAACAGAGACTACAGCAGCTGATCTCCCTGGCCCAAGAGCACGACTTCATCATTGCCGCCGACGAGTGCTATTCGGAGCTCTACTTCGACGAGAACTCCCCGCCCGCCGGCCTGCTGCAGGCGGCCGCGGCGATGGGGCTCGAGGATTTCCGACGCTGCGTGGTCTTCCACAGCCTGTCCAAGCGCTCCAACGCGCCGGGCCTGCGCTCGGGCTTCGTCGCCGGAGACTCGGAGGTGATCGAGCGGTTCTTCGGCTACCGGACCTATCACGGCTGCGCCATGCCGCTTCAGCACCAGCACGGGAGCATCGCGGCCTGGAACGATGAGCGGCACGTGATTGCGAACCGAAGCCTTTACCGCAAGAAATTCTCGGCCGTGCTCGAGATCCTGAAGGGGGTCCTACCCTTGTCGCACCCCGATGCCGGATTTTACTTGTGGCCGCAGACACCCGTCGCGGACACCGACTTCGCCCGCGGTCTGTTCGCCGCCGAGAACCTGACCGTGCTGCCGGGTCGCTTTCTTTCTCGGGGACAGCCCGGCGTGAACCCGGGCCTCAACCGTCTACGCCTGGCGCTTGTGCCCCCATTGGATGTATGCGTTGATGCGGCGCAGCGTATCCGCCGCTACGTTCAATCCCTCTGATACCAAAGACTGCAACTTCCGGAGCATGCCATGAGCGACAACCAGAACATCATCCAAGAGGCCTTCGAGCGGCGGGCGGAGATCACGCCTCGCAACGTGGAGACTCGCGTCCGCGACGCGGTCCTCGACACCATCGAGCGGCTCGACCGCGGAGAGCTGCGTGTGGCTGAAAAGAAGAGCGGCGACTGGGTCGTCAACGACTGGGTGAAGAAAGCGGTGTTGCTCTCCTTCCGCATCGAGGACAATGTCTTCATCAAGGGCGGCTTCACCAACTACTACGACAAGGTGCCCTCGAAGTACCAGGATGCCAACTCCCGCGACTTCCGCGAGGGCGGAGTGCGCGTGGTGCCGCCGGCCACCGCTCGTCGGGGGTCGTTCATCGCCCCGAGCTGCGTGCTAATGCCCTCCTACGTCAACATCGGCGCCTACGTGGATTCCGGTACCATGGTCGACACCTGGGCCACAGTGGGGTCCTGTGCCCAGATCGGCAAGAACGTACACCTCTCCGGGGGCGTCGGCATCGGTGGCGTGCTCGAGCCGGTGCAGGCCGCGCCTACCATCATCGAGGACAACTGCTTCATCGGCGCCCGATCGGAGATCGTCGAGGGGGTCATCGTCGAAGAAGGCGCCGTCATCTCCATGGGTGTCTACATCGGCAAGAGCACCAAGATCTACAATCGCGGGACCGGCGAGATCACCTTCGGCCGGGTTCCCGCCGGCGCCGTGGTCGTCCCCGGCAATCTGCCGGCAAAGGACGGCAGCCACAGCCTCTACTGCGCCGTGATCATCAAGCAGGTGGACGAGCGCACCCGCAGTAAGGTGGGCATCAACGAGACATACACATAGGGGTTTTCTTCAGTCAAGTGGCTCTTCATCATCTCCAAGTTAAACTCTTGTGTTGCATAGAGTGATGTTGAAGCGATAAGCAAAAA
>JAYEJW010000282.1:0-2340 GCA_034716535.1 Pseudomonadota bacterium
GGGCACCCCGGCCGCTGTAGGGTGGGTCAAGCGAAGCGGACCCACCAAAATCGCGGCCATCGGCGGATCCGTCGCTGCGCTCCTTGATCCGCCCTACGAGATTGCCTCGGGTTATTGAGAAGTAGCCCGATTTTTCGCTATCTAGCTGATAGATAAGATAATATTAGCTTTCTCAAATAAGAACTTCAGGATAGTTGCCGGGTGGGAATTTCACCCACTGAGAGAACACGCCTTACACGGCGCACTGAGATATTGGGGCTAGCTGAAGATTGTTGCGAATCGAGTAACGCTATGGTCTATGCTTTGTAAAATTTTAAATGGACGGGATAGGAGAGAGAGACCATGAGAGGCGATGGATATCGTTGTCAGCTCACCGTCTTGCTGACCCTGTTGATTCTTTTTCCGTGCGGCGCGGGCGTCTGGGCGCAGGAAACGGGCGCTGTCGTCCAGGGTGAGGTCGCCCTCACTCCGTTCGAGGAGAGACTACCGCCAGAGGAACCCGCCCCCGTGTCAGGGGGCACAAGCCAAACCGTGATTCTGAGCGGCACGCCCACCCGTGGCTCCTTGACATCGAGCGACGGCGGGCTGCCGTCCATCGAGTTCAGTGGATTCGAAGAGCAGTACGTGATCGACACGAACGCGTTCTGCTGGAAGCAGAACTGGGGACGCGTATCCGTTCCCTCCGAGTGCAGCGGCGGAGAGTACGACGCGGGGTTGTGCTATCCGAAATGCGGGGAGGGTTACCACGGCAGGGCGAACCTCTGCTGGAGGGACTGCCCCGAAGGTTACGTCGACGACGGGCTGACCTGCCGCCGTCCACCCCACACGGTCAGCAAGCTGAGTTACGGGCGCACTGCGGGCGTGCCAATGATCTGCGCGCCGGGCCAGGAAGCAGAGGGGCCTCTCGGTCCCTGCTACCAAGCCTGCCGCGATGGGTACGTGGGTGTCGGGACCGTGTGCTGGCAGGACAGCTGCCCGGAGGGGTACCAGAACGACCCCTTTACCTGCCGCAAGGATCCGATCATCGAGGCGAAGCACAGCTACGACCGGGGCTTCGGCACGCCGATGGTCTGTGGCCCCGGCCTGGAACAGATCGGCGGGTTGTGCTATCCGGCGTGCCGGGCGGGGTACCATGGTGAGCTGGACTGGTGCCGGCAGCCCTGTCCGCCGGGCTTTCACGACGACGGCGTGACCTGTAGCGCCCCTCCCCACGCGACGAGTGCGGACACGAGCGCGTGCCCCGGGTGGGACTTGTGCTGCCTGACCACGCACAGGGGCCAATCCAAGTGCCCGGAGGGCTACCGGAACGACGGCTGCACCTGTTTCCGGGACGCGAAAGTCATCCCCCAGGTGTCGTACCACCGGGGCCAGGAGCCTTTGAGCACCTGCCCGGCCGGCATGGACAGGGCCGGGGGCGGCGCCCTCTGCTACCCGAACTGCAGGGACGGCTACGTCGGAAACGGACCTCGCTGCTGGTCGACCTGCCCGGAGGGGTACATCGATGAGCCCGGCACCTGCCGCATCGAGGGCAACGTCTTAGGCAAGAAGAGCGAAGGGCGCGGCGTCGGCGTGGCGGTCAGCGCCTGCCCGGAAGGGTTTGAAAAGGACGACACCAGTGCCCTCTGCTATCCGCAGTGTGCGGAGGACTACCACGGCGTCGGTCCCGTGTGCTGGAACGACACCTCCGATGCGGCCGTGAGGGAGGGCTGCCCCGCGGGCTACCGCGACGACGGCCTGACCTGTACCCGGGATGTCCACATCTTCGGCAACGAGAGCCAAGACCGCGGCGTCGGCGTGATCCCGGCGTGCGCCGAGGACGAAGTCGAGGAGAGCGCCGGGCTCTGCTACAAGGCGTGCGAGCGCGGCTTCGACACCGTCGGCCCCGTCTGCTGGCAGCAGTGCCCGGGGAACGTGCCCTACGAGTTCGGCGCCGCCTGCGCGGGCAACCAGCTGGCGGCTACCGCCGCATTGGGGGACATGATCTTCAGCGCCATAGACGTCCTCATGAACGCCGTCACCGTAGGAGGATGGACCGGCGCCAAGATAGGCTTGGCCGGCGCCGAGACTGGTGCCGAGGCAGGTATCAAACTGAGCAAGAGCGACAAGCTCTTCAAAAAAATCGCCCAGAATTTGATCAAGAAAAACCCGCTCACGAAAAATCCCGGCGAAGACGCAGCTGATTTCTTAAAAAGAAAGCTATCAAAAAAACTAGCTGATTCGAAGATGCAAATTTTTTTAAGAGAGATTGATAGTTCTACTTTGTTAGATTGGAGATTCCGCTAACCGTCTGTTTGTAATATAATATTTATTCCAAAGACATACCTATAGAGAGAATTTGTG
>JAYEJW010000283.1:0-11637 GCA_034716535.1 Pseudomonadota bacterium
GGATCCTTACGATGAGTTGATGCTTGATGTCGTCGATGTAAAGGATCTTGGCAGCGGCGTGATCGGCGGTGTTGAATGCGATTTCCTCGCTTTTCGGAAAAAAGAAGTCGATTACCAGATCTGGATTGCGCAAGGGGAACACCCCTATCCTTGCCGATTTGTCATCACCTCCAAGCTCCTTACCAGTGGACCGCAATACACCATTCAGACCAGGAACTGGAAGACCGGGGATGAGGTCGCAGCAGCTGATTTCAGCTTCAAGAACCCAACGAACGCCAAGAAGGTAGATCTGAAGGATCTTGAGGGTACGGATGAATTGCCGGGGCATTTCGTGATAGGAGAATCTCAATGAGCATGTCGAAGCGATTCGGTATCTTAATGATTGCCGGAACCATCGTGGTTTGTGGATCTGAAATTGGAGAGCGGCTTTCAATCCCATGGGTTCACAGTTTGATCCCGACTGCCGAAGCCAGAGTCGGGCGTCCACTAACGCCAGTGAGCGTTGCCGGAGTGGGGCGACGCACGGTGCGACGTTGCGCAGCAGGCGTATATAACTGTTAGTTTTGCTGGTATCGTTAATACCCGGAAGCAAAACCAACAGCCACAGTTATCGGCACTGGACAAGCGGAAGCATGCCCGGATAGAGCGGACAGATCTATTTCCCCAGGAACAGGCTGCGGTGGCTGATCTCGGCCTGACTTCCGCTCGACCGGGATGCACCTTTGAAAAGGCAACCGGTTATCCGCGTGCCGCCTCACTCGAACTGATAGGCCTATGGCTAACCGGTATCGCAGTAAGTAAGCCGTATATCTTATCCGCAGTCCCTCAACACCGCCCCACTATGGTTCGCCCTGGTGGGGTTTCTCGTTAGGATCCGACGTGCTTTCTCGGATTGTGGCTCCGCATGTGAGCCGTTGGCGAGGTGGGGCACTTCGAGAAATTCTACTGTTGGAAACACGAAAAAATCGAAATGAGGATCGCTCTCCTTCGGGCAGGTTCGGCAAGCAGCAGAGGTAGCCGGGCCTCTATGGACCTTGCTTGCGGCCCGAACGGCCCCCAGTTTCGTAGCTTCCGACAGTCGTGACCGAGGAGATCGCCGGTGCAGCATGAGCTGAGAGTCCTGAAGCCCGAGGAGCACTTCATCGACGCAGAGCCCTATTACGAGCCGGTGGGGGACGAGATCGCGGTGTTCGAGGCGGCTTACCGCAACGGATTGCCGATTCTGCTCAAGGGCCCCACGGGCTGCGGCAAGACCCGCTTCATGGAGCACATGGCTTGGCGGCTCAAGCGTCCGCTGATCACCGTCTCGTGCCACGACGACCTGACCTCTTCGGATCTGGTGGGTCGCTTCCTGGTCAAGGGCGGCGAGACCATCTGGGTCGATGGCCCCTTGGCTCGGGCGGTGCGCGCGGGCGGCATCTGCTATCTCGACGAGATCGTTGAGGCGCGAAAAGATACAACGGTGGTCATTCATCCTCTGGCCGATGACCGTCGTGTGCTCCCCATGGAGAAGGTCGGGGAGCTGTTGGAGGCGCCGGACGAGTTCTGCCTCGCCATTTCCTACAATCCTGGATACCAGAGTGTGCTCAAGGACCTCAAACAGAGCACGCGGCAGCGATTCGTAGCCTTGGAGTTCGACTATCCGGGAGCGGTCCTCGAGCAGAGAATCGTGGAGAAGGAGTCGGGCATCGACGCCGGAGCGGCGCGCCAGCTCGTGAAGTTCGCGCACATGACCCGCAACCTCAAGGGACAGGGTCTGGACGAAGGTGCATCGACGCGTCTGCTCGTCCACGCTGCCAAGCTGATGGTCGCCGGGGTGGAGCCGGTAACCGCCTGTCGTAGCTCCATCGCCCAGGCCCTGACCGATGACGCGGAAATGCTGTCTGCTGTCAACGAGCTCAGCGCGTCCCTGTTCTGACCGGCGCTGAAAATTTGCGGTGGCCCGCTTGATTTTCGCGGGCTGGGTTGGCACCCTGCCGAAGCGCTGCGAAGAGCGGTTCCGAGCGGCGTCATAATTATCCTAAGGAGGAATTTGATGAAACCCCATTTCTGGTTGCCCTTCGTCGTTTTATTGGGCTTCGGCGGTGCAGTACAGGCACAGCCGCAATATGGCTATGGACCACCACCCGGTGCCTACCGCCCCGCGCCGCGCGTCACGCCGTCCTCGGAGGCCGCCGCGGTGCTGCGCAAGGGCATGGATGAGATGCTCGAGTTCCTGGGCCAGGAAGAGAAGCCCAACAAGCTGCAGGTCGCGGCCTTTCTGGACAAGGAGATCGCACCCTACTTCGACTTCGATTACATGGCGAAATGGGTTGCCGGGCCCCGCTTCTCGGGCATGAGCGAGGAGCAGCGCGAGGCGCTTGCGGCCAAGCTCGAGGCCCGTTTCCTTGGCGCACTGGCCGGTCAGCTCTCCAAGTACGAGGGCCAGAAGGTGCGCTTCCTGCGTCCGCGGATGTCCCGCGGTGGGGCCGTCACTGTCGGCGTCGGGATCCTGCGACCGGGGACCTATCCGTCCAAGATGGACTTCCGCATGTACCGTTCCGCAGACGGTTGGAAGGTCTATGACGTGGTTACGAACGGGCGCAGCGTCTCTTCCTACTACCGCGTACAGTTCAATCGCGCCTCCGCACCGCCCCGGCCGAAGATGTACCGCTAACTCGTCATGAGATCCGTGTCGCTACCGACCATGTGAACATGGTCGTCAGCAAGGAAGACCCTCTCCCCGGCCCTCTCCCGGAACGGGAGAGGGGGAAAAGGGTTGTTCCGTCCGTGGAACGTTTGTTCACAATTGCCCTCACCCCGGCCCTCTCCCACGGGAGAGGGGGGGCCGGGAGCGCCTTCGGCGCGGATTTAAACAGTAGCGATGGAGTGAATCTCGCGGGCCGGAGGGGCCCGCGACACAGGGCGTTCGGCGGAAGCAGCAACGGAGCAGCCGGAAACGGGCCTGCGATCCGGCTGTCCGAAAAAACGAGATTCCGTTCTTCGGGCGCGCCGACCTAATCATCCGCACGCACACCATGAACCAGGACCTGCCAGGGCCCGACGACTTTCCCTCGCGCATGGGCAAGGCCATGCTGTTCGCCGCCTGGATCGCGGCATTGGCCCTCCTGGTTCTGCTGTTTCATCGCTTGGTGAGCGATCGCGAAAACCCGAATCGGGACGTTGAGGTCGCCCTGGACGCTGCGGGCAGGCCGCAGGTTGTGCTTCAGCGCAATAGCGCCGGGCACTATGTGGCAACGGGCCGGATCAACGGCGAGCCCGTGGTCTTCCTCGTCGATACCGGTGCCACGGACGTCGCCCTGCCGCTGGACGTGGCACGGCGATTCGATCTGCCGCTCGGTCCTCCGAGCATGAGCAGGACCGCCAATGGAAACGTGCGGACCTGGAGCGCCCGCCTCGATAGCGTGGACCTCGGCGGCCTCGTGGCCCGCAGGGTGCCGGCATCCGTCTTGCCCAACATGCCGGGAGAGCAGGTGCTGCTCGGGATGAGCTATCTGAAGCGCTTCGAGCTGATCCAGCGTGACGGCACCCTGACACTGCGCCCGCCGCTGTAAGCCCGAAACGCCAGGCTACTACAGCAGCGCCTAAGTTTCTCTAACAGTCATCATGCCAGTTGGTTTTCTTCGCGCCCTTCGCGCCCTTCGCGCCCTTCGCGCCCTTCGCGGCTTCGCGTGAGACTTTCTCTCTTGTTACGGAGTCTTAGGCGCGCCTGTACTAGACGTACCGCACGACCCCGCCGCGGCGCGGGTCGCCGGCCCCCGAGAGGTCTCCGTTCGGGTCGCGCGAGATGCTGTGAGCGCCGCCGAAGAAGACGCTGGTCTCGTTCCACAGCTTGATGTGCGGCCAGCGCTTCGCAAGCTCCGCCAGGGTCTCGGCGGCGACCGGCGGCTCCAGGTTCAGCAGGTCCCCTTCGTAGTGGATGCGCGGGGCCGCCACCGCCTCTTCCAGAGGCAGGTGGAAATCGACCAGGTTGCACAACACCTGAAGGATCGCGCTGCGGATGCGGTTGGATCCGCTGGAACCGGTGACCACCCAGGTGCCGTCCGCACGCTCCAGCAGGGTAGGGGACATCATGGAGCTGATCCGCCGGTCGAGCGGCCAACGGTGAAAGCCTTGGGGATTGATGTCTTCCTCGCCCAACATATTATTGAGCACGATACCTGTTCCCGTCAGGACGTAGCCGGCGCCCTCGCCGTTGGAAAGGCTCAGGCTCGCCAGGTTGCCCTCGCTGTCGGCGATGCTGATCTGGGTGGTGCCGCGACGGAACACCGCCTCGCGGCGCATGATCTCGAAGAGCTCGGCGGCCAACGCGTCCGCGGGGCCTCCCGTCAGCTCCTGCCCCTCCCTGCGCAGGCGTTGTGTGAGACTCATTGCGGTCGCCAGGGTATGGACGTGTTGGGATCCGCCGCGAGGGTAGTCGCCGAGCCCTGCCTCACCCAGCAATCCAAGGGCGAACAGGACTAGCGGTCCCCCGAGGGCGGGTTGGGGGTTGGTGAAGATGCGATCGCCGCGGTATGTGCCGGTCAGGGGGGGGCGTCTGACCACCTGGTACGAGGTAAGATCCTCCTCGCTCAGGTGCCCGCCATGGTCGGCACAGTCCGAGACAAGGCGCTCACCCCAGGGGCCGTCGTAAAGCACTTTTTCACCTTCGTCAGCCATGGTCTGCAGGCTCTCCGCCAGGTCCGGCTGGCGAACGATCTCTCCCGGCCCGGCCAGGCGGTCGGGCCTTTCGGAAGAGGCATGGGGCGCGAAGGCATCGGCGCTGGCGCGCAGGATGGGCTCCACAATGGTGGCGATATGGTGTTGGAAGGGGTTGAGTACGATACCGTCTTTTGCGTACATGCATGCGGGTTCTACCAGCTCCCGAAGCGGTAGGCGGCAGAGGTCGCGCTGTACGGCGCAAAGTCCCGCGACGGCTCCGGGCGTTGCGATGGCCCCCATCCCGATGTGGAACTCCTGGGTCGCATCACCGAAGTCCACCACGACCGGATAGAGATCCGTTTCAGGTTCGGGGCGCTTGCGCCGTGGGGTCTGGGTGAAGAAGTCATAGAGCGAGGGTGGCCCCGAGGCGGGTTTGGCGAGCAGGAACCCGCCACCCCCGAGGGAAGCGAGCACAGGCTCGGCGACGCTCGCGGCACACAAGGCGGCGACGGCTGCATCGAACGCGTTGCCTCCGGCGGTCAAGACATCGGCCGCGGCTTCGGCGGTCTTTTCGTGACCGGCGGCAATGACGCCCATCTGTACCATGATGGGATACCTGTCGTAAAAACCGTAAGGATACAACGCTAAAGTAAAAATGTGCGTTGGTCGTTTCTTCAGTCTATTGTGATCCTTGCGTTTCCTGGCAATGGCAAAGCACAGGTCGACCGCTTCGGGCGATAACGCCGACAGGGCCGCCGTTGGCGTGTCGGCAGTCGGAATCGCGAACGAGACCGCCGTTCTGCGCCGCCGGCTCGAAATGGCGAGGGAAGAGACCGCGCGTCTGTCGCGAGAGCTTACCCAAGCGCGCGAGCTCATGGAGAAAAGGGAAAAGGCCTCGGTCGACGAGCATCAGACGCTGCAGCAGGAGCTCGACAGCTTTCGTCAGGGACTGCGGGACAAGGAGCGAATCATCGCGGTCATGGTCGAGCAATCCCGGCGCCTGGAAGACGAGCTCCAAGAGCAGCACCTGGCTTACAACGGGCTGCGGCAGAATCTCGAGCAAAAGAAGCTTACGTTGGTCGAAGCGCGGGAGCTGGTGGATCGTCTGACCGCGAATCACAAGACGCTTAACGAACGCTATCAGACGCTGTTGTCCTCGGCTCGTACCGTCCAAGAGGCGGCTGCCCAGCCGGTGATGCCCTCGTCGTTGCGGTCGTGGCTTGCCCTCGACGGCCGTTTCCTCATGGGCCTGGCCGCCAGCGCCTTGTTGGGCGTGCTCGTGGGGGCGTGGTCATTCAAGGCTCCGTCGCCGCTTGTCGAGCTGCCGCAACGTGCGGGCGACGGCGTAGCGCTTAACGATGCTGTCGGTTCCCAGAAACCTGCTTTCGAGGGTCCTCGGGTACAGGGAGACAGGCCCCAGCTCGACGCCCAGGCGCAACAGGTCGAGCCGGTTGTCGTGCAGGCCCTGCGGGATCGACTGCGCAACAACTCCTTCGGCCCCCGGATGCTCGTACTCAAAGGCGGAACCTTTACCATGGGGAATTTCGGGGCCCTACCCACCGACGACGATGGGCCCGTCCGCGAGCTGCGCCTGGGTGGGTTCCTGATCGGCGCCACGGAGGTCACTTTCGAAGAATACGACCGGTTTGCGCGCGCGACAGGCAGGCGCCTTCCGCGAGACTTCGGCTGGGGCCGGGGACGGCGTCCCGTCGTGGACGTGAGCTGGACCGACGCCCGTGCCTATGCCGACTGGTTGTCGCGCCAGACCGGGCAACGCTACCGCCTACCCAGCGAGGCGGAGTGGGAATACGCCGCGGGCGCGGACCGACGCTCGCACTTCTGGTGGGGGTACGACCCCGAACGGGGCAAAGCCGTATGCTTCGACTGCGGAAGCAGATGGGACAACCGCTCCACCGCCCCGGTGGGGACCTTCGATCCCAATCCCTTCGGCCTTTACGACACGGCCGGCAATGTCATGGAGTGGGTGGAGGATTGCCACCACCCGAGCTATGTCGACGCGCCGACGGACGGGCGACCCTGGATCGGCGAAACCTGTGAGTTCCGAGTTGCCCGTGGGGGGGCGTTCAACAAGTCCGCCAGGTCCATGCACACGACCGCGCGCCACCGCTTCAGCGCAGATACCCGGATCGACATGATCGGCTTTCGCCTTGCCCGAGATGAATAGGTCCCCGCCGACCGGGCCCCGGCGCATCCTCGGTGTTGGTATCGCCACGCTCGATATCATCAACGAGGTGGCTACCTATCCCGCGGAGGACGATGAGGTGCGCGCCCTGGGACAACGGCGGTGTCGCGGCGGGAACGCCACAAACACGCTGGTCGTGCTCAGTCAGCTCGGACACGCCTGCGCCTTGGCCGGCACGCTCGCGGACGATGTCCAGAGCGGAGAGATCTTGCGTGACCTGAAGGCTCACGGTGTCGATATCGAACCCTGCGTCCGCCACGCGGGGAGCCACACGCCCACGTCCTACGTCACACTGAGCCGTGCCAGCGGCAGTCGTACCATCGTGCATCACCGGGATCTGCCGGAGCTCAGGGCGGCCGAGCTCGCGGCCGTCGATCTTGCCGGGTACGACTGGGTCCATTTCGAAGGCCGCAACCCGGGGGAGACCGCAGCCATGATCCGCGATTGCGTGGCGCGCCGTCCCGATCTCGAGATCTCGGTTGAAGTGGAGAAACCGCGCCCCGGCATCGAACGGTTGCTCCAGGGCCCGCAGGTTCTGCTCTTCTCTCGCGCCTACGCCCGCAGCTGCGGGTACGAGGACCCCGAGCCTTTTCTCGCCGATCAGTGGCCATGGACGGGGGCGCAGCTGCTGGTCCTGCCCTGGGGCGAGGACGGCGCCTTCGCCCAGGTCCGGGACGGCCCGGTCTGCTTCGCACCTCCCTACGCGCCGTCTCGCGTCACCGACACGCTGGGGGCCGGGGATGTCTTCAACGCCGCGGTGATCGACGGCTTGCTCGCCGGTCTGGATCTGGCGAGGGTGCTGGGGCGTGCCAATCGGCTCGCGGGGGTCAAGTGCGGTCTCTCCGGCCTGAAGGGCCTGGTCATGCGTGCCCGCAAGGCGGGTCTGTTGTGAGCGCAGACCTTCCGCCCCTGTGCGCCGTGGCGGACCTGGGTGACCCGGGGAGCCGGGGCTTCACCCTCGACACGCCCGCTGGAGCATTGGAGCTCTTCCTGGTCCGCAAAGCCGGCAGCCTGTATGCGTACCGGAACGGCTGTCCCCACACCGGCGCCACCCTGGAGTGGCTTCCGCACCGTTTTCTGGACGCGGACGGTGAGCTGATTCAGTGCGGTCTACATGGCGCCCTGTTCCGCATCGCGACCGGCGAATGCCTGCGCGGACCCTGTCTGGGCGATTCCCTCGAGACCCTGCCGATCGAGATACTCGACGGACAGATCTACCTGGCTTTGCCAAGTATTCTCAGCCGCTCGCGCCTATCTTAGTGCCATTCCCCACTGGGAGGTTTCGATCTCTTGCCAGGGGGCGGCCAATGGTCGATCCTGCAACGCTGGGGAAAAAGGAAAGACGCGACCCCAACGACGAGGTGACGGGGTCGACGACGCGCCGGCCCTGAAACGCGCCGATGTGGGTGTCGCCATGGGCGGAAACGGCACGGAGGTGGCGAAGGAGGCCGCCGAGATGGTGCTAGCCGATGACAATTTCGCCTCCATCGTCCATGCCTTTGAGGAGGGTCGAACCGTATACGACAACCTAAAGAAAGCCATTCTCTTGATACTGCCTACCAACGGCGGGGAGGCGCTGGTCATTCTGGGCGCGCATCGTCCTCGTGGCCTCTTCCGTGCTGGTACTGGTCGAATTGGAAAAGGCCGTCTTCCGACGTATCGGCAAGGTCCGCGGAGGGACATAAGATGAAACGCTTCAAAAACGTCCTTTCCGCTACCGAACCCGTGTCCGGGAACGGGCCGGCGTTCGAACGCGTGGTGGCCCTGGCTGAAGAAAACCAGGCCCGCGTGACCGTGGTCTCTCTGCTGGAAGAGGTTTCCGGCCGGCGACCGGGTTGCCGCTCGGGGTGTTTCGGCACGCAGGCTTCAAGGCACCATGGTAGAGAAGCGACAACGGCAGATGGATGAGCGGATAGCTCCAGTCAGTTCCAGCGGGGTTTCGGGGAGGATATGTGCAACTTGACGTCGCCTGGGTTTAATTTCATATACTGTCCCCCGAATTGTCATAATGTTTAAGCGCTTGCGGGGTAGCAAAGTTATGCGTCAGAGTGGTGTTGATACTCTGATAACCGAGGAACCGGATGACCGAATTGGTCACGTCCGGATCTGTGGGGGGGATGGCCAGTAATACCGGTCTCTACCCGGAAGCGGTGTGGAAAACGAGCCACCGGGTGGAGAGCGCCGAGCCCGCATCGAATCGATGGATGCGTTGCGGTTCGCCACGTCCAAGAAACAGTTTTACTGGCCAGAGACCTGCTGACTGGAGGCGGTCTGCTATTCGGATTCACACTGATACCGCTCGTCATACGACTCCGGCGATCCGCCGAACCGTTCCCACTCCGCATTACTGAGCTCCTGGGTGACCAGCTCGCATAGCCGCTTGGCGAGATCCTCGGCCTTCACCTCGCGAATTCTGATCCCGCCCCTTTGGTCGCCCGATGCCAGCCAACGCCCCGCGGGGTCAAAAGCGACCGACTGCACCCCGCTCTTGCCGTGATCGGAGAATATTTTTGGTTCGCCCCAGCGCCCGTCGACCTCCCACCAGAGCCCCACCGTGTTGTCGTCGCCAGCGGAGGCGAGCTTCGGCGCGGCATCGGAGGCGTAGACGCTCATGTCCGGATTGAATGCCACATCGAATACGGTTCCTACGTGCCCGCGGAGGCGCGCCGGTGGCGTCTCCCAGTCCTTCGTCGTCCATATGAGGATCTGTCCGTCCTCGCCGGCGGAGGCCAGCAAGCTACCGTTGGGGCTGAAGGAGAGTGCCCAAATCGCACCCTGGTGTCCTTCGTACGCACCCAGCCGGCGCGCCTTTCCGTGTCCCTCGCTGATCGACCATACATGTATGCGGCGGTCCTGGCTACCGGTTACCAACAGCTTGCCATCAGGATGGAAGGAAACCGCGCGCACCGGTTGCTCGTGCATCAAAACGCTGGCGGGTTCTTGTTCCCCCGCGAGCACTCCCTCGACGCTCCAGAGGCGTACGGACTTGTCCCAACTGGCAGTGGCCAGATGGGTGCCGTCGGGGGAAAAGGCGATCGACCAGAGGCCGTCGGTATGGCCTTTAACTGTCCTGTTTCTTGTCTTCGGGGATGCGGTATCGATGATTTGGAAGCTGTCGTTCGAGTATGCCGCCGCTACTAAGGAGCCCGACGACGGATCTCCTGAATCGCTGGTCTCCGGGTTGGGGAAAACGGCTATATCACGTACCCATGCTGAGGCAAAGTCCAAATCTCGTTTTGTTATTTCCCTCAGCTTGGGATCTTTCTCCGGAGACCAGTTCCAAAACTGTACCTTGCCTCCAAAGTCTGCGCTGATCAGTTCGCTTCCGCCCGAGAGGAAGCGAAGGGCATTGATCTTTTCCGCTTGATCGTGACGTTCCGATACCACTGTCAGGTTGGTCTTGGTATCGAGTAACCAGCTACGTTCGACGGCAAAGGTATCGATCGAGAGAATCCGTTTGTCCTCTTGCGTGAAATCGACATGCACGACGCCGCTTTTCTGTCCTTCGAGATCCCCCCTGTCCAGCTTTTTTAGGTCCAGTCCGTTCCACAACTCGATGCTTCCCTCGGATCCGCCGGTTACGATGATCTTGCTGTCTTTGCCGAATGCGGCGGACAGAAAGTCTTCCGCCAGTTTGGACTCGTTTCGGTTCTTTGTCCGTATTCGCGTCAGTTTGCCGTTTTTCTCCAGCGTCCAGACTCGGATTGTCTGCTTCGCGCCCACACCGACCAGTCGTTCGCCCTTCCTGTCGAAGCTCAAATCTAAAATGCGTTTTGGAAACGTGTCTCCCGGTTGGTTGCTGAGTTGAATCATTTGCGTGGGCTGTTCCGATTCGCTCTTACGTAGCAGTTCTTGTATGTCGACCAGGCGTATCTCGCTTTGGCTGGCGCCGGGTAGACCGATAGCGAGATAGCGTCCTTTCGGGTCCACAGCGATAACGGGGGGAAGCTCCATCGAGGACTTCGTGCCTTCCCAGCTCAGACGCCATCGTTTTTTGCCGGAGTGCCTGTCCAACCAGAGTCCATTTTGCGTCACCGTAACGAGTTGTCCCCCGTTTTCGATGAAGGCCAAGTCAGCCAAGTCGCCGCATTTCTCTTGCCATAAAAGTTGTGCGTCGGGTTCCGAGAGATCCCAGAGAATAAGTGAATCGTCGAGGATTCCGGCGAGACGGGTACCGTCCGGGTGGAGTGCCAGGACGCGGATCTGCTCACCTCCGGTCTCGACGGTTATTTCGCGCGGCTGGTCTATGTAGGGCAACACAACAGCATAATCCGCGCCGGCTTTGCGGTAGGCGACGGCTTGGCCGTCGTGTCCGACCAGGATGGAGCTCCTCTCCGGAGGCTCCTCGATCAAGCGGCGGGTCTCGGAAAAATAACGGCCGCTCACGCCTTCCAATACATCCCTTAGCGCATCATTCACGAGAGACGCGCGTTTAGCAGGATCGTCTGCGCGTTTATTGAGTGGGAAGGCCTGCAGCGCCAACAAGGCCGCCAATCCGTCGTCCAGAGTTTTTCTTTGCTGTTGTCCGGCTTGGATGACAAATGTCTGGATTCGGGAGTCGCGTGTCTGAGCTTGGAGGTGCCGATTGGCCTCTTCCAAACCGGCCTTGCTGGTCTTCAGGCTCGATTGTACCAGTTCAAGCTCTTTATATGCTTTTTCGCGCTCTATTACTTCATCCTGAAGCTGTTGGTTGGCGTTTTCCAAACCGGCCTTGCTGGTCTTCAGGCTCGATTGTACCAGTTCAAGCTCTTTATATGCTTTTTCGCGCTCTATTACTTCATCCTGAAGTTGTT
>JAYEJW010000284.1:0-2312 GCA_034716535.1 Pseudomonadota bacterium
GCATCTCCTTCTGGGACTATCTGGGTGACCGCATCGGACAGAACGGAAACATCGCGCCATTGCCCGATATCATCCGCGAGCGCGCCGCAGCGGCGAGCGCAGTGCCCTGAGATATTGAGAAGTTACCCATTCCTCGCTCAACAGACCGATATTGATGAAGACGCGGTTCAGGGCGCCCAGGGCGCCGACGGAGTCGGAGCCATCCTTCAACACGCGCGGCGTAAAGACGGTTTCCGGCTTCTCGTAGAACTGAGCCAGCGGGCTCCCCTCGGCCACATAGTCGTTGAGCTGCTTGTTGTCGAGTCCGCCGCCAGCCAGGGTCTCCTTGCCCCACTTGGTCGCAATCTCCAAGCGCGCCGCCAGATTGTAGACGGCGTTCATGGTGCGCGGGTTGTTGATGTTGTCCGAGGAGATCAGGGAGGTGTCGACCGTACCTGGCCGTGAGGTATGGAACATCTGGTAGACGTAATTCGCTTCCTCCGGGTTCCACATCAAAATGCGGTCGACCCAAAAATACTGGGCACCTGGGTTGGAGTTGAGGAGTTTCCATTCCGGATTCTCCGGGTCCTGCGGCGGGTTCGAGGGATTCGGTCCGACATGGCAGAAGCCGCACGACATTCCCACCCGGTAGGGTTTGACCAAGTCCTTATCGTTGTAATAGCCGGGGTCTTCGTAATAGCGTTTCGCATCCCACCGTGCCTGGGCCGCCTCGTCGAAGTCCGGGTTGGGGAACAGGCGCAGACCGACGATCCCTGTGGCGTAGCCGTAATAGGATCCGACGGGGAGGTTCTTGCCCCGGGCCCCAATCTCGACGCCCGGGTATATCTGCTCGTTTTCGAAGGGGTCCGGCTCGCACTCAGGGCTACGCTGGTCGAGCCAGAGCCCGAAACGGTCCTCACGCGGCCCCGCGGTCGCCTGGAAGCAGGGTTCATTGACCAGTCCCAGCCATCGCCAGCGGTTCTCGCGTTTCTGCTGCAGACTCGGGTGGGTCGAGATGGTCTTCAGCAGGTCCAGGGCGCCAAAGCTGTCCCGGGACAACTGGTCCCAGAGACGATCGTTGCCCCCGCTCCAGACGATCCAGTTGTTGCGCCCGCGGACCACGGCCTTCTGGGCGTCCGCTGGCGAGATGCCCGGAACGACGGGGTCCAGGGCCTCGGCGACCGCCTCCGCATCCTTGGTGATGCCATAGTCCATGTCACGGAAGTAGTCCTCGTCCGCCGCGGCGAAGCTCTCCGCCGAGCGCCCCGCCCTCTTTGCTTCGTCGGCGACGGTTCCAGGCTTGGGCCTGTCCGAACAGCCCGAAAGGAGGAGCCCTATCATGACCGCCGGAATCGCGGCATGTCGCACCTTTGTTCTCATCATCCATCTCCCATCTTGATTCAAAGATCTCGTTCTTTTCCGCGGCGATGATCACCACGAAGTCATGCGGCTCGAACTTCCGGAAGCGACTTGGTGCGTGTTGCGGATCGATGCCTATCGTTCCCATCCCTCGCCCGGTCCGCCACGCGGACCCCTGCGTCACGACTCCACCTTGAGCGTGCTCTTCATCTCTGCCAGCTCCCGCGGCCGCCAAGGAGAGCCCTCGACCTCCGCGACCAGGGAGCGCGCCTCCTCGACCCTCCCTGCCTTGATGTAGACGCGCGCCAGCAACAGCTTGGAATCCGCGTTGGGCCGCGCGGCCGCGTTCATGCGGGCTAGGTCGATCAGGCGATGTGTGTCTGCCTCGGCATCGATTAGAGAGCCCAGGTAGTGCCCGACGGCGGCCTGCGGATACTGCGCCATCTGCCGTTCGAAGGTCGCGTGGGCGATTCGCGTCAACTCCACAGCGCGTTCGGAGTCACGTCGAGCGACGACACCGGCATAGGCGACCAGCAGCTCGGGCTTGTTGGTCGACTTCGCAACTCCGGCGTAGATGTCCTCAGACTCCCGGCTACGACCGAGCAGGGCCAAGACCTCGGCGCTGTGCTCCTCGATCAACCAATAACCCGAGTACGCTCGGCCCGCGTGGCGGTAATGGGCCAACGCGGCCTCATGGCGATCGCCGTTGAGGTCGATGATCCCCCGCTGCAGCTCCAACCAGGCGTAGTGGCGCATCTCCTTGGCCGTGAGCAGGTCCTGTGCTCGGGCATAGAGCCGATCGGCCTCGACCGGATCACCGGTCATCGATCGGTAGTAGGCGAGCCGCGCGAGAGTCTCCCAACCTGGCTGTTCATGTACCGCCGCCTCGAGGCGAGTCCGAGCCTCGTCGTAACGACCCTGCTGCAGGGCAATGTCAGCCAACAAGGCTCGGCCGCCGGGTGACTCCTTCAAGT
>JAYEJW010000285.1:0-11572 GCA_034716535.1 Pseudomonadota bacterium
TTGCCTTTCTTGCCCCAGGTTCTCAGATGCGGCGTGTATGGTGCTGCCACATGGTTGCGTTAACCTGGATGATTAGCGTCGAAGCTCAGCTGAACCGTAGGTCGGGTTAGCGAAGCGTAACCCGACATGCCCGGGAGGAGTCGGGTTACGGCGCGCGCGAGGTTTATCACCGCAATTCAGTACCTTACGAGCGCGCCTAACCCGACCTACGCCTTCGATCGACCTTGATCGCTCCGGCTGAGTATAGCGCTAATCACCTTAACCTGCGCTTTACCCTAGGGCTCTGATCTCTTGGATGTCGAGGTTCTCTATGATGCCGCTGTTCTCCAGATAGGCGATCACCTCGTCAGCGAGATCCTCCGGACTCTTTTCCGCTGCGCAGAGGACGATCTCGGGCGACGCAGGGGGCTCATAAGGGTCGTCGATGCCGGTAAAGCCTTTGATTTCTCCGGCTCGTGCCTTCTTGTACAGACCCTTCGGGTCCCTGGATTCGCAGATGTCTATCGGTGTATCCACCAGCACTTCGATGAATTCGTCCTCCCCGAGGGTACTGCGGACGAGATCGCGGTCGATTCGATAGGGACTGATGAATGCCGTCAGAGCGATGACCCCGGCTTGGGAGAAGAGCTGAGCAACGGCACCTATCCGCCTGATGTTTTCTTCCCTGTCAATGGCGGAAAAGCCCAGTCCGAACCGTTGGGCAAACTCATCGCCATGGGATTCCTTGAGCATTCCCGGCCCCGCGTTGAGGGAATGGCGGACGTTGTCGCCATCCAGCACCGAGCTGTGCATGCCGAGCTGATGCAGCTTGTGATCGAGAGTATTTGCGATGGTGCTTTTTCCCGAACCACTCAGACCCGTGAACCAGATTACGCATCCCTTGTGCCCATTGAGAGCCTCTCTCTTGGTCCGGGAAACCTGATGTTCGTGCCAGTGTACATTTGTGTCGTTTACCACGAGCTTGCCTCCATTGTGAAAATTCCAGGGAAGATCTGAAGAAAAACCAGCATTTTCTACGTTCTTGGCGCAGAAAGCTAGAACGTATGCGGGTTTTCGGCTACCCGCCCAGCGGTTGGTGACGCCCCGCAGGAACCTGCCGCTGCTTCGCTCAAGTCCGGAAGACGCAGAGCGGCACCTTAAGCTCCGCTTCGCTCAGTCCGCCGTGTACGCCGACCAGCTTATAGGGCTTCTCAAAGGGCAGCCATTCGCGGATCACATGGTTCCCTTTCATGAGCAGGACGAAGTCTCCGATGCGCTCGCCGAGTCGCAGGTTGGGTCGGCCCAGGCCGAAGAGGCCCCGTTCGACCAGCTCGCGACTGGGCCATGTCTCGAGCGCGTGCGATAGCTGATCGCAACAGTATGCCTCGAAGGTATCGACTCGATTGGGACGAAGGTAACAGAAGGCGGCACGGGATTCGCCGCACAAGGGCAGGGTGAGGCACTTGGCGAGCTCCGGGTGGTCGGCCAGGTCGATGCGGTCTGCGTCTCCAGTGTCGATCTGACCGTGATCTGCGGTGATCAGGAGCAGCGTGTCCGTGCCGGCGGCGGAGACCATGAAGTCCGTCAACGCCGATTCGATCTCCCTGAAGTGGGTGCCGGCCGCGGTGCTGCCTATTCCCTGCTCATGACCGATGCTGTCGAGCTCGGGCCAATACAGATACAGGTACTTGGGCTCGGGGCCGCTGCGCAGGGCACGGGTCGTCTTGTGGAACATCTCCGGCAGCGTCTCGAAGCTCAAGAGCTTTGCCCGTCCGAGGTGCGCGAGGTTGAAGTCCGACCGAGCAATATGGGTGGGCGAGACGACAATGGAGCGGGTAGCGATGCGATCGAAAACTGATCGATGTCCGAACAGCCGCACCGGGTCGATCTGCGCCTTGCGATAGCCAACGCCGCCGTAACGGGGAGTACCGGGCAGCACCGTCATGACGCAGCCCAGCTCCCGCAGGTAGGTGTGCCAGCCGGTGATGGCGTGCTGCTGGGGTGCGTCGCCGGTAAGGAAGCTGGTAATGGCCGAGGCCGTCGTCGGCGGGAAGACGGAGGTAATGGTCCCCTTGAGATTGCGGCTTAGGACGCCGTCTGGGGACTCACGGGCGAGCCAGTCGGCGCCCAGGCCGTCCAGCACCACCAGAACGATGTTGGTGACGCCGGCGATCTCCTCCGGCGGCAGCAGGCGCAGGGGTGGGTAGTCGGACTCTCCGCCTCGGGCCCGAATGATGGAGCTCATCAGGTTGACGATGCTGCCGCCTTGGAAATCGGGTACGGGCATTCCTGATCTTTCCCAGCGACCTTCGGCCGACACCCGAAGATTTGCCGCGGGGACGCTGTCCAGGTGTCGCCTGCGTCGAGTGTGGTCAGAGAAAATCACGCAGGACCGCCCGAGTTTCCTGAGCTGTAATGCGAGGCCCCAGGCTCGTGACCAGCTTGGCCGCACCGGCGGCGGCCAGGTTGCCGGAGCGCTTGTGGTCCCAGCCTTGGGTGATCCCATACAGGAAGGCGCCGGCGAACATATCGCCCGCGCCAACGGTGTCCACCGCTTCCACCTTCACCGGGTCGATCTCGATCAGCTCCTTTCCGTCATACACCAACGCGCCTTTGGGTCCCAGCGTGATGGCGAATTCCCGGGATACCTTCTTCAGGAATCCGACCGCGGTGCCGAGATCGCCCGTGTCCGCCATGTCTTTAGCTTCCGCCTCGTTGGCGAAAATGAGGTCCACTCCGCCGCCGATCATCTCCAGCAACCCTTCCTTGAAGTAAGTCACCATGTTGGGATCGGAGAGGGAGATGGCGGTCTTCACGCCGGCCTCCTCGGCAATCTTGCGCCCCTCCACAGCGGCCTTGCGGGCGTTCTCGGAGGTGACCAGATAGCCCTCCATATAGAAGTAGTCGGAGTCACGAATGGCCTGGGGGACCAGCTCCTTGCCTGAAAAACTGCCGCTGATTCCGAGGTGGGTCACCATGGTGCGGTCAGTGTCCGGTGTGACCAGAACGACGCAGCGGCCTGTATGTCCAGGCTCCCTGTCATGGTGGTGGTTCGTGTCGACGCCGCCGGCGACCAGGTCGTCCATATAGAAGTGCCCGAGCGGGTCGTCCGCCACCTTGCAGGAATAGAAGCCCTTGCCGCCGAACTGGCCGACGGCAATGATGGAATTGGCCGCCGAACCCCCGGAGCCTTTCTGGTGGTGATGCTCGGCCAAGTGTTCCATGATCTCGATCTGATGGGCCTCGTCCACCAGGGTCATGACTCCCTTGTCGATTCGAAGCTTCTCGAGGTCTCTCACCTCGACCTCGTACTCCATGTCCACAAGCGCGTTGCCGATGCCGTAAACCTGGTACTTCCGCATTTTCGTTCCCGTTCGATCAATAAAGCGCCAAACTCGAAAGCCGTTTCGGGCTCACGAAATGAGTCACCCACGGTCTTAAGCTCTGGTTGGAAAGAACCGGAGGGGTACGGAATGATACAGCAGGCGGTCCTGCGGGACCTGGGTGAGGACGACCGGCTCATCGAGTTGGTTTCCGGGCTCAAACGTCGCTACGGCGAGCGCATCACGGGGGATCTGGTCCTGCCGGCGTTGTCGGGACGCTACGAAGACCTCCCCGAGGACATGCACGCGGGTCTGCGCCTTGTACTGGAGCGCCGGCGCATCGATCGGCTCTATGCTCACCAGGCGGAGGCCTGGAGGCTTGTCAGGGATGGACATCACCTTGTCGTCGCCACGCCGACCGCCTCCGGCAAGACCCTCTGCTATAACCTCCCGGTGTTGGACGGGGTGCTCTCCCGCCAGGCCAAGGCCCTGTATCTGTTCCCGACCAAGGCCCTGGCCCAGGATCAGGTGGCGGAGCTCGCTGAGCTTAACCGGGCGGAGCAGCTGGGCGTCAAGGCGTTCACCTTCGACGGCGACACGCCGGGAGATGCGCGCAAGGCGGTACGCACCCGCGGCGACATCGTGGTGTCCAACCCGGACATGCTGCACCAGGCCATCCTTCCTCACCACACCAAATGGGCCCAGTTCTTCGAGGCCCTCGCCTTCGTCGTGGTGGACGAGCTGCACAGCTACCGCGGGGTCTTCGGCTCGCACGTGGCGAACGTCTTTCGGCGGCTCAAGCGCATCTGCCGCTTCTACGGGGTTTCGCCGCGGTTCATCTTCGCCTCCGCGACCATCGCCAACCCCGGCGAGCTGGCCGAGCGCCTCATCGGGGAGGCCGTGACCTCGGTTACGCAAAGCGGTGCGCCCCAGGGCGAGCGTCGGCTATTCCTGTGGAACCCGCCGGTGGTGAACCCGGATCTGGGCATCCGCGCCTCTGCCCGTTCCCAGAGCACCCGTATCGCCCGTGCGGCTACACGCCTCGGGCTCAAGAACATCGTTTTCGCCCGCTCCCGGCTCATGGTGGAGGTGATCACCAAGTATCTTAAGGACGTCTTCGACCGCGACCCACGCAAGCCGCCCCGAGTGCTCGCCTACCGCGGAGGCTACCTCCCGAGCGAGCGGCGGCGGGCGGAGCAGGCCATGCGCGCGGGCCGGGTGGACACGGTGGTCAGCACCTCGGCCCTGGAGCTCGGAGTGGATATCGGGTCCTTGGACGTGGCGGTGCTCAACGGCTATCCGGGGACCGTGGCCGCCACCTGGCAGCGGCTGGGACGGGCTGGGCGGCGCCAGCGGCCGACACTGGGGGTGGTTGTGGCCACCAGCGATCCGCTGGATCAGTACATCGTGCGCCACCCGGAGTTCTTTCTGGGGGCCTCGCCGGAGCACGCCCGCATCCATCCGGACCAGCTCCTGATCCTGCTCGATCACGTGCGTTGTGCCGCGTTCGAGCTGCCGTTCTCGGACGGGGACGGGTTCGGGGGGGAAGAGCTGCGGGAGATGCTCACCTATCTCCAGGAGCAGGGCATTCTGCAGCATCAGGGTGAGCGCTGGTTCTGGGTGGGGGACAGCTACCCGGCCAATGCGGTCTCGCTCCGCTCGGTGGCGGAGGGCAATTTCGTGGTGATCGACACCACGGACGGAGCGAGCCGCATCCTAGCAGAAGTGGACTACAGCAGCGCGCCCGGCACCCTGTACGAGGGCGCCATCTATATGATTCAGTCCCAACCCTTCCAGGTTGAACGCCTGGATTGGGTCGGGCGCAAGGCCTTCGTACGGCGCACTCGGGCGGACTACTACACCGACGCCATCGACTATTCGCGATTGAAGATCCTGGCACGCTTCGAGGCCCGCGCCGCCGCTGCGCACGGCGAGGTCCACCTGGTGCGGCGCTATTCGGGATATAAGAAAATCCGCTATTACAGTCACGACAACATCGGCTACGGCAAGATCAATCTGCCGGACCAGGAAATGCACACCACCGCGCTCTGGTGGCAGGTCCAGCCGCGCGCGCTGGAGCAGGCGCTTCCCGAGCGCGAGCAGGCCATTGTGGGCTTCCTTGGTGCCGCTTACGCCCTGCATCATGTGGCGGCCCTGCGATCCATGGCGGAGATCCGGGACCTGGGCCGCGCGGTCGGGGATGGGCAGGGCAGCTGGTCGGCCGTGCTCGGGGCTGACGGGCGCGGCCAGATGCGCGATTCGGGCAACGAGCCTGCCGATCCCTGGGGAACCGGGCGCTTCACGCCTACCCTGTTTCTCTACGACAACTATCCTGGCGGAGTCGGACTCTCCGCGCCGCTGTTCGACGATGCGGGGCGGCTGGTCGCGGACGCGGAGCGCCTGGTCCATGACTGCCCTTGCAGCGCCGGCTGCCCGGCCTGTGTCGGCCCGATCCTGCCCGGCGACGAGGGGAGATCCTCTACGCCCAAGGCGCTGGCTTTGCGGGTGCTGGGTCTGCTCCGTGAAGCTTGAGGAACGCCTGCGACTGTTGCGGGGCGATGCCGTTCCCGCGGCAGCCACATCGGGGGATCTGGCCGAGCGCCTGCGCAGGCTTACCCCCATGACGGGAGAACGCAAGATCCGGGAACAGCCGGACGAGCAGACCCTGGCCGAAGCCATTGGGGCCGTGAGGCTCTCGCCAGGGGTTTTGCGGGCGGAGCGGCGCATCCGCCTCGCCGATCGCCATGGGCGCATGGTCCTGAATGACGCGCTGCCCGGATTACCGGCCTTACTCGACAGATCGGCGGGCGATCCCGCGGCCTGGCTGTTCCTCGACACCGAGACCAGCGGGCTCGCGGGGGGCACCGGCACCTGGGCCTTTCTGTGCGGGCTGGCACGCATCGAGGGTCAGGCGCTTGTGCTGCGTCAGTACCTGCTTGCCCGGCTGGATGCCGAGCCCGCCTATCTGGACGCGATCGGGGGCGAGCTGGCCTCCGCCGAGCTGCTTGTAACCTACAACGGGAAGTCCTTCGACGTGCCCCTCCTGACGACCCGGTTCCGGCTCGCCGGGATGGAGTCGATGCTGGATCTGAAGGAGCACCTGGATCTCTTGGTGCCTGTGCGCCGGGCCTTCGGCCGTGTCTGGCCGGACTGTCGCCTCACCACCGCCGAGTCCCGCCTGCTCGGGTTCGTCAGGAAGGGGGACTTGCCCGGTGCGCAGGCCCCTCAGGCCTGGCTCGCCTGGCTCAGGCGCGGTGAGACCGAGCGTCTGGCCGCCGTGCTCCTGCATAACCGCTGGGATCTTCTTTCCCTGCCGGCCCTGGTCCCGGCACTGGAGTGGAGCTTTCGCGATCCAGCGGCAGCGGGCGCAGAGATCCGCGCCGTGGCACGCCACCATCTCGCGCGCGGGGCGAACGAGCGAGCCTTTCAGCTGCTGGGAGCCAACCGGGAGGCGCTGTCGGCGTCTGCGCTCCTGGATCTTGCGCGGCTACATGGGCGGCGCGGCGAGTGGGATGCGGCGTTGCAGATCTGGCAGGCCCTGGCCGAGAAATACAACCCGAAGGCCACCGAGGCGCTCGCCAAGTATCTGGAGCATCGGGCCCGGGACTACCGTCGCGCGCTGGTCATGGCGCGTCGTCTCCCTTTAGGTCCCGAGCGGGAACGCCGTTGCAGACGGCTTCAGGCACGGATATGGTCCCGTGAAACAGGCGCTCCAGCCTATCCGGGCTGACAGCAGGCCTGGTCCGCGTCGACGAGTGTTGAGGCCTTCCCGTTCTGGAACCGATCGAGGAATCCCAATGTTACCCGCCAGGGGTTCTCGTGCCTTCGGCCGAGAAGCGGATCGCCACCGCGGTCACGTTGTCTCGCGCGCCCCTGTCGCAGGCCAGATCGATCAGGGCGGGGACGGCGTCGACGACATCAGAACCGGAAAGCGCCGCGGCAATCTCCCGCTCCGAGACCTCCTTGGTCAGTCCGTCCGTGCACAGCAGAAAGCAGTCGCCGTCTTTGATCTGAAGGGTCTGGGCGTCGATCTCGAGGACCTCCGCGGCCCCCACGGCTCTCGTTATGACGTTGGCAGCGGGATGGTTCTCGGCAGCCCGCCGATCGAGAAGTCCCTGATCGATGAGGTCCTCCACCTGGCTGTGGTCCCTTGAGAGCCGCTGTAACGCCCTACCGCGCAGGCGGTAAACGCGACTGTCTCCCACCCAGAGGAAGGTGCAGTGGTCATGTAATGCGACCAACAGGGCGACAGTGCTTCCGATGATCCCCTGGCCGCGGCGGTCGGCCTCGGAGCGCAGGCGATGGTTGGCCTCGAGCAGGCGTCGACGCAGATCGGCAACTGCCTGCCCCATGAAAAGGGGCACAGGCGTAGAGTCCAGGGCCTGAACGACCGTCCGGCTCGCAAGGTCTCCGGCCTCATGTCCTCCCACTCCGTCGGCCACGGCCCAGAGTCCGATATCGGGCCGTTCCAGGCAGGCGTCCTCGTTCACCTGCCGCACCCTGCCTGCATCGGTGACCGATGCGGAGCTCCACCGAAACCCTGGATGCAGATTGGTCATGGACTCCCCCGGCTGGCCGGGTCGTCCCCGGAGATCGGTGCAGGGTACTTGTCCCAACCCCATTGGTTCCAGTCCCCGGCCAACAGGGCGGAGAATCCCTTTGTGGGGGGGAGGCCCTGGCAGACCAGGAGCGAGGGCTGCACCATTTCAGACCCCTCCGACCACCAGAGGCTGTATCCGAAAAAGAGCTCGCCGAGAGCCTGTCGTAGCAGCTCGGGACAGACGGTTGCCAGTTCTGTGGCCCGCTCCAGCGGAACGCGAAAGGCGTTCCCGGCTGCGGGCACCATGGGGGATGCGGCTGGTTGCGCGGGCGGTGGGCCCATCTCAAGGACCTGGCGGTCGAAGGCAGCGAGGTCGAAATCGTCTTCCAGACAGGTCAGCAGGAGTGTCTCCGCCGCACCAAACCAGGCCCCCCCGCCGGTCATGACCTGGATCGGATTGCCGCTGACGGGCAGGGGGCAGGCAAGGGTGAGCGGAAAGTAGCGCCCGACCCGATCCACACTGGGCATGAGCACACCCGCCCAGGGGTCCTGCCCCGCCAAACCCGGGGACAGAACGAACCGCCAGATCGGGCTCGTCAGGTAGATCTCCAGCCAGCGTGCGCCCAACTGGTCGCGGCTGTCGGAGAGGGCGTCCTGCAGCCAAAGGTCCCAAGGTTCCACGAAGGCAGCGGGGAGGCGTCGCGTGACGAAGTCGCCGTTGCTCGGCACCTTTCCGTAAATTCCGGGGCCGGGCTCGGAGATGGTGCTCATAGGCGCTCCGGGCAGTGAAAGTTGCGCAGGTCCTTGAGCAAAAAGGGGTTGCGTACGCTGAGCGCGTCCAGGTCGAAGGTTGCGCTCATGCCGGAAAGGTTGAAAGTCACGCGAAACAACTCGTGCTTCAGCGGTCTCATCGAGGTGCGGTCTAGGATTCGGAACCAGGCCCATGGACCTTCCTTTGTCACGCTCGTCTCCCGGTCGTGGATATCTACGAAAGTGATGCGGACGCGGCCCGGGCCCTCCGGTACGGGCCACTTGAGTCCCCAGGTTCGGTCTGCTTCATGTCTGAAATCGACCATCTGACCTTCGAGGTCCAGCTGAAAGCGCTTGACATTCGGATCCATGCCAACGGACTTGAGTTGGAACTCGACCGCCAGACCCGGTCCGCCGCCTGAGAAAAAGGCCTCGCGGATCGTAGCCGCAAGCCGAAATTGGTCGAGGGCATCGCTGGAGATCCCCGATCCTTCTCCCACCCAGCGCCAGGGCGTCGCCGATGTATCTACCGCGGTGCTGAAGTTCTCCTGAAAGAATCGGTCCAACTCGCCGTTGGGCCCGAAAAGCTGACTGAAATCCTTCAACGGGGTCACAGACGAGCTCTTGCGTCGGAACGGGTAGCGGTTGTGCGTCGCCTTCCGACAGAATGGCAGCACGTCGGCCTTCCACAGCCTGTTGAGCTCCGCTTGCTTTTCCCCTGAGACCATGTTCGCGCTGTCCTGGGCCAGGGTGACCAGCCAGCTGCCAAGCGGGGAGGGCAGGCCCTCCGCGGTGCGGGCAACGGTCTGCGCTTCGGCACTGTCCTGCTTGACGAAGTCCAGGAGCCTCGACCCTTTTCCCACTCGGTCCGCATAGTTATTCATGTAGACGTACAGCGGGTGGAGTTGATCGAGTACGGACTCGATCTCAGGGACCTTACCGCCTTCGGTGTCGACGAGGGCATGGAGCTCCGAAAACGTGGCGGTCACCTCGTGCTCCGGAGGCCGTTCGGGTCGCACGGGCTGTGCTTTCTCCCCCTGCCATAACTTCTCGACCCGGGCTGTGCCCCGGTCCAGGAAGTCTTCGGCCTTATCGATCAAGCCCTGCGTGCCCTCCGGTTTGCGCTCCAGATCGGTCTCCCGCGCTACCGCCTCGAACAGCAGACGCAAGGGCGAGTCCCGCTTGTCGGAGAGCAGGCCCAGAATCGACGCGGCCTCCCTGGGATCGCGGGCATCGACCAGCACAAGGTCGTCCAACAATAGGCGCCACTGGTCGATGTATTCCAGCAGGTAAAGCTCGCGGACTTTGTCCAGAATCACCATAGTTTCGGCCAAAGGGATTCCTGCGCCCAGGATCCAGCGTTCGTTCTCGAGCTCTGCAATAAGTCTCAGCGTTTGTGTTTCGAACCCCTGGTGGTAGCCGTCATAGGTGAAAAGCGCCGGGATGCCCTCTGTGAGCGCTTTGCCGCTCCTGCGTCTGAATACCGAGTCCCCGTAATACCCCGCAGCGCGGCTGACGATGAAGTCGTTGATGTGATCGCCGACTCCGCTCTGAATCAAGCGGTTGAAGACGCGTTCCGCCGGCACGGTTCGGTTCAGGACATCCCGCGCTTGGGCGACGAGTCCTTCGTCAATCTCGTGCGGTCGGTATGTGGGGGGCGCGTCCCCGAACAAGGCAGTCAGGTGGGCTTGGAGCTGCTCACGGTTCTCCACTGGAACCTGTCGCGGCCAGTTGTGGTCCCAGTAGGCCGTGGCCCAAGCCCGCACGGTTTCCGCGTCGTAGAGGTCATCGTCGTAGACCATTAGGTAGACGCGCAGCGCCTCGTAGAGCTTATCGGGCTCGGAGAGAAGCTGTCTGATCTGGTCTTCCAGACGCAGGATGACGGTGGACAAGAGGGTCTTCTGCAGCATTCTGCGGTAGGTGTCTCTGGCGGCGCCGCCGAGCTTGTCGTGCTGGGAGAGGCCGAACTCTTCCGACAGCGGAACCTCATCGTCGCCGTAACCGCCACGGATGTTTCGCACCGCGTTGAGCAGCGGTAGGAACCGCAGTGGGTCGTAGTCCTGCGGCGGCAGCCCCTCGATCTGGTCCTCCATGGACCGGATCTCTTGGGCGACCTCTGAAATGTAGGTCTGGTTGCGGGTGTAGCTCGTTACCCAGGCCAGGGCCGCGAGTATTGCGATCCCGATGGCGCCGGCGTATGCGCCGCGCTGTATCCAACGCCGACGGCGCTCCAAGCGCAGGTTCATTCCAGCGAGGCCGGCTTCGCGAAAGACCACATCTCGGAACAGGCGATGAATGAAGAAACTCTTCCCGGTACCCGCGAAGGCCGATGCCGCCTGGCGGTCAAGCCCGAAGTTGGACGCCAGTGCGCTCATGACCCGGTCGATGGGCGCGCCCGTCTGGGTGCCGCTGGTGAAGTAGACACCCCGCACCAGGGGGTTCTCTTCAAAGCGGCTGGGCTGGAAGACGTCGTGTAGAAAACGCGCCGCGGTGGTCTTGAGGGAGCCGTACTGCTGCGGAAACGCGAAGATCAGACCGCGCTTGTGCGGATCGCGTTCCTGTTGCAGCCTTGCCAGCAAGTGCTCATTGAGCCGTTGTTCCAGGCGGTCGAACTCGCGGGAAAAGCTCTCGATGGCGGGCCCTGGACTCTTATCGTCGCCGAAGGCGAATGTCATGCCCCAGACTTGAGCCCGCTCCTCCTGCCCCAGATCACCAAAGAATTCCATAAAGCCGGCGACCAGATCGGACTTCATGAAGAGTACGTAGACAGGAAAGCGAATACGCAAGTGCTGGTGCAGCTCCTGCACCCGCTGCTTAATGGCGCGGGCGTGGATCGCGCGCTCGGTCTCGGTCTGCTGCATCAGATCGGCGAGGCTGACGGCCACCAGGACACCGTTGATTGGGCGCCGCGGGCGGTGCTTTTTCAACAGGCCCAGAAAACCCTGCCAGGCGGTACTGTCCACGGCCTCGTAGCTGTCCT
>JAYEJW010000286.1:0-2302 GCA_034716535.1 Pseudomonadota bacterium
GGCGTCAACCGCTCGCGGGCCGGCCGCCGCCCTATCTTACCCGATGGATCGTCCGCCGACGGCTCACCGGCTGAAGATCCGCCGCCCTGCGCACCAACCTTGCGGAAGCGGTCCGACGTCTTCTTCCCTTGGGCAGCACTCAGGATGCCGCGCAAGATATTGAGCTCCACCCAGTCCGGTCGCGCGCGGTTGAACAGGCGCCGTAGCCGTCGCAGCAGCTTCCGGGACTGCTCCGGATCGCTGAACCCGATGTCCTCAAGGGTCTGCGCAAGATGGGCGTGAAAGCCCTCCATGGCCTCGGCCGTGGCCAGATCCCGCCGCTCGTTTTCGATCTGCTGACCGGCGGCCTCGCGAACGTTACGGCTAAGCTCGTAAGCGAATATCTGGGCAGCGGCGGCCACATTCAGCGAGCTGAAGGCCGAGTTGGTCGGTATCTGTGCCAGGTAATGGCAGCGCCCCAGCTCGTCATTCGTCAGCCCTGAGCTCTCACGACCCAGCACCAGCGCAACCTCGCCCTGATCCGCCTCCGCCAACAGGCGCCGGGCGCATTCATGAGGCTCCAACAGCGGCCACTCCACCGCACGCAGACGCGCGCTGGAGCCCATCACGAGGCGGCATCCCCGCAGTGCGTCGACCAGATTGTCGTGTACCCCGGCCGCGGCGAGCAGATCGTCAGCACCGGACGCCCTGGCCAGGGCCTCGGCATTGGGGAAATGCCGCGGCCTGACCAGATGCAGGCGACTCAAGCCCTGCGTCTTCATGGCGCGGGCCACTGCCCCGATGTTGCCGGGATGGGTGGTCTCCACCATCACGAAGCGGATCCTGTCGAGGAGAGGGGACACGGGCCTATTCATAGCCTCCCAGCTTCTTCAGAATTTCGGTTCATTGTCAAGCTTTAATACAGCGAGCGCTTGGAGTATGGTGCGGAGCATGCACCCCATGCTCAACATTGCCACCCGCGCGGCGCGCAGTGCCGGCCGCATCCTGCTGCGGTACTTCGACCGCGCCGACCAACTCAGCGTCCAAACCAAGAGCCGCAACGACTTCGTGAGCGAAGTCGACCGCACGGCCGAGGCGGCGATCATCGAGGAGCTGCGCCGCACCTACCCGAATCACGCCATCCTGGCCGAGGAGAGCGGCGCCCAAGGCAAGGGCGAGTATCAGTGGGTGATCGATCCCCTGGACGGCACGACCAACTACCTGCACGGACTCCCGCAGTTTTCGGTATCGATCGCCTTGAAGTATCGCAGACACCTCGAATGCGGCGTGGTGTACGACCCCCTGCGGGAGGAGATGTTCACCGCCAGCCGCGGCCAGGGTGCCCAGGTCAACGACCGCCGCATTCGCGTAGCCAACCGGCCGTCGCTTGAGGGGACACTCATCGGTACCGGCTTCCCGTTCCGCGATCAGCGCCACCTGGATGCCTACATAGGCATGTTCAAGACCCTGATCCAGGAGACCGCCGGCCTGCGTCGCCCCGGATCCGCGGCGCTCGATCTCGCCTACGTCGCCGCCGGCCGGACGGACGGATTTTGGGAGCTGGGGCTTTCTCAGTGGGACTTCGCGGCCGGCGCCCTGATGGTGACCGAAGCGGGCGGGACGGTCACCGATATTGCGGGCGGCGACCGCCACCTCGAGACGGGCAACGTGGTCGCCGGCAACCTCAAGGTGCACAAGGCGATGCTCGAGAAGCTGCGACCGTTCCTCAACGACAACCTCAAGGCCTGACCGGCTACCATCTCGCGGAACGACGGCCCCGTCTGGACGCTGCCCCGGGGCCGCTCGGTTGAGCAACCGCCCAGCAGGAACTCGGCGGAGGCTCGGATTCTGTTGCTGAGCGAGCCCCAGCACAGCGGCGCCAAAGCTTCTCTAACAGTCATCGTGTCAGTAGATTCTTTCGCGCTCTTCGCGGCTTCGCGTGAGGCTCTCTCTGTCTCTTGTTACGGAGTCTTAGGCGCGCCCGAACTAGGGCGTCTGGTCCGCCTCTTCCCCTTCCTTCTTCACGGGCATCAGGTCCGCCTTGCTCACCCCCATCAGGATGACCGACGTGCTCGCGACGTAGATGGAGGAGTAAGTACCGATCCCCACGCCGATGATCAGGGCGAGGGCAAAACCGTGGATGATCTCCCCGCCGAAGACGAACAGGGCGACCAGAACCAGCAGTGTGGTGAACGAGGTCACCAGAGTACGTGAGATCGTCTGGTTCAGCGACCCATTGATGATGTCCAAGACGGTGCCCTTACGCACCTTGCGGAAATTCTCCCGGATGCGGTCGAATACGACGATGGTGTCATTCAGCGAG
>JAYEJW010000287.1:0-2301 GCA_034716535.1 Pseudomonadota bacterium
CGAGATGTCTTGCTCGCCGAACTGTAATTGCGGATCGATGACTTGACGCATGGAGTTTTGAATGACGAAGTTTATTGAGATTCATTCCGTTGATATTCGCAGGAGCCCGAAAATGCCCGGCGCGACTACAAAAAATCAACAAGTTGCGAGATATCCTGTCCCTATTGAACGAGTTTCCATGAAATCTTTAATCATGGGGACATATTGTAACAGGTTGTTTTGACGTGGAAAAGTGACTTTCGATTCAGGCACTACAATACCAAAACCTTCTAAAATTGTGCGGAAAAGACCAGGCGAGCTGTTTCCCAACGTTTTACGCCAGGGACGAACACAGAGAAATGAACGTGCGAGGTTCATAGTAAGGTGGAACAGGAAAGAAACAGACGGCCTCACCCTGTTCGGATTGCCAGTCTGGTTCCCGGGCGGCTCCGTATCAAGCTGCGTCCGGCCAGTCGGGATCCTGCCGTGATGCAAGACATAAAGCATACACTGGAGTCTCAGGATGGCGTTGATGATGTACGCTTGAATCCTACGGCGGGTAGCGCGACGATAAGATACGATCGTCGGCGCCATAGCACTGCTGGAATTCTAAGCCTTCTAGAGGATCTGGATGTCATCGTAGAGTCAGTCGGACAGGAGGCGGCATTCGAAAAGGCGGGTGCGATGAGCGGTGAATCTGTGCGGTCGACTGGGTTTCTGGAGGCAATCAATGATCTAAACGCGCGTATCTACGCCGCTACAGGCATCCCCATCGACCTGAAGATCGCTTTGCCTCTTCTGTTTTTAGGGGCAGGCGTCTGGTCAATAGGAAGGAAGGGCCTAATGATAGAAAGCGTTCCGGGGTGGCTCTTTCTATGGTTCGCGTTCGATATGTTTGTGAAGTTGCACCCCAGCCGCGGTTAGCGGCCGAGCTGTTCACCTGTAGCCGCTCACTCCCCCCGGCCCATTTGCCCTCTCTCCCTAACCCTCTCCCGCGGCGGGAGTGGGGATTTGAGGAGGGGGACTGAACGGCTACGTTCACCTACGCTTCGCGAACCGCTGTTCGGGGGGCATTGTGAGCTTGGATGCCCCATGATTGACGAATCGGTCGATCGAGGAGCTACTTCCTGAGCTCGTGATTTTTTCAGGTGCACCCTGATCAAGTGACGGGGGATGAAGAGACGGTGGGCAGCGGGGCTGCTCATGCACCGATTGTCCCGAGTATCTCGATTGATGCCCGCAGACCCTCTCGTACACTGAAATGGTCACGCTTCTCGACTAGGTCCTCGATCATCTTGCGCCCCAGACCTCGTCTTTCCGGATGGTCCAGCGCTTCCGCGGCCTTGTCCGTTACCCAGTGATTGTGGCCGATTCGCGTTTTCTCCTGTTCCGCGGTCACGCCGCCGCGTCCCACGGCGAACAACGGAAGATGGGCCGCCAACGGGCTTTCGGGCGCGACCAACTCGCGGTTGACGGCGGGCGATCCAGCACTTTCCCACCAGGCACGTGCAGCCGCCGTATCGTGACCGTGTTGACGAATGAAGTGGTGACAGAAGGGCGAGCGGATCGCCGATTCGTCTCCACGCAATGCGAGCCCCGCTGCCTCCCAGGCCTCGACGCGCTCGCCCGGGTCCTGCGCGTGGTAGAGGACCAGGTCGGAAACCGCGTCGTGAACGGGGCTGGTGGCATCGGCGGTCAGCGCGGTGGTGTGGTCGAAGATCGTGGCAAGCAGCGGAAATTGGTCCCGCGCCCCCATGCCGAGAGCATGGAAGGCCTTGAGCGGACATCCGGCCTCGCGATAGCCGTCGCGGATGCCGAGCAAAATTGCCGTTATCCGAACATAGCGGCGTGGCGCGCTGCTGGGCAGTGCCCGCCTGTGCCCCGCCAGGTAGCTCTTGCAGGTCCATGGATCCTTGTTGAGGCCGGCAAATCCCAGGGCGACGTTTTCCACGCCGCGCTGCGCTGCCAGCCGCGCCGCCGATCGTGCCGTGTTGTAATCCGTGGCGCCCAGCGTGGCAAATACCTGAATCGTGCGGCAGCGAGGGTCCGTGCGTACCGATTCCCAGAGATCGAGGCTCTTGCGGTTGCGGCGGTCGAAGTAGGCTACAGGCCAGCCGGTGATATCCCGCTCCAGGCCAAGTGCCAGGAGCGATGCGGTGGCGAAGTCCTCTTTCGCGATCAGGTGCGTGGGATGCATCCGCAGCTGGGTGTCGATCAGCGCCTCGAGCGGCTGGGCGGCGAGCAGTGCGTCGACTCTGTCGCAGACGGCATGGGCCGCGGTGGAGGCCTCCCGTTCGAGGTCCGGCGGAACTTCCCGCGGCC
>JAYEJW010000288.1:0-11519 GCA_034716535.1 Pseudomonadota bacterium
GGTGGCTCCTGGTGGGTTTGGTCGCTTTCCAGGAACCACAAAACCCCATGCATGTTCAACTCTACGTTAAAAGTGCGCCGCAACCTACTATATTAGAGAGCAATAATCTGGGGATACCTCAGGGACGTACCACGGTATTCCTGACCAACAGTCACGGCTCTTGCGAGAAATTCGTGGTACGCCCCCGCCCCCTATTCTTGCCGGAAGGGGCCGGGGCCCTGGCCGTCGCCGCGGGCAGCCTCCATTGCCTGGCGGAACGGTCGATCGCGCGACCTCCCCGCTAACGGCGCGCCGACCCCGAAGGCTGAAGCGAGTAGCCACGTAGGTTCTGGGCGAAGGTTTCAAGCGCCTGGATGCCCGTCGCCTCGGCCTGCTGACACCACTCCTGCAACGCCTTGAGCAGGACCTCCTGATTGGGAGCGGTGCGCTCCCACAGCTCGCGCAGGCGCTCCCGGTACTGATACACGGTCTCCAGCGTCTGGCTCTGGGCCAGCACCTGCTCCAGTCGCCGCCTGGCGCGCTCGTCCAGTCGCGCGCCCTCCAGCACAAGCAGCCGCTTCGTGCGCCGGAACAACCGACGGCAATGACGCTCGCTGCGGCACAGCTCCGCCCGGGTGACGGGGGCCAGTACTTCCCGGGAGTAACGGGCGAAAACGTGCATGCGCCCGACGATGACCGCCCGCAGGGTATCCATGTCCACGCTGCCCTTGCCCGCAATGATGCGCGGCTCCGGCGCCACCTTCTTGACCTTGGCCAGACCGAGTGCGCTCAACAGCCGGATGTAGAACCAGCCGATATCGAACTCCCACCACTTGGAAGACAACTTGGCCGAGCTCGGGAAGGCATGATGGTTGTTGTGCAGCTCTTCTCCGCCGATGAGGATGCCCCAGGGGGCAATATTGGTGGAGGAATCCGGGGTCTCGAAGTTGCGGTACCCCCAGTAGTGACCCACACCGTTGATCACGCCGGCGGCGAAGAAGGGGATCCACAGCATCTGCACCGCCCAGACGGTCAGGCCGTAGACGCCGAATAGCAACAGGTCCAGGATCAAGAGCAGACCCAGCCCCTGCCAGCTGTAACGGCTGTAGACATGGCGCTCGACCCAGTCGTTTGGGGTACCGTGCCCGTAGCGCTCCACGGTCTCGCGGTCGTTCGCCGCCTTACCGTAGAGCTCCGCGCCCTCGGTCAGGACCGTGCCGAGACCGAGGACCTTGGGGCTGTGCGGGTCTTCCGGGGTCTCGCACTTGGCGTGATGTCGGCGGTGCACCGCCACCCACTCGCGGGTCACCATGCCGGTGGTGAGCCACAGCCAGAAGCGGAAAAAGTGATTGACCACCGGGTGCAGATCCAACGCCCGGTGCGCCTGTGCGCGGTGCAGGAAGACGGTGACGGTGACGATGGTTATGTGGGTCATCACCAAGGTGGCGACCACCACCTGCCAGAGAGAAAGATCCAGGATTCCGAACAAGGTCATTAACGACTCCAAGGGGACGACAAGGGAGGGGGAAACCTGAAGGCGGCGCAGGACAACGCGAGAGGCTGCGGCTGTTGGCAACCCCCCGGCGGGCAATCGGACTTTCGGGAAACCGGCGTTTTCAGGTTCGAGATTGGAATATTTCTAACCGGACTACTCGCGCCGGCTTTTCGTGTGGGCTTTCATCATACACCGATTGGCACGCCCAACGAAACCACGCCCCTTATTCGTCGAGCGCCCCCTGCTCGAGTTGCAGGTTGCCCACCGCATCCAGCCAGGCGATCCAACCCGGCGCTAGCCAGGTGGTCGCAACCGCGTCGATGATCACTGCCGGTCCTTCGAAGCGACTGCCGACTTCCAGTTGGCCTCGTGCCAGCACCGGCACCGGATCGGTGCAGCCGGCCACGCGGACCCGATCCCGCCGGCCTTGGTCGCCTGCGGCGCCGGGCCGCGGCAGGGAGAGGTCCGCGGGGGCGGCGGTGACCCGCACGCGCAGATTGACAAGCTCCACCGGCAGATCGAGACGGTGGCCATAGCGCCGGCGATGAAGCCTGTGGAAGCTCTCCGTCGTTTCCTCCACGCCTTGCCATCCCAGATTCAGCGTGTAGGACTGTCCCAAATAGCGCAGATCGAGTGAATCGTCCATGCGCAGCGCCTCGCGCGGGAGACCCTCGCGCATCAGCGCGCCGACGCCCTCCTCGGCCAGATCCCCCAAACGTTCGGCCACCTCCTCATCGCTGCAGGCGGCGAGCCGCCCCAGGGCAGCACGCGTGAGCAGCCGCCCTGGCGGCGTAGCGAGCATCCCCAGGGCCGACAGGACCCCCGCGTGGATGGGTACCATGGCTCGCCGGATGCCCAGCGCCTGAGCCAGGGCACAAACGTGCAGACCGCCCGCACCGCCGAAGGAGGTCAGCGTATAGTCCCGCGGATCGAGTCCGCGCTGCACGGAGATGACCCGCAGCGCCCTGGCCATATGCTCGTTAGCCACCCGCACGATGCCCAGCGCCGCCTCCTCCGCACCCACACCCATGGCGGCCCCGAGCCGTCCCACCGCCTGTTTGGCTGCAGACATGTCCAGCCTCATGCGCCCGCCGAGGAAGGCGTCCGCCCGCAGACGCCCCAGCACCAGGTTGGCGTCCGTGACCGTGGGGGAATCGCCGCCTTTGCCGTAGCAGGCAGGACCCGGAGCAGCGCCGGCGGATTCGGGTCCGACCAGCAGGATTCCGCCCGGGTCCAATCGGGCGATAGAGCCACCCCCGGCGCCGATGGTGTGCATGTCGACCATGGGAACCGCCACCGGGTAGCCGGCGATGCGCCCTTCCATGGTAAGCCGGGGCTCCCCGTCCACCAGGGCCACGTCGGTCGAAGTGCCGCCCATGTCGAAGGTGAGAAGCTCTTTAAGCCCCGCGATTCCGCCGATAAAGCCCGCCCCCACGAGTCCGCCCGCGGGGCCGGAAAGCAGCAACCGTACCGCCTGACCGGCGGTCTGCGCCGCCGCCACTGCCTCGCCGCTGCTCTGCATGACAGCAACCTGGGCACCCGGAAGACCCCCGCGAAGCCGCTCGATGTAGCGCGCCACCAAGGGACCCACCCAGGCGTTGAGCCAGGTGGCGATGCCCCGTTCGTACTCGCCGGCCACCGGCAGCACCTCGGAGGAGCGGGAGACGAACAGCCCTTCGGGCATGGCCTGGGCCAGCGCCCGCTCGGCGCTGTCGTCCAAGTAGGAAAAAAGCAGGTTGATGGCGACCGCCTCAGGCGCCAGGCGTCCCAGCGCCTCGCGCAACTCGGCGATGTCGTGCGCCGTCAGGGGCTCTACCCAGGCACCGTCGGCAGCGAGCCGCCCGCCGGTCTCCAGACAGAGCTCGGACGGCACCGGCGGGCGGCGCGAAGGCGGCTGCAGATCGTAAAGGGCCTTACGCGCCTGGCGGCCGATGGTAAGCAGATCGCCGAGCCCCCGGTTAGTCACGTAAGCGGTCCGCACCCCCTTGCCTTCCAGGGCGGCGTTGGTGGCCACCGTGGAGCCGTGGATGACCCGCAGACCTTCAGGCTCCAGGCCGAGCTCGGCAATCCCCTGCAGGATCGCCCGCTCCGGCGCCGCCGGGGTGGAGAGCACTTTGTGCACGCGCACCCCACCGTCCTGCCACAGCACGAAATCTGTGAAGGTCCCGCCCGTGTCGATGCCGATCAATCTCACCGCCACACTCCTGAAGAAGCCTGAAGTATCCTATGAACCATAAGGCCAGGAGGGGACGCGGGCAACGTCGCAACGGGATCGTGCATTGGCAGGGCCGGGCATCCGCGGTATGGTCTCGCGCCATGGAAAAGCTTCTCAGCGTCCGCGCGCTCGAGCGCAGATACGGCGAGCACCTGGCCCTCGCCGCGGTGGATCTGCGGCTGACCCGCGGAGAGGTGCTGGGGCTGTTGGGGCCGAACGGCGCGGGCAAGACCACCTGCCTTCAGATCCTGAGCGGGAACCTTGCCCCCACGGCAGGCGAGGTACGGGTCCTCGGCGTCGACCTGGTCCGTGCGCCCTTGCGGGCGAAGCGCAACATCGGCTATCTACCGGAACGCCCGCCTCTGTATCCGGACATGCGGGTGGACGAGTATCTGGATTACTGCGCCCGGCTGCACAGGGTGTCGCGACGCCGGCGGGCCGACGCGGTGAGCCGGGCCAAGAGCCGGTGCGGCCTTGCCGAGGCGGGTAGGCGACCGCTCGCCAAGCTCTCCAAGGGCTACCGTCAGCGCGTCGGGATCGCCCAGGCCATCCTCCACGAGCCGGATCTGGTGATCCTGGACGAGCCCACGGAGGGACTGGACCCGGTGCAGATCCGGGAGGTACGGGACCTGATCCGAGACCTCGCCGCCACCTGCGGCGTCATCCTCTCCAGCCATATCCTGCCGGAGGTCCAAGCGGTTTGCAGCAAGGTGGTGATTCTGAGCGACGGCCGCGTGCTCCATCAGGCCCGCCTGGATGAGGATGCCCCTGGACTCGGACGCTTCCGCGTGAAGCTCTTGCGTGCGCCCCCGCTCCCGGTGCTCACTGCCTTGCCGGGTGTTGCCTCCGCTCAATCGCTCGGCGCAGACAGCTTCCGGGTCACCCTGCGCCCCGGCGAGGCACCCGCTCAGCTCGCCCGTCTGCTCGTGGAGCAGGGTTGCGGACTGATGGAGCTGGTGCCCGACGGTACGGATCTGGAGCGTGTCTTTTTCGACATCCTGGGCGGGGAGCAGGCCGCGTGATCCTGACCATCGCCCGCCGGGAGCTGCAGGCGGGCCTCCTCTCGCCCCTCGGCTGGGTCCTGCTGGCGGCCAACCAGCTCATTCTCGCCTGGATGTTTCTGCGCGTGCTGGAGCGCTTTTCGGGTCTCGAAGCGGCAAACCGCAGCGCCGGACTCACCATGGAGCTGAGCCTGAACCTGTTTAGCTTCGCCGCAGCCCTGGCGCTATTGTCGGTTCCCCTGCTCAGCATGCGCATGCTGAGTGGGGAGTTTCGGGAGGGCACCTTCAGCTTGCTGGGGGCGGCCCCGGTGTCCCTGGGCGAGATCCTGCTCGGTAAGTTCTTCGGGCTCGCTGCTCTCGTGACCCTGATGGGGCTGCTGCCGCTGCTGATGACCCTCGGGCTTGCGGTCACCGCCGACCTGGACCTGGGGCTGCTCACGGCGGCCACGTTAGGGCTCTGGCTCACCGGGCTCATGTTTGCCGCCGTTGGGCTGTTCGCCTCCAGCCTCAGCGCCCAGCCGGGGCTTGCTGCCGTGGTCGCTTACGGCGTCCTCGTGCTCCTGTCCGTGGTCAGCCGCACCGGGGTTGCCGGCTCCGAGGCCACCACGCTGTTCGACTGGTTGTCCTGGAACGAGCACCTGTTCTGGTTTCTACTCGGTGTCGTGCGCGCAAGCGATCTCCTCTATTTCGGCCTCTTCACCGGTTTTTTCCTGGCGCTCGCGCACCGCCGGCTCGCGAACCGGCGCCTGGGGTGAGCACGCACGACATGGCGGACCACAGCAGACGCGCCTTTTTCGAACGCCAGGTCGCGGACTGGGTGTTCTACCTGCTGCTGTCCGCGGCCGTCGTGCTTGGCGGCTGGCTGGGGGCCCGCCACGACCGCTATTGGGACTGGACCGCGAGCGGGCGGAACACCTTGAGCGCGGCGAGCGCGGCCGTTCTGGGCAGCCTCGACGCACCCCTGCGTATTACCGTCTTCCTCGACCGCGGCCATCCCCTGGCGAAACCGATCGAGCAGCTCCTGGCACGCTATCGACGGGCGCGAGCGGACCTGGAAGTCACCTATCTGGACCCGCAGGTCTTTCCCGAGCAGGCAAGGGCGGCGGATGTGTCCCTGCTCGGGCAGATGCTTCTGGAGTACCGCGGTCGCCGCGAGACCCTGCGCGAGCTCGGCGAAGAAGCGCTAACGGCCGCCATCGCACGCCTGAGCCGCGACGAGGCGCCCTGGGTGGTCATCCTGGAAGGCCACGGGGAGCGCCGCATCGACGGCGCGACAGGAGCGGACCTGGGGCGCTTCGGCGAGGTGCTGCGGGCCCAGGGCTTTCGCCTGCAGCCCCTGGATCTGGCGACCCAACCGGCGATTCCGGACAACACCCGGCTCCTGGTGCTCTCGACCCCCGCCATCGCCCTCTTCCCCGGTGAAGCGCAGAGGCTCGTCGAGTATCTGGACAGCGGCGGGAACCTGCTGTGGCTCATGGACCCCGGAGACCTCGGAGGTCTGGAGCCCCTGGCCGAGCACCTTGGGATTGAGCGGCTCCCCGGGAGACTGGTGGACGCTAACGTGCGCGAGCTCAACATCGAGGACCCTACGGTCGCCATGGTGGCCCATTTTCCGGATCACGCCTTGACCGGCGGGCTCTCATCGCCGGCCCTGTTCCCGGGCAGCGCCGCCTTCCTCGCCCGAAGCGCCTCGGGTTGGACGGTGGCGACGCCGCTTAAGACCATGGAGAAGAGCTGGAACGAGACCGGTCCCGTCCGGGGGGAAGTGGCGCGTGAGGAGGAGTTGGACGAGCGACCCGGTCCCCTGCCATTGGCGTTGGCCCTCACCCGCCAGACGGCCGATAGCGCGGGGGAGCAGAGGGTGTTGATCGTCGGCGACGGAGATTTCCTGAGCAACGCCCACCTGAACAACACGGGCAACCGCGGCCTGGGGATGCGCATGATCCAGTGGCTCACCGCACCGGCAGGCGCCGAGTCGGTGCCGCCCCGGGACCTGCCCGACCGTGAGCTGCAGCTTACCCGCAACCAGGTGCTGGCCATCGGCGGGGGCTTCCTTGTTGTGCTGCCGGGCCTGTTTCTGACCGCCGGCCTGATCATCCGCTGGCGCCGCCGCAAGGGTTGAACACATGCGTGGCCGCTGGACCGTCAATCTGCTGCTCCTGATTCTGGTCGCCGCCCTGGGCGCAGCGGTCCAACGGGAGCTTCAGGGCGATCGGCACCTCTCGACCCTCACCGACCTGGAGCCGGAGGCGATCGCGCAGATCGCGATCGAAAGAGCGGGGGCGCCGGTGATCCGGCTCACCAAAGCGGCCGCGGGCTGGCGCATGGAGGAGCCCTATCGGGTGGCCGCGAACGGCGGTCCCATCGAGAAGCTGGTACGCATCTGTGCCACTGCCGTCCACCGCTCGTTCCCCGAGAGCGCAGGCGCGCAACGCCTGGGCCTGGACCCGGCGCGCCTGCGCCTGACCCTGGACGGGCTGACGCTGCGTTTCGGCGGCACGGACCCGGTCAGCCAGCGGCGCTATGTCGGGATCGGCGACCAGGTGCATCTGATCGGCGATGGCTTTCACCATTATCTCTTGGCAGCGGCGGAGGACTACGTCGACCGCCGGCTGTTACCGCACGGATTCAGGCCTGGCACCGCAACGCTGGACGGCGAGCCACTGTCGGCGGAGGCACTGGCCGGGATCGAAGGGCTCACGGCGGAGCGCGTGGAGCCGCTCGGGGAGGAGCTAGCGGGACGCCTGTTTTCTCTGGACGCGGTGGATGGCGATCGGTCCCTGCGTTTTCTGGTCTCACCAGACGGCCGGCGCTGGACCCGCCTCGATCTGCGTCTGAGCTACCTGCTGGGAAACCCGCCCGTCTGGGCACTGGGAGACGACGAGCCGGCGGCGATCAAGGGGCGAGGCCCCGCCCCCGACCAGGCTTGGTAGCGGCCCGCCATGCCGGAGCTGCCGGAAGTGGAGACCACCCTGCGGGGCATCGCCCCGACCCTGACCGGGACCCGCATCACCCGCCTGGTGGCGCGCGAGCGCAGATTGCGCTACCCGGTGCCGGAAGGAACGGAGGGGGAGGTCGACGGTCAGCGCATCCGAGCGGTCGAGCGCCGGGGCAAGTACCTGTTGCTCAGGCTGACACGGGGCACCCTGCTGATCCACCTGGGCATGTCGGGCAGCCTGCGGCTGTTGCCGTCGGACACCCCCGCACAGAAGCACGACCACATCGACCTGCAGCTCGCCGGAGGCCGTTGCCTGCGGCTGCGCGACCCGCGCCGCTTCGGCGTTTTCCTGTGGACGCCTCAAGCGCCAGAGGCCCATCCTTTGCTTCGGAGCCTGGGGCCGGAGCCCCTCGGCGCCCATTTTGACGGGGATTACCTCTACGAGCTCGCCCGCAGCCGTCGCACCGCGGTCAAGGACTTCCTCATGGACACCCGAGTCGTGGTGGGGGTTGGAAACATCTACGCCAACGAATCCCTGTTCCTCGCTGGCATCCACCCGGCGCGCCCCTGTGGCCGGGTGAGCCGGAAGCGCTACCGCCGATTGGCGCAGGCCGTAAAAGACGTATTGCGCAGCGCCATCGAGCAGGGCGGCACGACCCTGCGGGATTTCGTGCAGGAGGACGGCAGCCCCGGCTATTTCGCTCTCTCCCTGAAGGTCTACGGCCGCGAGGGGGAGCCCTGCCCCGCGTGCGGGGCGCCAATCCGCCGGCGGCGGATCGGCCAGCGCTCCAGCTACTATTGCCCGAGATGTCAGCGATAGCGCGTCATGAAGGATTCGGCTGCGGCTGGCCGAACCCTTCCTGTCACCCGCCGGCTTGCTGTATGCCCGCTATGTGCCAATCGCCCTCTCCGCTGTCCCAAGGGTGCTGGACATGCCAGATCTCGCGGAAGGGATTGGCCGTGCCGGTCTCTTCCTCGCGGATCAGGCCTGAGAAGAGGACGCTTGCCACCGCCTGATCACCGTCTCGGCGCACGCCGGCGATCTCCGCGTCCAGGGTGACGACCTCCGTGTACTGGCTCCCGGACCCCAGGACCCGGCGCTCGCGCTGGAGCTCGGCGAACAGCTGGGGCGTGGTGTACTCGCGGATGTCGCGGAAATCCGCCCGGTCCCAGCCCGCCTGCAGACGAATGAAGTGGGTCTTGGCCCCCTCGAGAAAGCCCGCACCGTCGAACCAGGGCGGCGACTCCTCCTCCCCGCCGACGGCTGGTGCCTCCGCAGCACCCATACCCGGCGGCATGAGGTCATGTTCCGTGCGCCGACCCGCCGTGACGGGTCCTCCGTGAGCACCCGCTCCCGCCGGTGCCGGGCCGCCCCGGCGCATGGCCCGGAACAGCATCACGCCCCCAATGGCCAAGGCGGCGACCAACAGGATGTCCATCACCTGCAGCCCTTCGAAGGCATCGCCGAAGAACAGGGAGGCGAGAAGCCCGCCCGCCGCAAGACCGGCCAGCGGTCCCAGCCAACGGCTCGCGCCGCTGGTGCGGCCGGCGGCCCCCGCCGTGCTCTGGGAGCGGTTGGGTGCGGCCGTCTGGGTCCGGCTCGGCGACGCACTGCGTGTTGGGCTCTTGTAATGCTTGCCCAGGCTCATGCCGCTGCCGAAGCGCCTGGCCTCGGCATCGGGGACGGCAAAGAGTGTGGCGGCCATCAGGGCGACGGCCAATGCGAAAAGGATTTTCATGACAACCCTCAGGATCTCTCAAGAATTCGTTCAGGCGGCGGATTATAAATCAGCCTGACGCTCAGCGAACCTCGGCCCGCCCCACCCCTCGCGGATCGCTCGCGGCCCGCACCCGGCCCTGCAGGCGGTCCCAATAGATCGCCTGCATGTTGCCGAAGCCGTCAGAGATCTCTCTCAACCGATGGCCCTTCGCCTGCAGAGAACGGCGATCGGCGTCGGTGAATGCCCGCGCTTCATGCTGAACCTCGTCGGGCAGGTATTGGTGGTGGAAACGGGACTTTGCAACCCAGTCCGCGGGATCCTGGCCGGCATCGAGCGCGAGCACGCCCCCCAACACCATGGTGATGATACGGCTGCCCCCAGGGGTTCCCAGGACGGCAACGCCCCGGTCCGACTCCACGAAGGTCGGCGTCATGCTCGAGAGCATGCGTTTGCCGGGGGCGATGGCGTTGGCCTCCCCGCCCACGAGTCCGTAAGCGTTGGGCGCGCCGGGCTGAGCGGAGAAGTCGTCCATCTCGTCGTTGAGCAGCACGCCGGTCCCCGGCGGCACGAATCCGGAACCGAACGGGTAGTTGATGCTGAGCGTGGCGGCGACCCGGTTCCCCTCCCGATCAAGGATCGAAAAGTGTGTGGTGTCCTCGCCTTCCGCCCGCGGCGATGCGGGCACGCTCGCGGTTGCCCGGTCGGGTCGTATATCACGAGCCAGACCGGCCGCATAGAAGGGGTGCGTCAGCCGCTCCACCGGTATCTCGACGAAGTCCGGATCCCCGAGATACAGGGCCCGATCGCGGTAGGACCGACGCATGATCTCCACCAGCAGATGGGCGCGGTCGGCCGGCGACAGGTCGCCCAGTTCGTAGCCGGAGAGCATGTTGAGCATCTGCACAAGCAGGACGCCGCCGGAGGACGGGGGCCCCGCGCTGACCACCCGCCAGCCGCGGTAGCGGCCCACCAGGGGAGCGCGCTCGAGCACCTCGTAGGCGGCGAGGTCCTCCAACGTCCAGATGCCGCCCGCCTCCCGCACTCCGGCCACCAGGCGCTCCGCGGTGGGACCGGCGTAAAAACCGTCCCGACCCTCGCGAGCGAAACGCTCCAGGGTATCGGCGAGATCCGGTTGGCGGATCAGCGCCCCCTCCGGCGGTACTTCCCCGTCGACCAGGAACTGGGCGGCGCCCGCGGGCCATTGCCTAAGCAGGTCCAAGCGCCAGCCGGCGAACCGACGGTACTGCCCGTCGGCCGGGAAACCGTCCCGGGCGAGCCGGATCGCCCGCCGTAGGGTGCGCTCCAGGGGCAGGCGGCCATAATGCTCGGCCAGATGGACCAGGGCCGCAGGCTCCCCCGGGATCCCGGCCGCCAGCGGTCCGTCGAGGGAGCGCTCCGGCACGAAGCCCCCGTCTGAGCCCAGGTACATGTCAGGGCCTGCCCCCAGCGGTGCCCGCTCGCGACCGTCGAGCAGGATCTCATGGCCGTCCGCCGCCCGGTGCAGCAGCCAGAAGCCGCCGCCGCCCAGCCCGGAGCTATAGGGCTCGACCACCGCCAGGACTGCACTCACGGCCACCGCCGCGTCAAAGGCATTGCCGCCCGCCTCCAGGACCTCGAAGCCCGCGGTGGTGGCCAGGGGGTGGGCGCTGGCGATGGCCGCCTTGGGAGGGCGCTCCGCGGCAGCCAGGACCACCGCGACGGCGAGCAGGAGGCCGCCGAGAAGAACAGCAAAAAGGCTCCGCAAAGGAGCCTTTGGCTGTCGGGTCATGGCTCCGGGCTCAGGCCTCCTCACCCGTAATGCGTGTGTACTTCTCCTTGAGCTCGTCTTCGCTCTCTTCGTGGTCCGGGTCTTTGAGGATGCAGTCCACCGGACACACGTCGACACACTGGGAGGTCTCGTAATGACCCACGCACTCGGTGCAGAGATCCGGATCGATCTCGTAGATCTCGTCACCCTGCGAGATCGCGCCGTTCGGACATTCCGGCTCGCACACGTCGCAGTTAATGCACTCGTCGGTGATATACAGTGCCATTGGTTTCTCCTTCGATTTAGATACTCGGACAGAATAAGGATTTGGGCAGATATTACCCAAAGCGGTCCCGCAGTGCAGCCTGCACGGCTGGGGACACGAAGGCCGACACATCCCCGCCCGTCTGGGCGGGGATGTGT
>JAYEJW010000289.1:0-2298 GCA_034716535.1 Pseudomonadota bacterium
CAAATAGCGGGCTACTCCCGAAATAGATTTCGTTGGAAATCATCGGGGTAGAATTTCGGGGTATTCAAAATCCCGAATGTAGTGACATAAAATGATATATAGGGGTTGACGCCGAGCAGCCAGGATGGTTTGCTTGCCCCCATGTTCATCCGCCGCGTTAAAACACGCACCACTCATGACGGGACCTGTTACTACAGTCACCGTCTGGTCGACAGCTATCGAGTGGGGGACCGTGTTCGTCAGCGCACCCTGCTCAATCTTGGCAACCGCTTTCACTTTCCCCGTGACCAGTGGCCGGAACTGGCACAGCGTATCGAGCAGCTTGTCGCGGGTCAGCACGATTTGCTTGCCTGTGCCTCGGGGGAACTGGAGCAGCAGGCGCAATCCATTGCCGGCCTCCTGCTACGCAAGTATTCGGGTTCAGAACTGCTCGGCGCTGGTGACGCAGAAGCGGACGGTAAACCGCGCGAAGACGGGCGTGACCTGCACACCGTGGACCTCAACTCCGTGGAACACATCGATAGTCGCACGGTGGGCGCAGAGGCGCTGGCGCTGCACGCCGTGTTCGAGGCGCAACTGCCGGGGTGTCTGGGGTCCCTGGGATTCAATCGTAACCAGTTGCACGCAGCGATAGGGAACATCGTCGGGCGCATGATCCAGCCCAACAGCGAACTGTCGACGCATGAATGGCTGCACAGACAAAGCGCGTTGGGGGAGTTGCTGGATTTCGAATATGAAAAGCAGGGGCTTTCCGCGCTCTATCGCGCTTCGGATCTGCTTTGGAAGCACCATAAGAAGATCGAGGGCTTTCTCTATCAACAGCACGTGGAGCTGTTTGAGCTCGAGGAGTCCATTACCCTCTACGACCTGACCAATACCTTCTTCGAGGGAAGCGGGAAGTACAACGAGCTGGCCGCCTATGGTCACTCCAAGGAGCGGCGTAACGACTGTCCCCTGGTCACGCTGGCACTGGTGATTGATGGCAGCGGTTTTTCACGGCGCAGCCGGATCTTTCCCGGCAATGTCAGCGAGCCCGCCACGCTGAAGAAGATGATCGAGCAATTGCGTCCACCCGTCGATTCCGACGGTGGAAAAAATCGGTCCCTCGATCTGCGCCCCGTCCCCACCATTATCATGGATGCCGGTATTGCATCGGAAGCCAATATCCAGTGGCTGCGGGACCAGGGATACAAATACATTGTCGTCAGCCGAAAGCGCCATATGGAATTCGACGACCAACGCTGTGTCGCGGTCAAGGAGCGGGAGAACGATACCGTACGCGCCATGCGTGTAGAGCGCGAGTCGGGTGAGGTCGAACTCTACTGCCACTCCCAGGGCAAAGCGGCGAAAGAGGATGCGATGAAACAACGCTTCTCTACTCGTCTGGAGGCGGAGTTGCAGCACCTGACAGAAGGGCTCGCCCAACCGCGCCGGCTCAAGAGCGCGAAAAAGGTCTGCGAAAAGATCGGCCGACTGCGACAGAAATACAGCCGCGCCTCGCGCTACTACGAGATCACCATGGAGACCGACCAGGCCGGCAAAACGGCCATGGCCGTCCACTACGAGCGAATCGAGCCCAAGGCCGAAGACCCCAACGCCCATCCCGGGGTTTACTGTCTGCGCAGTAACCAGGCGCAATGGGACGAACAACAACTGTGGTCAACCTACACCATGCTGACCGACCTGGAGGCCGTGTTCCGCAGTCTCAAGTCCGAACTCGGCATGCGCCCGGTTTATCACCAGAAGACGCACCGCGTCGAAGGCCACATCTTCATCACGCTGCTGGCCTACAACCTGGTGCATCAGATCCGCCGCAGGCTCAAGGAACAAGGCATCGACGACAGCTGGGAGAAGGTCCGCACCACGATGAGTACCCAGGTGCGCGTGACGACCAGTCTACAGGGCGAGAACGCACAGCGGATACACGTACGCAAGAGTTGCCGACCCAATGCCGATCAGCAGCGACTGCTACGCGCACTCGGGTTGGCCTGGCTACCGGGCAAGACGGAAAAGACGGTCGTTACACCATAAAGACGCAAACAGTAGTGACATAACGAACGACAAAAAATCACAACCCATTGATTTTGCGTTGTATTATTAATCTAAGTGACAAAGATGGGTTGAGGTATCGCACCACGTACATGATACACGGACCCATTGTCTCGTTTTCGCCAGCCCGGGCGCATTGCAAATAGCAGATATATCACCTATTGTTATAACTTGTTAGTTGCAACTACTGAAGATGCTCGGATGGAAGTATCAGCGAAAGAGTTTCGGCTGCGCTTGTCGGACTATTTA
>JAYEJW010000290.1:0-2296 GCA_034716535.1 Pseudomonadota bacterium
CATGGCGGTAGCGGATCAACTGGGCAGCCGGAACGATTCCGTGCCGATCGAGCCCCGCCCGCAGATGCTCCAGCGGATGAGGTCCCGTGGTCATGCTGCTCCCGGCGTAGTCGGCCAGGGTTTCCTCGTACGCTGACATCTCGGGTAGCGGGTGGTGTGGTGTTTCGACGTTTCGGTGTTGCCCTGTAGGGGAGGGCCTCGCGCCCTCCCGGGCGGGGGCAAGCCCCGCCCCTACAACCGATTGGACAAGCCCCGCCCCTACATCGTGATGGAAGAGCGAGCCTGCGGGCCGCGCGGCCCGGGCAGCCTGCCACAAGGCGCCACGTCGGGTCAGTTCCAGTGAGCCCAGGGCACCGATCTCGGCCAGGATTTCGAGCTCTTCCCCCTGCAGGTGACAGCGGCGGGCCAGATCATCGGCGTCGGAGAAGGATTGCAGGGCCTGTTCGCGCTCGATGGCCTCACCGGCCCCTTTGCGTAGGCCCTTGACGAAGCGCAGACCAAGGCGGGCGGCGCCCTGCGTCTTGAGGGCCTTGGGGTATCGACCCGATGTAGGGGAGGGCCTTGTGCCCTCCTGGGTGGGGGCAAGCCTCGCCCCTACATTGGATGGGGTAAGCCCCGCCTCTACAACCTCATAGCGACACCTCCAGCCTGAATGGTTCACGTCGATGGGCAGGACCTCGACGCCATGGCGTTGGGCGTCCTTGACCAGGGTGGCGGGGTAGTAGAAGCCCATGGGCCAGGCGTTGAGCAGCGAGATCAGGAAAGCGGTGGGGTGGTGGGCCTTCAAGTAGGCACTGGCGTAGGCGATGAGCGCGAAGCTGGCGGCGTGAGACTCGGGGAAGCCATAGAGGGCGAAGGAGGTGATGGCCTGGACGATCTGTTCCTGGCCTGCGCCCGTGATGCCCCGCTCATCCATCCCGGTGCGCAGCTTGGTCTCCAGTTTGTCCATGCGCTCGGCCGAGCGCTTGAAGCCCATGGCGCGGCGCAGCTCCTCGGCCTCGCCGCCCGAGAAGCCGGCTGCCACCATGGCGACACGCAGGATCTGCTCCTGGAACAACAGCACTCCCAAGGTGCGCTTCAGGATGGGCTCGAGACTGGGATGGGGATAGGTCACCTCCTGGCGTCCCTGCCGGCGCTCGAAGAAGGGGTGGACCATGCCCCCGACGATGGGACCCGGGCGGATGATGGCTACTTGGATGACCAGGTCGTAGAAGCGCCGCGGCGCGTTGCGCGGCAGCGAGGCCATCTGGGCCCGACTCTCCACCTGGAAGACCCCCACCGTGTCGGCTCGGCGGAGCATCTCGTAGGTCTCGGGATCATCGGGGGGCAGATGCGCCAGGTCGAGGTTGACCTTCTCATGGGTGCGGATCAGCGGGATCACCTCCTCCAGCGCCTGCAACATACCGAGCCCCAGGAGATCGACCTTGATGATTCCCAGGTCGGCACAGTCGTCTTTGTCCCACTGGACGACGACGCGGTTCTCCATGGCGGCGGGCTCCAGAGGCACGACCTCGTCCAGCCGGCCTGCCGCGATCACCATGCCCCCCGAATGCTGGCCCAGGTGTCGGGGGAGGTTGTGGATCCGGTGCCACATCTCGGCAAAGAGCTGGATGCGCGAGTCTTCGGGGTCGAAGCCGGCCGCCGACAGCTCCACGGGCAACGACTTGGGATCGCCGCGGCTGGTGTCGTAGCGCCAGGTGCCGAGCTGTTTGGCCAACTTGTCCACCTGTTGAGGGGAGTAGCCCAGTGCCTTGGCCACCTCGCGGGCTGCCGAGCGGTCGCGGTAGGTGATGACATTGGCGGTCATCCCGGCGCCGTGCGGCCCGTAGCGCCGGTAGACGTACTGGATGACCTTTTCGCGCTGGTTGCCCGACGGCAGGTCGAGGTCGATGTCCGGCCACTCGCCGCGCTCCTCGGACAGGAAGCGCTCGAAGAGGAGCTCCATCTTGACCGGGTCGACGGCGGTGATCGACAGCGCGTAGCAGACGGCGCTGTTGGCGGCCGAGCCGCGGCCCTGGACCATGATTCCTTCGCGTTTGCAGAACTGGATCAGATCCCAGACGATGAGAAAGTAGCCGGCCAGCTCCAGCTTCTCGATCATCGCCAGCTCTCGCTCGAGCTGTGCCTGGGCACGGGCGGTCAGCGGTCGGAAGCGCACGCGGGCCTCGTTCCAGGTGAGGTGGCGGAGATAGGAGCCGGGGGTCTCACCGGGGGGGAGCGGGTAGTCGGGGAAGCGGTAGCCGAGGTCGGCGAGGGTGAAGTCGAGGCGTTGAGCCAGCTCGAGACTCCCGGCCAG
>JAYEJW010000291.1:0-2295 GCA_034716535.1 Pseudomonadota bacterium
AGCGCACCGACGATGGCGGCGGTCTCGGGGGTCACACCGGCAAATACGGCCTGCAGCAGGATATGCGGATCCGTCAGGGGGAGGACGTCCAGCGTCAGACTGGAAGCCAGATTGCCTTTCACGATCCACAGGCCCCACAGAGGACCGGCCAGAAAGAGCAGGAGAATGGACAACTGGCTGATCCGCCGCAGGGTCACCCATTTGAAGGCCAGCAACCAGCCTTTGGTCTCGATGGCCTCGGTACAGCAGATTCTCCCCGTGGCCATCAGCGCCCCTCAAGCCCGCGGTTTAGGGTGTCCAGTGGGTTCTCGGAGAACGGCGTCTCGTCCTGACTCTCCTCGATGATCAGCCCCTCGCCACCATGGTCGTAGCGCACGCCCTCCGGCAGGTTGTAGCGATGCTCCTGATCCGGCGTCACGAGGGCACCGCCGGCCCTTTGCTTTTGCTCCCAGCCCACCCGGTAGTGCTCGCCCAGCGCACCCTTGGCCAGGTGCTCGGGGAACACCTTGATGGCCGCCTCGTCCAGGATGCAGGCCTTTTCGCACAGGCCACAGCCGGTGCAGGCCTCGGAATGCACCACGGGGATGAACAGCGCATGCTTGCCGGAGCGCTTGTTGTGCTGCATTTCGAGGGTGATCGCTTCGCCCCGTATGGGACACACGTTGAAGCACACCTCGCAGCGCAAACCCAGGAAGGCGATGCAGCTCTCCTGGTCCGACACCACCGCCAGGCCCATGCGGGCCTCGTTGATGTCCTTCAGATCGTGGTCCAGGGCATTGGTCGGGCAGTTGACGATACAGGGGATGTCCTCGCACATCTCGCACGGACCTGTACGGGCGACGAAATAGGGCGTTCCGGTCGCCACCTCGTCTCCCACCTCGGCGAGCTTGAGAATGTCGTAAGGGCAGTCCCGCACACACAGGCCACAGCGGATGCAGGCGCCGAGGAAATCGTCCTCCGGCAGGGCGCCGGGCGGACGGATCGCCGTCGCCGGCAGGGACGAGGCGCGCTGGGAATAGATGCCCAGCCCCATGCCCAACAGACCTACTCCCGTCGCGGTCTTCAGCACACCGCTCAGGAATTGCCGTCTGGTGACGTTGCTCGGTTTCTTCTCAGCCATGGTCTTGACCTACACCACCAAACCCGGACCGGCCGACGGCAGGATGTCTCGAGCCTTGCAAAACCCATCGAACCCTCGGAACGATGGGTTTCTTTGCAATCAATCCGTCCTACGCACAAGCCGATTCGGCCCCGGCCGAATCGGCTAGGCCTTCATCACCTTCACCGCGCACTTCTTGTAGTCCGTTTCCTTGGACAGGGGATCGGTCGCATCCAGGGTCACCTTGTTGATCAGACGGCCCGCATCGAACCAGGGAACGAACACCAGCCCTTCCGGCGGCTTGTTGCGACCGCGGGTCTCCACCCGCGCGGTGATCTCGCCGCGGCGGCTCGCGATCTTGACCATTTTGCCGTCACGCAGCTTGCGCTTCTTGGCGTCCTTCTTGTTCATATAGACGACGGCATCGGGCACGGCGCGGTACAGCTCCGGCACGCGGCGCGTCATGGAACCGGAATGCCAATGCTCCAGCACGCGCCCGGTGCACAGCCACAGGTCGAACTCTTCGTCCGGACTTTCCGCCGCCGGCTCGTAAGGGGCGAAGATGATGTTCGCCCTGCCGTCCGGCTTGCCGTAAAACTTTACATCGCCCTTGGCGACACCGTCGGCCACCTTGACGTGCGGGTCATAACCCTCGCGGAACCGCCACAGGGTCTCCTTGCCGTCGATCACCGGCCAGCGCAGACCGCGGGACTTGTGATAGGCATCGTATGGCGCCATCTCGTGGCCCTTCTTGGGGATGTCCGCCGCGGAGTTGAACAGCCGATACTCCTCGAACAGGCCCTTCTGCACGTAGTAGCCGAAGTGCTCCGACTCGTGGTTCCGGTACTCGTTGCCACGGTCGTCGACGATTTTGCCCTCGTACGGGAACTTGTTGACCTGATCGTTCTCGTACAGGATCTCGTACAGGGTCTTGCCCTGGTACTCGGGTGCCTTGGCCAGAAGCTCCTCGGGCCACACCTCCTCGACCTTGAAGCGCTTGGCGAACTCCATGATCTGCCAGACGTCGGACTTGGACTCGCCGGGGGCGCTGACCTGCTCGCGCCAGAACTGGGTGCGACGTTCCGCGTTGCCGTAGGCGCCTTCCTTCTCGATCCACATGGCCGTCGGCAGGATCAGGTCGGCGGCCTGGGCCGAGACCGTCGGGTAGGGGTCCGAGACGGTCACGAAGTTCTCCG
>JAYEJW010000292.1:0-2283 GCA_034716535.1 Pseudomonadota bacterium
AATAGTACAACCAGTTACAAAAAGACAATATATCCCAACAGAGAGTAGAGGATATATAAGAAAGATTATTGCACTAGCTTTAATGAACAATAATGATTTTTTAATTAAAGATGAAAATACACATCTAGTACCAGTACAAGGAATAAGGAGAGCCAACGCCGGAAACCTGGATCCCTCTGGGATCCAGGGCAAACGGAAAGCGGCGGGCATTCAGCCCGCCGCTTTTTTTTCAGGGCCGATTGTCTTGCATTTGCGCCCTGTCAAAGCATTCCATGCGCACGCCCTCCCCTTCGGCTACAATGTCGCGCTTACCTTTTTCTCACGTTTACGACAGGGTCCCATGCACACGCCAGACCACTCCCGGAGATTTCACGGATCGCGCCCAACGAAACCGAAGGGGCGAGGACCCTTCTTGGCACTCTTTCTCGCCCTGGCCCTCGCCGGCTCGAGCGGCGTCTGGTCCGAAGAGACTCAGGTCGACCTGAACGCGCCGGTGGTTCTGGACGACGAGCATGACTTTCCGCTGGCTGCAATCGAGGCGTTCCTCGAGTCGGGACCTAAGGGTGCCCGTCAGAAGCTGCTCAGCAACCCGGAACGCCTGCGCGAGATCATCCATCAACTCTATCTCTACCGGTACATGGCCGAACAGGCCCGGCGGGCGGATCTCCTGGCAGATCCCGTGGAGAAGGCGCGGCTCGAGAACAGCGTCGATCGGCACCTGGCCGGACTCTTCATCGCGCATTCCCTCAAGGCGCCCGTGCCCGACATGACCGAGGCGGCGCGGGAGAGGTACCTGGCGAACCGGGAAGACTACCAGAGCGACGAGAAGGTCCGCGTTTCCCACATCTTGATCCGGCAATCGCGGGACGCAGAGATGGATGTGGGCGCATTCGCGAAATCGATCCGCGCCAGGGCCCTCGCGGGCGAGGACTTCGAGCAGCTCGCGGTGGAATTTTCCGAAGACCCCTCGGTCGCCAAGAACCGCGGTGATCTCGGCCTTCGGGCAAAGCCGGAGCTCGAAGAGCGGTTCGCCGAAGGCGCCTTCGGGCTCAAGGAGATCGGCGAGATCAGTCCGCTCGTTCGCACCGGATACGGATTTCACATCATCAAGCTCCTCGAACGAGAGCCTGTGAGACAGATGACCTTCGACGAGGCCAAAGCGCAGATCATCGTGACGCTGGAAGCTGAGTACCGACAGGAAAGGCATGAGGCGTACCTGGAGAAGCTCAAGGCCGAGGCGAACTACCGGATCGACGATGAGGTGCTGCGTCCCTACGTCGAAGACAAGCTAAAGAAACTCGAGACCGAGCCCGAGCCCAGCGAGTAAGCCAGGGTCCCTCGGAAGGCGGGGCCCGAATCCCGTATCGCCAACCGCAGATGCACCTCTCCCGCATGATTCATCGGCCATCCTACGCCCACGCGGCGACCCTATTGGTAAGGCGGGAGCTCGCTGAGCAGACCCGGGGCTCTATCTTCGGCTGGCTCTGGTTGCTCATTCAGCCGCTTTTTCTGCTCGCGGTCTACACTCTCGTATTCGGAAAGTTCCTGGGCGTGCGTTTCGGTGCGTCCGGGACCACCGGTGAGTTCGCCTTGTATCTGTTCGCCGCTCTGGTTCCGTTCGTCGCGCTCCAGGACGGCGTCATGCGGGGCGGCAATCGACTCATCGACGATCCCGGGAGCGCGAAGAATCTCTCCGTGCCGGCCTATCTCCTGCCGGCGGTGCCCGTGATAACGACCGTTGTCACCGAGGGTGCCGGGCTGCTGGTGCTGGTTGCGTGGGCGGTCGCCGAGCGCGGCCAGATGACGCCCTGGATGCTGGTCCTGCCATTCCTCGTCGCCACGCGGGTCATGTTGACCCTCACGGCGGCGCTCGTCCTTAGCGTGCTGTCCGTCGCGGTACGCGATCTGCGCCACATCGTCGCCATGCTGTTGACCGTGCTTTTCTTCGCGACCCCCATCATCTATCCGGCAGAGATGGTCCCTGCGGAGTGGGGCTGGCTGCACACGGCAAATCCCCTTTATCACCTTGTCGAAGGGTACCGGGATGTGATTCTCAGGGGCGTCCCACCCTCCATGCCCGTTCTGCTGCTCGCCGTGGGGCTGGTCCCCTGCCTCTATGCCGCGTACCGGTTCTATTGTGCGACCGAATCGCGGATCAAGGACCTGCTGTGACGGCTATTACCGCCAAGGGGCTCGGCAAGGTCTACCGACGCTACGCAAAGCCCATCGACGTGATCAAGGAGGTCCTCTTCCGGCGTCCGCGTCACGAGGAGTTTTGGGCGC
>JAYEJW010000293.1:0-2278 GCA_034716535.1 Pseudomonadota bacterium
CGGCGCTGGCCTTCTATATGATCATCGCCTGGCGCGTGTTGTTTCTGACCATGCTCGGGCGCGACTGCCCGGAGATGCCCTGCGATACGGTGTTTGCCGACGAGGAATGGAAGGCCGTCTATCTGGTCACCCAGCGCAAACCACCGCCCGATGAGCCGCCGCCACTGGACACCATGGTCCGCATGGTCGCCGGCCTCGGTGGCTTCCTGAACCGAAAACACGATGGCTTCCCGGGCCCGAAAACGCTCTGGATCGGTCTACAACGCGCCCCCGATTTCGTGCTCGCGCTCGAGGCTCAGCGCAGCATCGGGGAGAGTTGTGGGTAATGGTATGTCCTTTACTCGCTCGAACCGTTGGTTAAAGTTATTCCGTTCTCTTTAACTTAATCAGATCGCTCCTGAGGTCCACTCAGATCGGCCACAGGTTCTTGCACTATTCGGCCTTCGCGCCAAACCACCAACTTGCCGTCACGCTGAAGCGCCCTTTTCCGTGCCATCTTGGCGGCGCGCTCCATTGCGGCAAGCGCCAGATCGAAATCATCCACTACCTGACTTGCCGGTTGTGTTTTCTGCTTCATGGATTGACTCCTTTGGCTATCAGATGCGGTGTGACGCCCGAGTTGTCATAGACCGCCCAGGCGTTGACAATTGGTCGAAAAAGTATCTCGAAATTGCGCCATCCAGCCTTGAACCGGCGCCGAATCACGGGTTCGGGAACGGCATGACCGCCTTCAGCAACCCGCTGTCTAACGCGTGAAATCGCGAAATCCGCATCCGGGAGGCGCAGGAAGAAGAGCTCGACGAAGTAACCCTGAACGCGCCACTCCGCTATCAGGCGAGCATAACCTCTACCACTGAGCGTAGTCTCAAAGGCAAAACTCTGCTTTTGTCGCACAAAGGCGGTGATCTGTTCCAGCACCAGACGACCCGCCCGAAAGGCAACCGCCTCCGGTCGGAACGGACTCAACCCCGCCGCGATCAGGTCCGCGTTGATGAAACGGGGGCAATTCGCCTCGGCGGGCAAAAATTCATTGGCGAAGGTGGTCTTTCCAGCTCCGTTGGGACCGGCAATGATCAGGACTCGCGGCGGCACGGAGTCGGTCATGCGGCCATTTCCTCGAGATCGATCTGGCCAGTGACGGCGGCGGTGATCAGGGCGGAGCGGCGTTCTTTGAGCATCGCCATGGATTCTCTCAATTCCGCTGCCAGCTCTCTGCTCTTTTTCCCCTCATCTTCCACTGCCCTGACAATTTCCCACTGCTCGTCTTCCGGTGGAATGGGTAGGCGCATCTCGAAGAAGTTTTCGGGATAGAGCCGCAGCCGTGACGACCAGACCCCCTTCGACCAGCGATTGACTTCTGCAACGAAGGGCTTCGAGCGGCATAACAACTCCACGAACTCTGGCCGCAACAACCCCTTGGATTCGTAAACGTGGTAATCAGGACTGATGATTCCAGCGAGAGGGCTTACGCCCATGGCACCCATCCAGGCCCATAGCGTGTTGATGACCAGATCATTTGGGTAACAACGCTTGTATCCCGTCATCTCATCAGCTTTGAACATATACACCTCTTTTTCGGAGCGAGATGTCACGCCGGTGATGTGGGAAACGGTTAGAAGCTCCTCGTCGCCTCTCTCGGAACGTTCATCACGTACAGAAAATACGTTCTTCGCCCGCTCAATATCCCAATGCGCCGGAATATCCCCCAACCAACGTTCTTCTTCATCGAAATCCATCTCCGGGAGGTTCTGTATATTGACCTTACCCCATTGCACATCAATGTTTCTCAAGTAAGGTCGTAGGTCTGCTCCAGTGACCTGCCTTGAATCAAGCATCTTACCGAGATGAACCGAGAATCTGGAATAAACAGGTGGATGGGGCCAGTTCTGTTCACGTGAGGTTCGCAAACGTAGCATGCTCACTCCGTAACCTCCCGCAACATCCCCATAATCCGGCTCTCCACCGCCTCCAAGTCCGAATCAATCTCCGCCAACGGTCTCGGCGGCTGGTACTCGAAAAACTCCCGGTTGAAGTTGATCTCATACCCCACCTTGCCGATGCCGCCGTCCTGCTCGTCCCCAGCCTTGCGGTCGATCCAGGCATCATTCACGTAGGTCTGCACCTCGCGCAGGAAGTAGCTGACGATGCCTTCTTTCAAGGGGATGTTCTCAAAGTCTTTGAGCTTGGGGTCCGGCTCGTATTCGGTCTGCTTTTTTCCGTCCTTGTCCGGGTAAACACCGAACAGGGGGTCGAGATTTTCAATATCCATCCCTTCCGG
>JAYEJW010000294.1:0-11407 GCA_034716535.1 Pseudomonadota bacterium
CGGTGTCAACATCCCCGATAGGAAGCACGCCGTCATCGCCCTGACTGCGATCTACGGTATTGGACCCACGCGCGCGGCGCAGATCTGCGATGCAGCCGGTGTTGCCTTCGATGCGAAGATTCGGGACCTCTCCGAGGATGAGGTCGACAAGCTTCGCTTCGCGGTGTCCCAGTTTGCCGTGGAAGGCGATTTGCGGCGTGAGATCTCCATGAACATCAAGCGGCTCATGGACCTCGGCTGCAACAGGGGCATTCGCCACCGCCGCGGCTTGCCGCTGCGCGGTCAGCGGACCCGCACGAACGCCCGTACACGCAAGGGACCTCGTCGCCCGATCAAGAGATAACCGGCCGTGTCGTCCAGGCGACACCCGCAAAGAAGATATCGCTCACGCCCGAATAGCGCTCCTTGCGCCTGCCCTGTACCACAGGGCGACGGGGATATGGAGCGCTCGCGTTGAGCTACACGAAGAACGATGCAATCGCGTCAATAATGCTTGGTAACAGCTGATGGCCAAACCGACCCGTACTCGAAAGAAGGTAAAGAAGCAGGTGGCGGATGGGGTCGCCCATATACACGCCTCCTTCAACAATACCATCATCACCATTACCGACCGCCAGGGCAATGCGCTGGGTTGGGCCACCGCTGGCGGCTCGGGCTTCCGGGGTTCCAGGAAGAGCACGCCGTTCGCGGCTCAGGTGGCGGCAGATCGGGTTGGTCAGGCCGTGAAGGAATTCGGTCTCAAAAACTTGGACGTAAACGTCAAAGGACCGGGGCCTGGGAGAGAGTCCGCCGTGCGTGCCTTGAACAACGCCGGCTTCAAGATCTCCAGCATCACCGACGTGACGCCGATCCCCCACAACGGCTGCCGCCCGCCAAAGAAGCGGCGCGTGTAAGCGCTGAATAGGAAGAGACATGGCAAGGTACACTGGCCCGACCTGTAAGCTGGCCCGGCGTGAGGGGACCGATCTCGCGCTCAAGAGCCGAGCACGCTCGCTGGACACCAAGTGCAATCTGGAGAAGGTGCCGGGTCAGGCGGGCGACCGCCGCCGCCGGGTATCCGACTACGCCCAGCAGTTGCGCGAAAAGCAGAAGGTCCGCCGTATTTACGGCGTGATGGAGAAGCAGTTCCGCAACTACTACAAGAAGGCGGCCGGCATCAAGGGTGCCACCGGCGAGAATCTGCTGCGGCTTCTGGAGCAGCGGCTGGACAACGTGGTCTATCGCATGGGGTTCGGCTCCACGCGCGCTGAGGCGCGGCAACTGGTCAGCCACAAGGGCGTCCTCGTCAACGGAAAGGCGGTCAACGTCCCCTCCTACCAATTGGGGGAAGAGGACGAGATAGAGGTGCGGGAGAAGGCCAAGAAGCAAGTCCGCATACAGAACGCGGTAGCGCTGGCCGAGCAGTACGGCTTCCCGGGGTGGATCGAGGTGGACACCAATGCACTGAAGGGCGTCTTCAAGCGTGCTCCGGACCGCTCCGATCTTCCGGCGGATATCAATGAATCGTTGATCGTGGAGTTGTACTCCAAGTAAGGGACGGAGAGGGTTTTTGCATGGCTGATGCTGTTAGCGACTTCCTCAAACCGCGGATCGTCAAGGTCGAGCCGGTCAATGGGAGGCGCAGTCACGCCCGGATATCGCTGGAGCCGCTAGAACGTGGTTTCGGTCATACGCTGGGAAACGCGCTTCGTCGTATCCTTTTGTCCTCCATGTCCGGTTGCGCCGTCACCGAGGTGGAGATTCAGGGCGTGCTGCACGAGTACACCACACTGGAGGGTGTGCAGGAGGATGTCCTGGAAATCCTGCTCAACCTGAAGGAGGTGGCGATTTCAGTCCAGGGCAAGGACGAGGCGACCTTCACCCTGTCGAAGAAGGGGCCGGGGCCGGTTACGGCGGGGGACATCGCCCTCGATCACACGGCCGACGTTGCCAACCCAGACTTGGTAATTGCAAATCTAACCGGTGACGGTGAGCTCAGCATGACGCTGACGGTCCGTCGCGGCCGCGGTTACGAGCCCGCCACGCAGCGAGAGGCGGAAGGCGGAGAGGAGCGTCCCATCGGCAGGCTGCCGCTGGACGCCTCGTACAGCCCCGTACGCCGCGTCGCCATCGACGTGCAGTCTGCACGCGTGGAGCAGCGGACGAACCTGGATCGCCTGGTCATCGACCTGGAGACCAACGGAACGATCGATCCCAAGGGCGCGATTCAGAAGGCGGCGGCGATTCTGCGGGATCAGCTTTCGAGCTTCGTCGCCCTCGAGGGGACGCAGTTGGCGGAAGGCGAGGAGGAGGCGGAGCCTGATCAACCGCCAATCGATCCGATCTTGCTGCGGCCGGTGGACGATCTGGAGTTGACCGTGCGCTCGGCCAATTGCCTCAAGGCTGAGAACATCTATCTCATCGGCGATTTGATACAGCGGACCGAAGTGGAGCTGCTGAAGACTCCGAACCTCGGGAAGAAATCGCTCACGGAGATCAAGGACGTATTGGCCACTCGGGGGCTATCGCTCGGCATGCGGCTGGAGAGCTGGCCGCCCGAGAATATCGACGAGCTCGCTGTCAAATAGCGATACGGAAGGCGCCCTTGGCGCGTTTCTCTCACCGCATCCCCCGCGGATGGAACGGTCGATGAAGTGCGCCTTCGGCGCGTTTTTGTAGAAACTTTCGAGTACAGAAGAATGCGTCATCGCAAAGCCGGAAGGCACCTCAACCGCACCAGCGCACACAGGGATGCCATGTTCCGCAACATGGCCAACTCGCTCTTTCGCCACGAGCTGATCAAGACCACCGTTCCGAAGGCCAAGGAGCTTCGGCGTGTGGCAGAGCCGCTGATCACCATGGCCAAGAGCGACTCCGTGCACAAGCGGCGCCTGGCGTTCGCCCGCCTGCGCGATAAGGAGGTGGTCGGGAAGCTGTTCGCCGAGCTGGGGCCGCGTTATGAAACTCGCCCCGGCGGTTACCTGCGCATCCTCAAGTGCGGCTATCGCCCGGGCGACGCGGCGCCCATGGCTTACGTGGAGCTGGTGGACCGCCCGATCCCCGAGGCCGTCGAGGAAGACGACGAGGATTGAGCCGCCCCGCGAGCGGCTCGACGGAAAACCGGGCCATGGCCCGGTTTTTCTGTTTTGGAGCCCGCCGTGAGATCCATCGAACGCATTGCATTGGTAACCGACTTCGGCGGCAGCGGCCCCTATGTGGGCCAGATGAAGCTGCGCCTGGCCGAGCTCGCGCCGGGGACTCCGGTGGCCGACCTCGTCTCCGACCTTTCCCCATTCCGCCCCGAGCTCGCTGCCTATCTCCTCCCCGCGTTGACACGGGACCTGCCGGAGGGTTCGCTGTACGTTTGCGTAGTCGACCCCGGTGTCGGTGGAGAGCGGGCGGCCCTGGCGCTGGAGGTGGACGGAGATTGGTATGTCGGCCCCGACAACGGTCTCCTGTCAGTCGTTGCCCGGCGCGCCGCTGCCGTGCGCGTCTTTCGCGTGGACTGGCGCCCGGAGGAACTGTCGGACAGCTTCCACGGGCGCGACCTGTTCGCGCCTGTCGCGGCGATGCTGAGCCGCGGGGATGTGCCTCAGTCCGTCCCGTTGGCTCCCGATGCCATGCTGGGTGCTGATTGGCCGGACGAGCTCGCCAAGGTGATCTACGCGGACAGGTACGGAAACCTCATCACCGGGTTGCTCGCCTCCTCCCTGGACAGAGGGAGCAGGCTGCGTGCGGGCGACTGGGAAGCCGGATACGCCCGCACCTTCTGCGAGGCCCCCCCCGAGACCCCATTCTGGTATGAGAATGCCTTCGGCCTGGTGGAGCTGGCGGTGAACCAGGGGCGCGCCGACCTGAGGTTGGGGCTCGGTCCGGGCGATCCCGTCGTCGTCGGCGGCGGATCGATTTGACCCATCGGTCAGTCGGAGCCCGAACCGGCCTCGCCCTCCTCGCCTTGAGGCTAGCCCAAAGAAGAATTAGAATATTCAAATATTATAAGGTGTTTTTATCGGAAGAGGTTCTCTTATGTCAAAGCTTGTCGCTCCGTTCCTGTTCGTCGGGGTTACCCTTTTTGCGCAACAGGCCGCTTTTGCGGACCACAACAGCCCCCATGGGGCGGGCTGGGCCAGAATGCCCAACGACATACACAACACGCGAATAGAGACGCGCGGAGACAACACCGCCTTCCGTGATTTCGTGCGTTATGGCAACGGTGCATCCTCGGTAAACCGTTACCTGAGCGACAGTGATACCAGCGCCGGGGGACGTGGGGCCATGCGGACTGCCAACGGCGGTCGCGGCTCTATGGGGGCTGGTGGCAGGGGTCGCGGTCGCTAAACCTCGGTTTCCAGGGTATGGGAGCTGCGGCTTACCAGCCGCGCTCCAACAGCGGCTTCAGGAATCGTCCCGTGTGGGAGCGCTCGTCGACGGCGATCTCTTCAGGCGTGCCGACGGCGACCAGCTCGCCGCCCTTGTCGCCGCCTTCGGGACCCAGGTCAATGACCCAGTCGGCGGTCTTGATCACGTCTAGGTTGTGCTCGATGACCACCACGGTGTTGCCGTGGTCGCGCAGTCGGTGGAGGACGTCGAGCAGCTGCTTGACGTCATGGAAATGCAGACCGGTGGTGGGCTCGTCGAGGATGTAGAGGGTGCGGCCGGTGTCGCGCTTGGAAAGCTCCCGGCTGAGCTTCACCCGCTGCGCCTCGCCCCCTGAGAGCGTCGTGGCGCTCTGTCCCAGACGCACGTACGCAAGCCCAACGTCGGCCAGGGTCTGCAGCTTGCGCCTGACGACGGGCACGGCGGAGAAGAACTCCAGGGCGTCCTCCACCCTGAGGTCCAGGACCTGATCGATGGTCTTTCCCTTGTAGCGGATCTCCAGGGTTTCGCGGTTGTAGCGGCGGCCCTTGCAGGTGTCGCACTGGACGTAGACGTCCGGAAGGAAGTGCATCTCCACCCGGATCAACCCGTCCCCCTTGCATGCCTCGCAGCGCCCGCCTCGCACATTGAAGCTGAAGCGCCCGGAAGTGTAGCCCCTGGAGCGGGCCTCCGGCACGGAGGCGAAGAGCTCCCGAACCGGGTTGAAGAGCCCCGTGTAAGTCGCGGGGTTGGAGCGCGGGGTCCGGCCGATGGGGCTCTGGTCGATGTCCACGACCTTGTCGAAGTGCTCCAGCCCCTGGACAGCGCGATGGGGCGCCGGACGCAGGCCGGCATTGTTCAGGTGCCTCGCAGCGACGGGGTAGAGGGTGTCGTTGATCAGGGTCGACTTCCCGGAGCCGGACACTCCGGTGACACAGCAGAAGGTGCCCACCGGGACGGCGGCGTCGATCTCCTTGAGGTTGTGTCCCGCGGCCCCCAGGATGCGCAGCTCGCGCTCGGGGCTCGCGGCCGTACGGCCGGACGGGATCTCGATGCGCATGGCTCCCGAGAGATAACGGCCGGTCAGGGAGCTTGGATCGGCGGCGATCTCCTTCGCGGTTCCCTGGGAGACGATCTCGCCGCCGTGGGCGCCGGCCCCAGGACCCAGGTCCACCACCCGGTCGGCGCAGCGGATGGCCTCCTCGTCGTGCTCGACCACGATGACGGTGTTCCCTAGATCGCGCAGGTGGGTGAGGGTGCGAAGCAGGCGGGCGTTGTCGCGCTGGTGTAGGCCGATGGAGGGCTCGTCCAGGATGTACATGACGCCCACCAGGCCCGCGCCGATCTGGCTGGCGAGCCGGATGCGCTGCGCTTCGCCCCCCGAGAGCGTCTCTGCGCTGCGCTCCAGGGTCAGGTACTCCAGCCCCACATCCACAAGGAACCTGAGCCGTTGGGCGACCTCCTTGATCACCTTGGCGCCGATCTCTCCCCGCTTGCCGGGTAGTGCCAGGTTCTCGAAGAAGTCCAGGGCGTTGCCGACCGGCAGCGCCGCCAGGTCCGGCAGGTTGTGCTCGGCGACCAGGACATGGCGCGCCGCCTCGTTGAGCCGGGAGCCCTTGCAGGCGGGACAGGGCTGGTGGGAGATATAGCGTGCCAGCTCCTCGCGCACGGTGTTGGAGTCCGTTTCCCGGTAGCGGCGCTCCATGTTGCGGATGATGCCCTCGAAGGGCCGCGGCTTGCCCTTGCCGCGCTCGTGGGGCAGCTTCAGCGCGATCTTCTCGCGGCCGGAGCCGTAAAGGACGACCTCCCGGACCCCCTCGGGCAACTCCAGCCAGGCGGTCTCGACGTCGAATCCATAGTGCCCGCCGAGGGAGCGGATCATCTGGAAGTAGTAGGCGTTGCGACGGTCCCATCCGCGCACCGCCCCGCCGGCGAGGCTGAGCTCCGGGTGTATCACCACCTTCGCCGGGTCGAAGAACTGCTGTACCCCGAGCCCGTCACAGGTGGGGCAGGCGCCGGCGGGGTTGTTGAAGGAGAACAGCCGCGGTTCCAGATCCGGGATGCTGTAGCCGCACACCGGGCAGGCGAAGGCGGCGGAGAACAGCAGCTCTTCGTGCCCCGGCTGATCGAGCCAGGCCACTCGCGCCAGGCTGCCGGAGAGGCCGAGGGCCGTCTCGAAGGACTCGGCGAGACGCAGGTGCAGGTCCGGCCGCACCCGGAAGCGATCGACCACCACCTCGATGCTGTGCTTGCGTTTCAGGTCGAGCTCCGGGGGCTCGTCGAGCTCGAAGATCTCGCCGTCGATACGGGCGCGGATAAAGCCCTGGGCGTGGAGCTCGCCGAGGAGGCGGTGGTACTCCCCCTTGCGCTCGGAGACCACCGGGGCCAGGAGCATCAGTTTGCTCCCTTCGGGCAGGGTGAGCACCTGATCCACCATTTGGCTCACGGTCTGGGCCTCGAGGGGCTCGCCGTGTACTGGACAGCGTGGCGTGCCGACGCGCGCGAACAGCAGGCGCAGGTAATCGTGGATCTCGGTGATGGTGCCGACTGTGGATCGGGGGTTGTGGGAAGTGGTCTTCTGCTCAATGGAAATCGCGGGCGACAGCCCCTCGATGTGGTCCACGTCCGGCTTGTCCATGATGGACAGGAACTGGCGGGCGTAGGCGGACAGCGACTCCACATAGCGGCGCTGGCCTTCCGCATAGATGGTATCGAAGGCGAGCGAGGACTTGCCGGACCCGGACAGCCCGGTGAGCACGATCAGTCGATCCCGCGGCAGGTCGAGGTCGATGTTTTTCAGGTTGTGGGTACGTGCACCGCGGATGCGGATGAAGTCCATTACTCAAGACCTTCCCAGGGTCAAACTGCTACTATAGACAGCCTTTAGTGTCGGAGGCAAAGCATAGTTTCATGAGCAGTTCCAGACAGCCGGTGTCGCCGATGTCGAGGTCCGAGAGGCGGGCCGCCGTGGGTCTGGCCGGGATCTTCGCGCTCCGCATGCTGGGGCTGTTTCTTATCCTGCCCGTATTCGCCCTGCATGCGGAGGGTCTGCCCGGGACCACGCCGCTGCTCATCGGTCTCGCTATCGGGGCCTACGGGCTGACCCAGGCGCTGCTGCAGATCCCCTTCGGAATGCTCTCGGATCGCATCGGACGCAAGCCCGTGATCTTCGGCGGGCTGATCCTGTTCGCGATCGGCAGCGTGGTCGCGGCGCTCGCCGACGACATCCAGGGCGTCATCCTGGGCCGGGTTCTGCAGGGCAGTGGGGCCATTGCCGCCGCGGTGATGGCTCTCGCGGCCGACCTGACTCGCGAGGAGGTGCGCACGCGGGCCATGGCGGGCATCGGCGTGAGCATCGGCATGGCCTTTGCCTTGGCCTTGGTGCTGGGGCCGGTGCTGGCCCAGGGCATCGGCCTTGACGGGATTTTCTGGTTCACAGCCCTGCTCGCCCTCGGCGGTATCCTGATCCTGGCGTTGGTGGTTCCCACGCCGGATCACTCCAGCGTGCACCGGGACGCGGAGCCGGTGGCGAGCCAGATCCGCGGCGTTCTAGCGCAGCGGGAGCTTCTGCGCCTGGACTTCGGGGTCCTCACCCTGCACATGCTGATGACGTCCCTGTTCCTGGTCGTCCCCCTGTCCTTGGCCGCGGCGGGGCTCGCAGCGGCACACCACTGGTGGGTCTATCTGCCCGTTCTGGTTCTCTCGATGGTCGCCATGGTGCCCTTCATCATCCAGGCGGAGAGCAAGGGGCGCATGAAACCCGTCTTCCTCGGCGCGGTCCTGGTTCTGGTGTTGGCGCTGGTCGGTCTCTATGAGCTGCGCTCCGGAATCGCCTCCCTGGCGATCTTTCTGTTCCTTTTCTTCACCGCTTTCAACCTGCTGGAGGCATCCCTGCCGTCCCTGATCTCCAAGATTGCCCCGGCCGGCGCGAAGGGCACGGCGATGGGGGTCTTCTCGACCTCTCAGTTTGCCGGCGCCTTTTTCGGCGGATTGCTGGGCGGGTGGGTGCATCAAGAGTACGGAGAGGGTGCGGTTTTTCTGTTCTGCGCCGCCGCCGCAGTGGTATGGTTTCTCGTCGCCAGCACGATGGGCAGTCCGCGGCGGGTGAGCAGTCGGGTGATCCGCGTCGGTGCCGTCGGGGCCAGCGACGGGCCGGTTCTTCAACATCGGCTGCTCGAGATCCCCGGTGTGGAGGAAGCGCTGGTGACAGAGGAGGGGCTCGCCTACCTCAAGGTGGACAATCGTCGGCTCGATTGGGCAAGATTGCAGGCATTCTCCGCGGGGGCCTAGTACAGGCGCGATTAAGACTCCGTAACAAGAGACAGAGAGAGTCTCACACGAAGCCGCGAAGGGCGCGAAGAAAATCTACTGGCAAGATGACTGTTAGAGAAACTTAGGCGCTGCTGTACTAGCCCGCGCTCAGTGGGGGGCGACAGGTTTTTCGTCGATTCCATCGCCGTCCTTCGGACGGTCCATCAACAAGGCGGGAACCGCTGAATACTTCTGCGGTTCGTTAAGGGCCAAGAGGAGCCTATGTCCAGAGGAAGCGTCAATAAAGTGATCCTGATCGGCAATCTGGGAGCCGATCCGGAGACTCGTTACATGCCGAACGGCAATGCCGTGGCGAATATCAACATTGCGACCAGCGAGCAATGGCGTGACCGCAACACCGGCGAGAATCAGGAGCGAACCGAGTGGCACCGCGTCGCCTTGTTCGGAAAGCTCGGTGAGATCGCGGGCCAATACCTGCGAAAGGGCGCCAAGGTCTATATCGAGGGAAAGATCCGGACCCGAAAGTGGCAGGACCAGAGCGGGCAGGATCGCTATTCCACGGAGGTGGTCGCAGATCAGATGCAGATGCTGGACAGTCGTGGGGGCGGTGCGTCGGTGCCCTTCGACGAGCCGGGTGGCGGCCAGCCCCAGCGCGTTGGTGAAGCTCCCCAACCCCAACCCCAGCCGCTGGAAAAGCCGGACTTCGACGACGACATTCCCTTCTGAGGGTCCACCGTGAAGACGTTGCTCGTGACCGGCGGCGCCGGTTTCATCGGTGGCAATTTCGTCCATTTCATCTTGGACGGGACCGACGCACAGATCGTTAACCTGGACAAGCTCACCTATGCCGGAAATCTGGACACCCTGGCACCGCTGCGCGGCGACAGCCGCCACGTCTTCGTCCAGGGCGACATCGCAGACCGCGCGCTGGTCGCCCGCCTGCTCGCGGACTACAGGGTGGACGCGGTTGTTAACTTCGCCGCGGAGAGCCACGTGGACCGCTCGATCGACGGACCGGCCGATTTCGTCGAGACCAACGTCGTCGGTACCTTCAACCTGCTCGATTGCGCGAGGGAATACTGGTCCGGACTCGGCAACGCCGGCAGAGACGGTTTCCGATTCCTGCACGTCTCCACGGATGAGGTGTACGGCTCGCTCGGGTCCTCGGGCAAGTTCACCGAGACCACCCCCTATGCCCCGAACTCGCCGTACTCGGCCTCTAAGGCAGCGTCCGATCACCTGGTGCGGGCCTGGTACCACACCTACGGCATGCCGGTATTGACCACTAACTGCTCGAACAATTACGGTCCCTATCAGTTCCCCGAGAAGTTGATCCCGCTCATGATCCTCAAGTCTATGAGAGGAGAGCCGCTGCCCATCTACGGCGATGGCGGCAACATCCGCGATTGGCTTTATGTGGAAGACCATTGCCGAGCCATCTGGCGGGTGCTGGAGGCCGGGCGCCCCGGCGAGGTCTACAACGTGGGTGGTGGCAGTGAGCGCACCAACCTGCAGGTGGTGGACACCCTCTGTGGCCTGCTCGACGAGCTGCTGCCCCACTCTCCCCACCGCCCCCATGCAGACCTGAAGACCTTTGTCGCTGATCGTCCGGGACACGACCGGCGTTATGCCATTGACGCGAACAAGCTCAAGGCGGAGCTCGGTTGGGAGCCCCGGGAGAGCTTCGAGAGCGGACTGCGACGCACGGTGCGCTGGTACCTGGAGAATCAGGCCTGGTGCGGGCGCGTGACCGACGGCAGCTATCGCGGCGAGCGGTTGGGTGGCGGTGCGGAGTAAGGAGAGGCCGGAGTGAACAGGAAGGGCATCATTCTCGCCGGCGGTTCCGGGACGCGCCTCTATCCCCTGACCCATACGATCAGCAAACAGCTGCTGCCGGTCTACGACAAGCCCATGATCTACTATCCCCTGTCTACGCTCATGCTGGCGGGGGTACGGGAGATCCTGGTCATTACGACGCCACGGGACGAAAGCGCCTTCCGTGATCTTTTGGGGGATGGCAGCCAGTGGGGCATCCGTTTGAGTTACGGGGTGCAGCCGGACCCCGGCGGATTGGCGCAGGCCTTCATCATAGGCCGGAAGTTCCTGGCCGGCGATCCCTGTTGCCTGATTCTCGGGGACAATATCTTTTACGGGCACGGTCTGGTGCAGCAGTTGCGCGCGGCCGCGGCGCGTGAGCGGGGCGCCACCGTCTTCGGCTACTGGGTCAAGGACCCGGAGCGTTACGGCGTCGCGGAGTTCGATGCCGGCGGGAACGTGGTCAGCCTGGAAGAGAAGCCGAGGTTTCCAAAGTCCAATTTTGCCGTGACCGGCGTCTATTTCTATGACGGCAAGGTGTGCGAGCTGGCCGCTGCCCTGAGCCCCTCCAGCCGCGGCGAGCTGGAGATTACCGATCTCAACAACCTCTACCTGGCGCACGGAGAGCTCTACCTTGAGACGCTTGGACGTGGGACCGCCTGGCTGGACACCGGTACCCACGAATCCCTGATGCAGGCCGGCAACTTCATCGAGACCATTGAGCAGCGTCAGGGTCTCAAGATCTGTTGTCCCGAAGAGGTTGCCTACCAAAAGCGTTGGATCGACGGGGATCAACTGCGCGAGATCGCACGGGGGCTGCGCAAGAGCGGCTATGGTGAGTATTTGATGGGGCTTTTGGAGCGGGGAATCGAGCCATGAAAGTGATCGAGACGGCGATTCCCGGCGTTCTGATCATCGAGCCGAAGGTGTTCGGCGATGCGCGGGGCTACTTCCTGGAGACCTGGCAACGGGAGCGCTATGAGGC
>JAYEJW010000295.1:0-11387 GCA_034716535.1 Pseudomonadota bacterium
GATGGTCATGCCCGGGGACAACGTAAAGATGACCGTGCAGCTGATTGCGCCCATCGCCATGGAAGAGGGGCTGCGTTTTGCGGTGCGCGAAGGTGGGCGTACCGTCGGTGCCGGCGTGGTCGCCAAGATCATCGAGTGAGTCAAATGGCAAATCAGAGAATTCGTATCCGCCTCAAGGCATTCGACCACCGGCTGATCGATCAGTCCGCGCGGGAGATCGTCGACACGGCGAGAAGAACCGGCGCCCAGGTGCGCGGTCCGGTCCCGCTTCCTTCGAAGAAGGAGCGTTTTACGGTGCTGATCTCGCCCCACGTCAACAAGGACGCGCGCGACCAGTACGAGCTGCGAACCCACAAGCGGCTGATGGACATCGTCGATCCGACGGACAAGACGGTCGATGCCCTGATGAGACTGGATCTGGCCGCCGGCGTGGACGTGCAGATCAAGCTGAGCTGAGGTTAGGACGATGACGATTGGAGTAATCGGGCGCAAGGCCGGTATGACCCGAGTGTTCACCGAGGACGGCGCGAGCGTACCGGTGACGGTTATCGAGGTGCAGCCGAACCGTGTGTGCCAGGTCAAGGGCGAGGACACCGAAGGTTATCGGGCCGTTCAGGTAGCGACCGGTGCGCGCAAGCCGTCGCGAGTGAACAAGCCCACGGCCGGACATTACCGTAAGGCCGGTGTGGAGGCTGGAGACACCCTGCGCGAGTTTCGGCTCGAGGAAGGCGAAGGCGCGGACCTCGGGGCCGGACAAGAGATTACCGTCGGTATTTTCGAGACGGGGCAGAAAGTCGACGTGCGCGGCGTGACCAAGGGTCGCGGCTTCGCCGGCGGCATCCGGCGCCACAACTTTCGCGGCCAGGATAACACCCACGGTAACTCCCTCTCCCACCGGGCTCCCGGCTCCATCGGTCAGTGTCAGACGCCCGGCCGTGTGTTCAAGGGCAAACGTATGGCGGGACAAATGGGCAATGTCAACCGCTGCCAGCAGAACCTGGAAGTGGTCCGTGTAGACGCCGAGCGCAACCTGCTGCTGGTGAAGGGCGGTGTTCCCGGTCCCGCCGGCGGGCGCTTGATCGTACTGCCTTCCGTGAAGCAGAAGAACAAGGGCTGATCAGTCATGGAAATCCATATGCGCAGCGACGGCGGAGGCAGTCTGCAAGTCTCTGACGCGGTGTTCGGCACAGAATTCAAGCCAAGTCTCGTCCATCAGGTGGTGACCGCCTACATGGCGGGCGCACGCGCGGGGACCAAGGCGCAGAAGAATCGCTCCGCTGTCAACGGCGGGGGTGCCAAGCCGTTCCGACAGAAGGGTACCGGTAGGGCCCGGGCCGGCACCAGCCGTAGTCCCTTGTGGCGCGGTGGTGGCAGGACCTTCGCCGCCCAGCCGCGGGACTACCAGCAGAAGGTAAACCGCAAGATGTACCAGGGGGCGGTACGCTCGATCCTCTCCGAGCTTGCCCGCCAGGAGCGTTTGGTCGTGCTGCCTGAGCTCAAGCTCGCGGCGCCGAAGACCAAGGAGCTCGCGCAGAAGTTGCGCGAGCTGGGCCTCGATGACGTGTTGATTCTGATCGAAGCGTTCGACGATCCGCTCTTCCTGGCGGCGCGTAATCTCGCCAACGTGGACGTGATGACGGCACAGGAAGCGGACCCGGTGAGCATGATCGCTTTCGAGAACGTGCTGGCGACCGAAGGTGCGATCCGCAAACTGGAGGAGCGGCTGACATGAACCGGGAACGACTGATGAAGGTTCTCCTGAGCCCGCTCATCTCCGAGAAAACCGCGCTCGCGGCGGACGCCAACAGCCAGTACACCTTCCGCGTGGATCCGAGCGCCACCAAGCGGGAGATCGGCCGCGCCGTGGAGGCCTTGTTCGAGGTCGAGGTCGACCGCGTCCAGGTGGTCAACGTAAAGGGAAAGAGCAAGCGTTTCGGCCAGCGGTTGGGAAAGCGCAAGGACTGGCGTAAGGCCTACGTACGGCTCAAGCCAGGCCACGACATCGATTTTGGCGGTGGCGCTTAGTAACGAGGTGTCTCGGGGCGTGCGCAAGTAGAGCGCCTCCCTTACCCCGGCCCCGGCCTTCGAAAGGGGAGGCAGAAGGGGAGTGCCTTCGACGCGAATTTTAGAAATTTGGACGACACAAGATGGCTATTGTAAAGACAAACCCGACGTCCCCGGGACGGCGCTTCGTCGTCAAGGTGGTGGCGCCGGAAATACACAAAGGCGCCCCCTACGAGCCGCTGCTCGATAAGAAGAGCAGGTCCGGCGGGCGCAACAACAAGGGGCGTATCACGGTGCGCCACCGCGGAGGCGGCCACAAGCAGCGCTACCGCATTGTCGATTTCAAGCGGGCGAAGGAAGGTGTGCCGGCGGTGGTGGAACGGATCGAGTACGACCCGAACCGTACCGCGAGCATCGCCCTGCTGAAGTATCAAGACGGCGAGCGTGCTTACATCATCGCCCCGAAGGGCCTGAAGGCCGGTGACCAGGTTCAAGCGGGAGAGGATGCGCCCATCAGCCCCGGTAACTGTTTGCCCCTTCGCAACATCCCGCTGGGTACCCTGGTGCATTGTATTGAGATGCGTCCGGGTAAGGGCGCCCAGCTCGCCCGGGCTGCCGGCAGCGCTGCGCAGCTGATTGCCCGGGAGGGCCGGCACGCAACCCTGCGCTTGCGCTCGGGTGAGATACGTAAGATTTTTGCCGAGTGCCGTGCGGTGGTCGGCGAGGTGGGTAACGCCGAGAACAGCCTGCGCAAGCTGGGCAAAGCGGGCGCGAGCCGGTGGCGCGGCGTGCGTCCGACGGTTCGGGGTGTGGTCATGAACCCCGTGGATCACCCCCATGGCGGCGGCGAAGGTCGCACCTCGGGCGGTCGCCACCCGGTCACGCCTTGGGGCGTGCCGACCAAGGGCTACAAGACCCGCAAGAACAAGCGCACCGATAAGATGATCGTGCGCCGTCGCGGTCGCAAGTAGTAGCCCTCACCCCGCCCTCTCCCCGGGGGGAGAGGGGGATAAGGAGCGCAGAAAGCGCGTTTATTTTGATTGAGGTTGAGCAAGTGCCACGTTCGATTCGAAAGGGACCCTTTGTTGATCACCACCTCCAGAAGAAGGTGGAAGAGGCGGTCGCCCAGAACAGCAAGCGGCCCATCAAGACTTGGTCACGGCGTTCGATGGTGCTGCCGGAGATGGTCGGTCTGACCATCGCCGTGCACAACGGGCGCCAGCACGTTCCGGTTCTCGTCAACGAGAACATGATCGGTCACAAGCTCGGCGAGTTCGCCCTCACCCGGACCTACCGGGGGCATGCGGCGGACAGGAAGGCGAAGAGGTAGGCGAGGAAGCGCAAATGCAGGCTGAAGCAACAATCAAATACGCGCGTATCTCGGCGCAAAAGGCGCGGCTCGTGGCCGACCAGATCCGCGGTCTCCAGGTCGAGCAGGCCCTGAACCTGCTGTCGTTCAGCCCGAAGAAGGGCGCCGCCATCGTCAAGAAGATCCTTGAGTCGGCTATCGCGAATGCCGAGCACAATGAGGGTGCGGATATCGATGAGCTCAAGGTGTCGGCGGTCCAGGTGGACGAGGGGCCGACCATGAAGCGCATTCGTGCCCGTGCCAAGGGGCGCGCCAGCCGGATCTTCAAGCGTTCCAGCCACATCAGCGTGACGGTTGCGGAAGCATAGGTATTCAAGAGAGGCCAGCATGGGTCATAAAGTACATCCAACGGGTTTTCGCTTGGGAATCGTCAAGGATTGGACGTCCAAGTGGTACGCCGACACCAAAGACTACGCGGATCTGCTGAACACGGATCTGGACGTGCGCGCGTTCTTGAAGAAGCGCCTCTCCCGGGCTTCCGTCAGCCGCGTTCAAATCGACCGCCCGGCGAAGAACGCGCACATCACCATCCACACGGCGCGTCCGGGCGTGGTGATCGGCAAGAAGGGCGAGGACATCGATAAGCTGCGCAAGGAGGTGTCCGAGAAGATGGGCATCCCGGTGCACATCAGCATCGAGGAGATCCGCAAGCCCGAGCTGGATGCGCAACTGGTCGCGGAGAACGTCGCCCAACAGCTTGAGCGGCGCATCATGTTCCGGCGTGCCATGAAGCGCGCGGTACAGAACACGATGCGTCTTGGTGCCGACGGCATCAAGGTCCACATTGCCGGCCGTCTCAACGGCGCGGAGATCGCACGTAACGAGTGGTATCGAGAGGGCCGCGTGCCCTTGCATACACTGCGTGCGGACATCGACTACGGGTTCGCGGAGGCGAAGACGACTTACGGCGTGCTCGGGGTCAAGGTCTGGATCTTCAAGGGAGAGGTGTTCGCCGGCGAGGAAGCGGAAGCGCCCGTCGCCAAAACGGCAGGAAGGAGGCGCTGATCCATGCTGCAACCGAAACGAACCAAGTTCCGAAAGCAACACAAGGGGCGCAACCGGGGCCTAGCCCAGTCGGGCAGCAGCGTCAGCTTCGGTGAATTCGGGCTCAAGGCAACGAGCCGCGGCCGTATCACGGCGCGGCAGATCGAGGCAGCCCGACGAGCCATTACGCGCAAGGTGCGGCGCGGCGGCAAGCTGTGGATTCGGGTCTTTCCCGATAAGCCCATTTCCAAGAAGCCCTTGGAGGTGCGCATGGGCAAAGGCAAGGGCAACGTCGAGTACTGGGTTGCTCTCATCCAGCCCGGCAAGGTGCTCTACGAGATCGAGGGTGTTCCGGAGGATCTGGCGCGCGAGGCGTTCCAGCTCGCTGCTGCCAAGCTCCCGGTCCAGACCAGCTTTGCGAAGCGGACGGTGATGTGATGAAAGCCAAAGAACTCCGGAAGAGCACCGAGGAGGAACTGCAGCAGCAGCTCGATGGGCTGCTCAAGGAGCAGTTTAATCTTCGGATGCAGAAAGGAACCGGGCAGCTCGCGCGGCCCTCGCAAGTGCGTGTGGTGCGGCGTGACATCGCCCGGGTCAAGACCCTGATGAACGAAATGAAGGCGGGCAGCGCGCAATGAGCGACGTAGGAAAGACCAACCGTAGGCTGACCGGACGCGTCGTGAGCGACGCCATGGACAAGACAATTACCGTGCTGGTGGAGCGCCGGGTGCCGCATCCCCTGTACGGGAAATACATCCGCCGTTCGACCAAGATTCACGCCCACGATGAAGCGAACGCGTGCGGCCGGGGCGATCTGGTGACCGTAGAGCAGTGTCGCCCGCTGTCCAAGACCAAGAGCTGGCGGCTGCTGGAAGTCTTGGAAAAGGCGCGCTGACCGATACCGCCCAAGGCGGGTGCGATGACGCCCCGCGGGTCGAAGTCTTGGCGTAGCGACAGACAGGATAAAGACAATGATTCAGATGCAGACCAATCTGGGTGTTGCCGATAACAGCGGCGCCAAGCGCGTGCAGTGCATCAAGGTGCTCGGCGGCTCGCATCGGCGTTACGCCGGCATTGGCGATGTGATCAAGGTGACCGTGAAGGACGCCATCCCCCGCGGCAAGGTCAAGAAAGGGGACGTGTTCAATGCCGTGGTGGTGCGTACCAAGAAAGGCGTGCGACGTCCCGACGGCTCTTCGGTCCGGTTCGACGGCAACGCGGCAGTGCTGCTCAACAACCAGCTGCAGCCGATCGGTACCCGCATCTTCGGGCCGGTGACCCGCGAGCTGCGCAGCGAGCGGTTCATGAAGATCATTTCGCTGGCGCCGGAAGTTCTGTGAGGGGTTTGGGTCATGCGTAAGATTAGAAAGGGTGACGACGTCGTCGTCCTTACCGGTAAAGACAAGGGCAAGCGCGGGACGGTGTTGCGGATACTCGACAACCAGCGTGTTCTGGTTGAAAACGTCAACATGGCCAAGAAGCACCAGAAGCCCAACCCCCAACAGGGTGTGCCTGGCGGCATCGTCGACAAGGAGATGCCGCTTCACGTCTCCAACGTGGGCCTCTACAACCCGGCGAAGGACGGCGCGGATCGTGTCGGGATCAAGACCCTCGAGGACGGCCGCAAGGTGCGCGTGTTCAAGTCCAACAGCGAAGTCGTCGACGTCTGAGTAGGTTAACCATGTCCAGATTGCAAACAGAGTACCGAGATCAGGTCGTCGGGCAGCTCATGGAGCAGTTCAGCTATGGGACCGTCATGCAGGTGCCGAAGATCGAGAAGATCACGCTGAACATGGGCGTCGGCGAGGCGATCGCCGATAAGAAGGTCATGGAGAACGCCGTCTCGGATCTGCGTATGATTGCCGGGCAGCAGCCGATCGTCACCAAGGCCCGCAAGTCTGTAGCGGCCTTCAAGGTCCGAGAGGGATGGCCCATCGGCTGCAAAGTGACCCTGCGTAGAGAGCGGATGTACGAGTTCCTGGATCGCCTGATCAATATCGCGATTCCGCGTATCCGGGATTTCCGCGGGCTCAGCCCGAAGGCCTTCGACGGGCGCGGCAACTACAGTATGGGGGTGAAGGAACAGATCATGTTCCCTGAGATCGATTACGACAAGATCGACGCCCTGCGTGGTCTGGATATCACGATCACCACGACGGCCCGCACCGACGAAGAAGGGCGGGCGCTGCTCGCGGCATTCAAGTTTCCCTTCAGGAGCTGAGAACGGATCATGGCGAAAAAGAGTATGGTGGCGCGGGACGTCAAGCGCACGAAGATCGTAGCCAAGTATGCGGGGAAACGCGCCGCCCTCAAAGCGGTCATCAGCGACCGCAGCGCCACTCCCGAGCAGGTCGAAGTGGCGTTGCAACAGCTACACAAGCTTCCGCGCAACGCGAGCCCCAGCCGGCAGCAGCGGCGTTGCCGCGCGAGTGGCCGACCGCACGCCGTCTACCGCAAGTTCGGTTTGGGCCGGAACAAGCTGCGGGAGGCCACCATGCGGGGGGACGTGCCTGGTCTCGTGAAGGCCAGCTGGTGAAGAGGCATCGTCGATGAACGCAAATGGTGTCGAGGCAGGGTACGGAGCGACGGTCCGGGCCCGGTCTGCCTCAAACGTTGCGTAGATTTGTGTTGATGAGCCGATAGAGAGTTCTGAATTAATCAGGGTATCGCGCCGCAGCGGCGGACTGACCCCAGGAGTCGATCATGAGTATGTCGGACCCGATTGCGGATATGCTGACCAGAATCCGCAACGGCCAAATTCGAGGTAAGGTCACCATATCCATGCCTTCCTCCAAGCAGAAGGTGGCTATTGCCAGCCTGCTGAAGGACGAGGGCTATCTCGGCGATGTTTCGGTGGGGGCCGAGGGCGCCAAGCCGCAGTTGGTCATCAAGCTCAAGTATCACCGCGGCAAGCCGGTCATCGATTACCTGAAGCGCGTCTCGCGCCCTGGTCTGCGGGTCTACCGCGGCAAGGACGAGGTGCCCAAGGTCTTGGGCGGTCTCGGCGTCGCCATTGTCTCGACCTCCACGGGGGTCATGTCCGACCGAGCGGCGCGTGCCGCCGGGCACGGCGGCGAGATCGTCGCCTACGTGGCCTGACGAAGAGGAGGCGAGCCATGTCACGAATCGCGAAAGCACCCATCGTCATTCCCTCCGGCGTCACCGTGGAGATCTCCGGACAGGAGGTCAGGGTCAAGGGGCCGAAGGGCAACATGGGCTGGACTGTGCACCCAAAGGTTACGGTCAAGCAGGAAGACGGGCAGGTCAAGGTCGCCCCAGCCGGCGAGAGCCGGGATTCCTGGGCGTTGGCCGGCACCACCCGCGCGCTGGTGAACAACATGGTGGTCGGTTGCGGCACCGGATTCGAGCGCAAGCTGAATCTGGTGGGCGTTGGCTACCGCGCGCAGGCGAAGGGGAAGAGCCTGAATCTGACCCTGGGGCTCTCCCATCCGGTGGATTATCCAGTGCCCGAAGGCATTGAGATTGCCACTCCGTCCCCCACAGAGATCGTGGTGAGCGGTACGGACAAGCAGAAGGTCGGGCAGGTGGCGTCAGAGATCCGTAGCTTTCGTCCGCCGGAGCCTTACAAAGGCAAGGGCGTTCGCTACGCGGACGAGCAAGTCCTGCGCAAAGAAGCGAAGAAGAAGTAAGGGGTTATCGGGATGGACAAGAAACAATCTCGTATGCGCCGTGCGGCGCGGGCTCGCGCGAAAATCCGCGAGCTGGGCGCCTTTCGGCTCTGTATTCATCGTACGCCCCGCCACATGTATGCCCAGGTCATCGCCCCTGACGGCGGTAAGGTGGTTGCGAGCGCATCCACCGTGGAGAAGCAGTTCCGCCAATCCATCGAGGGGCATTCCGGCAACTCGGCGGCGGCCGTTGCGATCGGTCAGGCGATCGCCGAGCGTGCAAAGTCCGCGGGCGTCGAGAAGGTCGCATTCGATCGCGCCGGTTTTCGCTACCACGGTCGGATCAAGGCATTGGCCGACGCGGCGCGTGAGAACGGACTTCAATTCTGACGTCCAGGGCGTCAACTGAATAGGCTGAATGATGGCGAACTACAATCCCAGGCCGGAAGGCGACGATTTACTCGAGAAGTTGGTGGCGGTCAACCGCGTCGCCAAGGTGGTGAAGGGTGGCCGGCAGTTCGGTTTCTCTGCGCTCACCGTGGTAGGCGACGGCAAGGGCCGGGTGGGCTTCGGCACCGGCAAGGCGCGAGAGGTCCCGGTGGCCATACAGAAGGCCATGGAGAGTGCCCGAAAGAACATGGTCGATGTCAGGCTCAAGGGTACGACCCTTCAGTATGCGATGATCGGCCGGCACGGCGCTGCGAGGGTGTTTATGCAACCGGCCTCCGATGGTACGGGCATCATCGCCGGCGGTGCTATGCGGGCGGTCTTCGAGGTGCTCGGCGTGCAGAACGTGCTCGCCAAATGCATCGGCACCAACAACCCGATCAATGTGGTCCGCGCCACCATCGAAGGGTTGGAGGGCATGACCGACGCGCAGAGCGTGGCCGCCAAACGTGGCAAAACGGTCGAGGAAATCCTGGGGTAACCGATGGCAGACAAGAAGACGATGCAAGTCACCCTGGTGCGCAGCACGAGTGGCCGCCTGACCTCGCACCAGGCCTGCGTGCGCGGGCTCGGCCTCCGGCGTATGCACCAGGTCGTGGAGGTCGAGGACACGCCGGCTACGCGCGGGATGGTGAACAAGGTCTCCTACATGGTCAAGGTCCTGGAGGAATCCGCAAATGCGCCTCAATGACATCAAGCCCGCGGCGGGCAGCAAGCGTGCCGCAAAGCGGGTCGGACGCGGTATCGGCAGCGGGCTCGGCAAGACCGGCGGGCGCGGCACCAAGGGCCAGAAGTCCCGCTCCGGAGGATTCCACAAGGTGGGGTTCGAGGGTGGCCAGATGCCACTGCAGCGGCGCCTGCCCAAAGTCGGTTTCCGCTCCAGCAAGGCACGGCAGACCGACGAGGTTCGGTTGCATGAGCTCAAGCGCGTCGAGGGCGATGTCGTCGATCTGGCGGCACTGCAGGGGGCAGATCTGGTCGCAAAGGACATCGCCCGCGTCAAGATCATTGCCTCAGGTGAGGTCGATCGTGCGTTGACTGTGCGCGGCCTGGCCGTCACCAAAGGTGCCCGCGCCGCCATCGAGGCCGCGGGGGGCAAGGTCGAGGACTAATACGAGGGCGAGACCCCGATGGCCAGGAATACTTCCTCCATGGTCGATGCGATCGGCAGCATGGGGCGGCTCACGGAGCTGCGCCAGCGACTGCTGTTCGTGCTCGGCGCGCTGCTTGTGTACCGGATCGGCACCTTCATCCCGGTGCCGGGCGTGAATCCCGAAGCGCTTGCGGCCCTGTTCGACCAGAACCAGGGATCGATCCTGGACATGTTCAACATGTTTTCAGGGGGCGCCTTGGAGCGCGCCAGCCTGCTTGCGCTGGGCATCATGCCCTACATCTCCGCATCGATCATCATGCAATTGATGTCGGCGGTGATTCCCAAGCTCGAGCAGCTGAAGAAAGAGGGCGAGCAGGGCCGCCGCAAGATCACGCAATATACCCGTTACGGGACCGTTGCACTCGCCACCTTCCAGGCCATCGGCATTTCGCTCGCGCTGCAGGGACAATCCGCAGGCGGCTCGGCGATCGTCGTCCAGACAGGTTACGGATTCGTGTTCACGGCCACCGTGTCGCTCGTCACCGGTACCATGTTTCTCATGTGGTTGGGCGAGCAGATCACTGAGCGAGGTATCGGCAACGGTATATCCCTGATCATCTTCGCCGGCATTGTCGCCGGGTTGCCCGCGGCTATCGGCGGGACCCTGGAGTTGGTACGCACCGGCGAGATGAATGCGCTGGCGGTTCTGGCGCTGTTCGTGGTGGCTCTGGGCGTGACGGCGTTCGTTGTGTTCGTCGAGCGCGGCCAACGCCGAATCACCGTGAACTATGCGCGGCGTCAGCAAGGTCGACGGCTGCTCGCTGCCCAGAGCACGCACTTGCCGCTGAAGCTGAACATGGCGGGCGTCATACCGCCCATCTTCGCTTCGAGCATCATCCTGTTTCCGGGTACGCTCGGGCAATGGTTCGGAAGCTCAGAGGATTTCCGCTGGCTCGCGGACATCACCAGCAAGCTGTCGCCGGGCGAGCCGGTCTATGTGATCTTCTATGCGCTCGCCATCATCTTCTTCTGTTTCTTCTACACGGCGCTGGTTTTCAACGCCAAGGAGACAGCGGACAACCTCAAGCGCTCAGGTGCGTTCATTCCGGGGATCCGCCCAGGCGAGCAGACCGCGCGCTACATCGACAGCGTGATGACGCGGCTGACCGCTGCCGGCGCCATCTACATCACATCCGTTTGCCTGCTGCCGGAGTTCCTCATCGTCGGTTGGAATGTTCCTTTTTACTTCGGCGGTACTTCGTTGTTGATCGTCGTGGTCGTGGTCATGGATTTCATGGCCCAGGTGCAGGCACATCTGATGTCGCACCAGTACGAAGGACTGATGAAGAAGGCGAATCTCAAGGCGCCCGGCGCGGGTATGATCCGCTAGATCTTTCCGCAGGTTGCGCGACGTCCGTTATTTGGGAGACACAATCATGAAAGTCAGGGCTTCGGTGAAAAAGGTTTGCCGGAACTGCAAAATTATCCGTCGCAACGGCGTCGTGCGCGTGATCTGCAAAGATCCGCGCCATAAGCAGCGCCAAGGTTGACGCCGTTTCGTTGACTTTTTTTTGTAATCTGATAATCTTTCCGCTTTTCGCGCGCCGCGCGAACGTGGATCTGGAGACAGAAGAGCATGGCCCGTATCGCCGGTGTCAACATCCCCGATAGGAAGCACGCCGTCATCGCCCTGACTGCGATCTACGGTATTGGACCCACGCGCGCGGCGCAGATCTGCGATGCAGCCGGTGTTGCCTTCGATGCGAAGATTCGGGATCTCTCCGAGGATGAGGTCGACAAGCTTCGCTTCGCGGTGTCCCAGTTTGCCGTGGAAGGCGATTTGCGGCGTGAGATCTCCATG
>JAYEJW010000296.1:0-2261 GCA_034716535.1 Pseudomonadota bacterium
CGAGGACATGGATAGCCGGGTCGCGCGTCAGACCGTACGGCTGGCCCAGAAGACCGCATCGATCAAGATTCTCTACGAGGTCGCGGCGGGTATCAATCAGGCGGAGGGGCTGGACGATCTGTTGCTCCGATTTCTGCGCGTGCTCAAGGAGATGGTCAATGGACGCGCGGCGACTGTGCGTCTGGTGATGCCGGACGGGCGTCGCCACCTGGTGGGGTCCATTGGACTGGACGACGACTTGGTGAAAGATCAGGATATGACGCCGGTGGATCTGTGCCTCTGCGGCACGGTGTTGTCGCCGGGCGACATCGTCTGTCGCAACGATGCCCGCTTCTGCTCGCGCGTTTACGGCCGCAAGATGTTCGCCAGCGATGAGATGGAGGTACTGACCGTGCCCCTGGAGCATCACGACGAGCTCCTGGGCATCTACACCGTCTTTGTCGACAAGCCCGGTGTTGGGGGCCGGGAGGATATCATGGAGCTGCTCTTCAGCGTCGGTCACCACCTGGGCATTGCGGTGGCGAAGTACCGCTCGGATGCAGAGGCGCGTCGTCTCTCCATCGTCGCGGAGCGCACCTCCCTGGCCCACGAGCTTCACGACTCCCTGGCTCAAACCCTCGCGAGCCTGCGTTTTCAGGTCAAGATGCTGGACGATTCCCTGGCCCACAGCACCATCTCGGACGATGCGCGAATGGATCTGGACCGGATTCGCAACGGTCTGGACGAGGCCCATACCGAGTTGAGAGAGCTCCTCACCAGCTTTCGTGCCCCCATGGATCGATGCGGTCTGGTGCCCTCCCTTGAGAAGCTGACCGAGCGCTTCCGCCGGGAGACGGAGGTTCAGGTGTTCCTCCAGAACAACTGCCGGCCCTTCGAGCTCTCGGCATCCGCGGAGCTGCAGATAACGCGTATCGCGCAGGAGGCGTTGACCAACGTCCGCAAGCATGCCCGGGCGCACACCGTGCGTGTCCTGCTCACCCGCGGGAGCGGCGCCGACTACGTGCTGCTCGTCGAGGACGATGGGATCGGATTCGGCTCACCGGAGGTGAACGGCAGTCCCGGCGAGCACATCGGCTTGTCTATCATGGAAGAGCGGGCGCGGCGCATTGGCGCGGAGCTGCGGATCGAGAGCGAGCCGGGGGAGGGAACGCGGGTGGAGCTCGTCTTTCCGGGCGATCGCAATCAACAACCGGCTCCGAGGGTGGCGGCCTGATGCGTGTTCTGCTGATCGACGATCATGCCCTTTTCCGCGTCGGTCTTCAGGAGCTGTTGGAGCGCCGCGGCATCGAGGTGATCGATGCGGTGGGCGAGTGCGACGAAGGCATTCGGCTGGTGGCCGAGACTGCTCCGGACGTCGTGCTCCTGGACATGCGCATGCCCCACGCGAGCGGGCTGGAGGTGTTGCGGCGATTGCGTGCGGACAGGCAGACGATGCCGGTGGCCATGCTGACAACGAGCGCCGACGAGCGCGACGTCATCGAGTCGCTCCAGGTCGGGGCTCAGGGTTATCTGCTCAAGGACATGGAGCCCGACGAGCTCATCGCCGCCCTGGGTGAGATCGTGTCGGGAAAGACGGTTGTCGCCAAGGAGCTCACCGGCGTGCTGGCCAACGCGGTCAAGGGCGAGGGCGCGACACCGGAAGCTGCTTCGGCCTTCTCGAACCTGACACCGCGGGAGCGGGAGATCCTATGCCATCTGGCCGAGGGTCAGAGCAACAAGGCGATTGCGCGTCAGCTGGGAATCTCCGACGGCACGGTCAAGCTCCACGTCAAGGCGATCCTGCGCAAGCTCGCGGTGCACTCGCGGGTGGAGGCCGCGGTCATCGCGGTGGAGAACGAGCTGTGCGCCCGTGGTCAGGCGCGGGAGCATTAAGGCATATCCGGGGTTCGCCGGCGAGCGGAGTGCGACAACGGCTGGCGCCCCACCGCCCGAGCCGCTTTCTCACGCGGCGATATGTCGGCGGCCCGGCGGACGATGCGGGCGGTCATCGAGTTTCAAGCTATCGAGTTCGAGCTGTAACCATGAAGAATTTTATCGAGCTGGTCAGGGGCTGTCTTACGGACGTTCGGGAGATCATGCCCTGGGATCTGGAAGAGCGCCTCCAGGAGAACCCGACCCTGCTGGTCGTGGACGTACGCGAGCCTGACGAATTCGACGCGATGCACCTCGCCGGTTCGATCAACGTCCCGCGGGGCATCCTGGAATCGGCCTGTGAGTGGGACTACGAGGAGACCGTCCCTGAGCTGGTTCAGGCGCGAGCG
>JAYEJW010000297.1:0-2257 GCA_034716535.1 Pseudomonadota bacterium
TTGTCCACTTCAATATCACCGAATACCCCACGGGCCAGTGGACGGCGCAACAAATGGTCGAGGCTTCTCCATGGGACGAAGCCCCGAGGTATCTCCTGCGCGACCGGAGCAACGTCTATAACACCCGATTCCGTCGCCGTGTGCACAGCCTCGGTATCGAAGAGGTGCTCGCCGCCCCGCGCTCGCCCGGGCAGAATCCCTCTGTCGAACGCTTGATCGGCTCCGTACGCCGTGTCTGTCTCGATCACGTCATTGTCTTGAACGAACGCCACCTCAAGCGGCTCCTCCGAGCCTATTTCTCCTATTATCACGCGGCGCGAACGCATCTTGCGTTAGACAAGCAATCTCCACAACCGCGCCAGGTCGAATCACCCGACTCTGGAGAGGTGATTGCCTTCCCTCACATCGGCGGTCTTCATCACGAACACCGACGTGCCGCCTGAGGAAAAAGCTCAACGTCCCGAGAGCAGTGGATCTGCTGGCCGCTCGTGACCGCTTGTTGCTGCGCCTGAGGCGCCGCGCCGTCCATCTGCATCGAACTGTTCCCGCCAGCGATGTCAACACCGAGCGAACATTCCCCAAACCTCACCATCCGAACACTTTCGCCGCTCCGACCGGAATTCCCGTCCCCCTCCCCACTCGGCGGCCGACCCCGGTTTGAGTTTTTGGTAGGGACGCGTGGGCCCGAAGATTTCGCGGAGATCGGGCCAAAACACCGCTGGAAGCAACACAAGACCGTCACGTTTCCTTAGCGTCGATTGAGCCCTGTTTATGCCGGGGAAACTCGAACGCCACCTTCCACTGCGGGTCCAGCCGCAGACACGCGTCGAACTTCTTCCCCGACTTGCTCTTGAATCCCTTGAGCAACCCGGTCTTTCCTTTGCCGATTAAGGCATAGACCTGTTTCTCGGTCAGTCGCTTTCCGCCGATCTCCTTCCACACCACGAATTCACAACCCTCGCGGTAGCGGTTGCAGCCGAAGCCGCGCCTGCCCTCGATGATGCGCCCCTGACCACACTTGGGGCAGGTGAGCTCTTTCGGGGCTGGCCGCGCTTCGGCCGGGACCGGGCGTTCCTCTGTCTTATCCCCGACCAGACCCGGCGCCTTGTCGCTGCCGGGTACCGAGGCTTGTCGCGGCCCGTCCGCGAAGTCGAATTCCACCTTGTACCCCTCCCCCAGCTTCAGCGCCGCCGCGAACGGCTTACCCGCCTTGGAGGTGAAGCCCTCGATCCGCCCGGTGCGCCCCTCCCGGAGCAGTTGCTCGACCTGCTTCTTCGCCAGCTTGCGGCCGGCCACCCGCTTCCAAATGGTGAAGCCGCAACCGTCCCGGTAGCGGCTGCATCCGTAGGCCTTCGCGGTCTCGACGATCTCGCCCTCTTTGCACAGGGGACAGCGGCCCAAGTCAGCGGGCCGTACGTCTCCGCGTTTCCCGCCCTGTCCTCCGCGCCCGCTTCGGCGCTCCCTGGCCGCCGCGACCTGCTCGGGCGACAGCGCCGGACCTTCGGCTACTTGGGGCACCAGTCCCCGGATGAACCCGACGATGTTGCCGTAGAACTCCCCGGCCGGTCGCTTGCCCTCCTCCACCTCCTTGAGCTGCTGCTCCCACTCGGCGGTCAGCTCCGGGCTGCATAGCGGCTCGGCCACCAGGCCGATCAGGGCCCGCCCTTTCTCGGTGGCGCGCAGCTGCTTGCGCTCGCGCTGTACGTATCCGGTGCGGATCAGCTTTTCGATGATTTCGGCGCGGGTCGCAGGCGTGCCCAGCCCCGTCTGTTTCATCGCCTCGGCCAGGGCGTCGTCTTCGATCTCTCGGCCGGCGTTTTTCATCGCCGCCAGGAGCGTGGCGTCCGTGTAGTGCTTCGGAGGCTGGGTCTCTTTCTCCAGCACATCCATTTTCTTGACCTGTACTGTTTGTCCCTCCTTGAGCGGCGGCAGGCCCTGGCGGCCATCTTTCCCTTTGCCCTCTTCGCCGGCGGCGATCCCCTCCCCTTTGGCACCGTTTGTCCCCGCCTGCTTCCAGCCCGCCTCCAGCACCACGGTGCCCTTGGCCACGAAGGCAGCACTGCCGATGTCGAGCGTCACCGCCGTCTCCTCCACCACCTGATCGGGTAGGAAGACACCCACGAAGCGGTCCACGACCAGGTCGTAGATCTTGCGCAGCGCGGATGAAAGGCCTGGAGAGGGTGCCTTCCCGGTCGGCAGGATGGCGTGGTGGTCGGTCAGCTTGGTCTTGTCGACGTAGGCCTTTCCCAGCTTGTGC
>JAYEJW010000298.1:0-11322 GCA_034716535.1 Pseudomonadota bacterium
GCATGGCGGCCCAGCTGGGCCGCCATGCTCTGCATGCCGTAGCAGATCCCCAGCACCGGGATGCCCAGCTCGAACAGGAGGGGGTCGGCACGCGGGGTCTCGTCCTCGTGCACCGACTGGGGACCGCCTGAGAGGATGACGCCCTTCGCGCCGAAGCCGCGGATGTGCTCGCCGTCCATGTCCCAAGGATGGAGCTCGCAGTAAACGCCGGCCTCACGCACCCGGCGGGCGATGAGCTGGGTGTACTGGGAGCCGAAGTCGAGGATCAGGATGCGGTCGGAATGGATATCGGAAGACGTCACCATGATCGTAGGTCATCCACAGATGGGTAGGCCCAATGTCGGGTTACGGAACGCAGGAAGACCGTCTTGGCGCGAGTACTCGCGATACCTTAACTGCGCGAATCGGCAGTCGCACGCTCACGAGTCGATGCGGTAATTCGGGGCTTCCTTGGTGATCTGGACGTCGTGCACGTGGGACTCGCGCATACCGGCGTTGCTGACACGAACGAACTCAGGTTTCGTCCGCATCTCTTCCAGATTGGCGCAACCAGTGTAGCCCATGCTCGAGCGAACGCCGCCCATCAGTTGATGGATGACGTTGAGCACGCTGCCCTTGTAGGGGACGCGTCCTTCGATACCCTCCGGAACCAGCTTCTCCGGCTCCGTCTCTTCCTGGAAATAGCGGTCGCTGGAGCCCTCCTTGTCGGCCATGGCTCCCAGGGAACCCATGCCGCGGTAGGACTTGTAGGAGCGTCCCTGATAGATCTCCACCTGTCCCGGAGCCTCGTCGGTACCGGCAAACAGACCACCGACCATGACGCTGTGCGCCCCGGAAGCGATCACTTTGGCAACGTCCCCTGAGTAGCGCAGGCCGCCGTCGGCGATAATCGGTACCCCGGTATCCAAGAGGGCCTCGCTGACGTTGGCAACCGCCGTGATCTGGGGAACGCCCACACCCGCCACGACACGGGTGGTGCAGATCGAACCCGGACCTATACCTACCTTCACAGCATCCGCACCGGCCTCGACGAGCGCGTGGGCGGCGGCAGCGGTCGCAATGTTGCCGCCAATGACCTGGACCTGGGGAAAATGCCGCTTGATCCAGGCGATCCTGTCGAGCACGCCCTGGGAATGACCGTGCGCCGTGTCAACCACCACAACATCGACCCCCGCCTCGACGAGCGCGGTGACGCGTTCGTCGGTTCCGGCGCCCACGGCGACTGCCGCACCGACACGCAACCGCTCATGGTCGTCCCGGGAGGCCTTGGGAAAGTCCTTCGCCTTCTGGATGTCCTTGACGGTGATCAGCCCGCGCAGCTCAAAGTCCCCGTTGACGACAAGCACCTTTTCGATCCGGTGCTTGTGCAGCAGGGCCACCACCTCTTCGCGGCTGGCGCCCTCGCGCACCGTGACCAACCTCTCCCGTGGAGTCATGATGTTGGTGACCGGATCGTCGAGACGGGTCTCGAAACGCAGATCACGCCCGGTGACGATGCCGCCGAGCTGTCCGTCGGCGGTGACCACCGGCACGCCGGAAATATTGTGCGCACGGGTAATCTGCATCACCTCACCGATGCTGGTTTCCGGGGTCACGGTGATCGGGTCGCGGATGATGCCGCTCTCGTACTTCTTGACGGCGAGGACCTCCCGGGCCTGGCGCTCGGCGGACATGTTCTTGTGGATGATGCCGATCCCCCCTTCGAGGGCCATGGCAATGGCCAGGCGCGCCTCGGTCACGGTATCCATGGCCGCGGAGACGAGGGGAATCTTGAGCTCGATACCGCGAGTCAGCCGCGTGCCGAGATCCACCTCGTGCGGTAGCACCCGGGAGTGGGAGGGCACGAGAAGGACGTCGTCGAAGGTGAGGGCTTCCTGGATGAGGCGCATGGCGGTATTGGTCGCGAGGGGGATTGGAGTTCTTAAGAGATAACGGCGAATTATAGTTTTTGAAGTCTGGGCGGTAAACTCGGGGCTCGTTCCCACAGATCCACCCTTGCCCCAGCCCCCCAATGCTTCGGAAGTCCGGCATCCCCTCACTTGAACTCTCCCGCGACATCTACAGCGTCTCGCGTCTCAACCGGGAGGTGCGTGCCGTACTGGAGGGCAGCTTCCCCCTGCTGTGGGTGGAAGGCGAGATCTCCAACCTGGCCCAACCCGCCTCGGGCCACATCTATTTCTCCCTGAAGGACCCGGCCGCCCAGGTACGCTGCGCCATGTTCCGCCCCAAGCGCCTGCTGCTCGGCTTCAAGCCCGGCAACGGTCACCACGTATTGATGCGGGCGCGCGTGGGCCTTTATGAGGGACGCGGCGATTTTCAGCTGATCGTCGAACAGATGGAGCCGGCCGGCGAAGGGGCCCTGCGGCTCGAGCTCGAACAACTGAAACAAAAGCTTGCAGCGGAAGGGCTGTTCGACGAGGCGTGCAAGCGGTCCCCGCCGCCGTTCCCGCGCCAGGCAGGTCTCGTAACATCAGCCTCCGGGGCAGCAATCCGGGACCTGCTTAGCGTGCTGCGCAGGCGCTTTCCCGCCCTGCCCGTCGTCGTTTACCCAGCTCAGGTTCAGGGAGAAGGCGCCGTCGACGAGCTCGTCGCGGCACTTGATCTCGCCAGCGCAAGGGGGGAGTGCGACGTCCTGATCCTCGCGCGAGGAGGCGGTTCCCTGGAGGACCTGATGGCCTTCAACGACGAGGCGGTGGCGCGGGCCATCCGTCGATCGGCGATCCCCGTGGTGACCGGCATCGGGCACGAGATCGACCTGACCATCGCCGACCTTGCGGCGGATCGGCGCGGCGCCACCCCCTCCGCGGCGGGGGAGCTGGTCAGCCCCTCGGCACCACACCTTGCTCAGCGGTTGCGGGCGATCGAGCAACGCCTGAGCGGCACACAGGCGCGGGCCGTTTCAGTGCTCCGCCAACGTTTCGCCGCTGTTGCACGGCACCTGCGGCTGTTGCACCCGCTGGGACGGCTACAGCGTCAGCAGCAACGAGTCGACGACCTCGAGCGGCGTCTCATTGCCTCAATGCGCGGACAATTGAAGAGCGGGCAGGTTCGCCATCGGCCCCTCGGTACCCGCTTGGTCGCGGCCTCCCCCGCGCGGACACTGGAACGCTTGGGCCTGGCGAATCGGGCACTGGCAGAGCGGCTGGCTCGTCTGATGCCCCGCAAGATCCGAGGACGGCGCGAACGACTCGCCCGAACGATACAGGCCCTGGATATGCTGAGTCCTCTGGCAACCCTGGCCCGGGGTTATGCCATTGTGCGCCTGCTGCCGCGAGGGCGGGTGCTGCGGGACGCGCACGACGCCCAGCCCGGCTCCCGCATCGAGGCACAGCTACAGAAGGGTACCCTGACCGCCCTCGTGGAGCCGCCCCAAGGTCCTGACACCTAGCTCGCGTTTGTCGCAGCTCAGATGTCGGCGACAGGATGCGCTCTCAGCGCTTACGGTCGACGAAGCGCTGCAACCGCTTGCGCTTTCGCTGTTGGCTCGGGGTCAGCCGGTTGCGCCGCCCCTGGAAGGGATTGGCTCCGGTGCGGAACTCCAGGCGCAGGGGTGTGCCCGCCAAATCCAGCGCGCGGCGGAAGCGGTTGATCAGGTAACGGCGGTAGGCCTGCGGCACGGCTTCTGTCTGATTGCCGTGAATGACGATGATGGGCGGGTTGCGGCCCCCTTGGTGCGCGTAGCGCAGCTTGATCCGGCGCCCGCGTACCAGTGGCGGCTGATGCTCCTGAATCGCAGTTTCCAGCGTCCTTGTCAGCAACGGCGTGGCCAGATCGCGCGTGGCGTTGGTGTAGGCGCGATCCACCTCTTCGAGCAGCACGCCTACGCCGCTGCCATGCAGCGCGGAGATGAAGTGGACGGCGGCGAAGTCCAGAAACCCGAGCTTGCGGGTAAGCGCGGCGCGAACCGCATCGCGCTGATCCTGGGCGAGGCCGTCCCACTTGTTCACCGTGACGACCAGGGCCCTGCCGCTCTCGACAATGTGGCCGGCCAGGGTCGCGTCCTGCTCGCCGATACCCTGTTGCGCATCGATGACCAGGATGGCGACGTTGCATTCCTCGATGGCCTGGAGGGTCTTGACGACGCTGAACTTCTCCACCGCATCCCGTATACGGGCGCGGCGGCGCACGCCGGCTGTGTCGATCAGCGTATAGTGCCGCTCACCGCGCCGGAAGGGGACATAGATGCTGTCGCGGGTCGTCCCCGGGCTGCCGAAGGCCACGAGCCGTTCCTCGCCGAGGAGCCGGTTGATGAGGGTGGACTTTCCGGCGTTCGGGCGGCCGACCACGGCGATCTGGGTACCGGCCTCTTCCGGCGGCGCGGTCTCCGCCGGCTGCTCCTCCCCGGGCAGGCACTCGAAGACCTGATTGAGCAGCACTCGTACCCCACGGCCTTGGGCGGCGGAGATGGCAAAGGGCTCGCCGAGACCGACCGCATGAAACTCCGCCCCCGCGATAAAGGCATCGATGTGATCCGTCTTGTTGACAACCAGGGTAATGGGCTTGCCGGTACGGCGCAGGCGCACCGCGATATCCAGGTCTGCGCTGGTGCAGCCGTCGCGAGCGTCCACCAAGAACAGCAGGTGATCGGCTTCCTCGATGGCCAGCTCGACCTGCCGTTCCATCAGGCTGCCCACGCCGTCCGACTCGCCGCTCAACCCACCGGTGTCTACGACGATGTACGGGGCGGGTCCGATGCGGCCGACGCCGTACTGGCGATCCCGCGTCAGCCCGGGAAAGTCCGCCACGAGCGCGTCCCGGGTTCTGGTCAGCCGATTGAACAAAGTGGACTTGCCGACGTTCGGTCGGCCCACCAGGGTAACGACGGGGAGCATCCTGGTCAGCGAGCGGGCGAATCCGCAGCTGCGGCCCGCCCGGCCTCTGCGCGCGCAGAGGGCCGTCGTTCCGGCGGCGCAAGCGCCGCCGCCCCGGTCGAGAGCGCCGCGACCGTACCGTCGTCGCCGTAGACCAACAGCCTGCCGTCCGACACCAGGGGACGCGCGGTGATCGGTCCGTCCGCCACCTCCTCCCGCGCCATCAGTCGGCCGTCCCGCCGGGACAGCCAATGCACATAGCCGTCGACATCCCCGACAACCACGAGATCACCGACGACCGCCGGCGCGGTCAGGCGGCGGTACCTGAGCTGCTCCTGTTTCCAGGTGCCTGTACCGTCGTTGGGCTGTGCCGCCCAGACCTGGTCGTCGGAGTCGGTCACATAGAGCATGCCCCCTGCGGCGGCCAAGCCTGAGTGCGCCGATAGGGCGCGGCGCCAGAGTACGGCGCCGCTCTGCAGATCGACGGCGGCCAGGTCCCCATTGTACGTGCCCACATAGACGATGCCGTCGACGACCACCGGATCGGCGTCGATATCTGCAATCCGCTCCAGCTCGGAGCGTCCGCTGGGCGGCGTTACCGTTACCTCCCACAGCGGGAGGCCGGTCGCTACTTCGAGGTTGACCAGTCTGCCGCCTGAGATCCCTACGATCGCGCGATCCCCGACGATGACCGGTGTGCTGCTGCCGCGCAAGGTGAGGACGGGGGCCGGGTACGTGAACTTCCAGCGCTCTTCGCCGTTGGCGCCGTCGAAGGCGTAGACGCTGTCGTCCAGTGTGTGCACGATCACCGTGTCGCCCGCGATGCGTGGAACGGAGAGGATCTCACTGTCGACCCGGGCCCGCCACAGCTCGGCGCCGTTTGTGGTGGAAAGCGCCACAAGGTCGCCGTCGCTGGAGCCGAGGACGATGCGGCTGGCGTCCACGTCCGGGCCGCCACTGAAGGGTAGCTTGGTTTCGCGCTCCCACAGCACCCTGCCGTCGCCGGCATTTAGCGCGATCACGTGCCCTTCTGCGTCGGCGACAAACAAGCGGCCGCCGTGCGTAGCGACGACCAGGTTGAGGCGCCGTTTGTCCGTACCCTCGCCAACCTCCCGGCTCCAGAGGGTGTGCACATTCATCTGTGGCGTGAAATCCACGAGCTTGGCAGGCGGGCGCGGATCCTCTTCACCACCGCTCAGCCAGGGAATGTAGCTACAGCCGCTGGTTAACAGCAGGGAGAACAGGGCGAGGCATGGCTTGCGCATAGTGGGTCTCGGTCTAAGGAGCGAGCTCAGCCGGCCGGCGGCAAGTTATCGAGCTTCAGCTGCAGCAACTTGGGGTTGGCGGCACCGCCAGCGAGGGCCTGCTGGTAGGCCTGTCGGGCTTCCCCCGCGCGGCCTTCGGCCGCCGCGATGTCTCCGCGCAGGGCTTCGAAGTCACCGCCGAAGCTACCGCCGTCGTCGTATTGTTCCAGGATGCCGCCCGCCGCAGCCAGGTCGCCCTCTGCGATGAGAATCCGTGCCAGACGCAGGGCTGCGATGCGCGCGATGCCGGGGTCCGGCGCCTGCGCGATCGTTTGCTCCAGCGCGGCACTGGCCCCTGCGCTGTCACCGGCCTCGAGAGCGACCCTCGCCCGCACCAGATTGGCCAAGGCCGCATAGGAGGTAGAGGCGTACTCATCTGCCACCAGCTCGGCTTGCTTGAGCGCGGGCTCGCCATCGCCCGCATCGGCAATGGCCATGAGTTGCTCGAAGGCGGCGGAGGCCTGCTGCGCCACGGAGTCTCTATATTCGCCCCACTGGCGCCAACCGAGGACCGCACCCAGACCGATCGCCACACCGGCAACGACCGAAAAGCCGTTTTCCTTCCACCATTTCTTGATTGCTTCGACTTTTTCCTCGTCGGTCTCGTACGTATTCACGGTTTCTCCAACAGAGTCTGTTATTCCAAATAAGATGATGCGGGCAGCATGCAGCGGACGCTTTCGCCGTACTTGCCCAAAGCGGAAACGGATCGCTCTGCGCGCGCCTACATCCGCGCGGCCAAGAACTCCGCCAGCTCTCCAAGGGCCACTTCCGCCTGGCCGCCCTCTTCGCGCAAAGGCTTCACGCCTGCAACGCCCCGCGCAAATTCGTCATCGCCGAGTACGAGGGCATAACGTGCGCCGCTCCGGTCCGCCTTCTTGAACTGGCTCTTGAAGCTTCCCCCTCCACAATGGCATATGAGGCGCAATCGGGGGACCGCCTCGCGCAGCTCCTCCGCCAACAACAATGCCTTGCGCTGCGCCTCATCGCCCACGGCGACGAGATAAGCATCTAGGGCCGCAGCGGCAGCCTGTGGGGTCTCCTCCAACAGGGCCACCAAACGCTCCAGCCCCATTGCGAAACCGACGGCGGGGGTGGGACGGCCACCGAGCTGAGCCACCAGGCCATCGTAGCGGCCACCCGCGCATACGGTGCCTTGGGCACCCAGGCTGTCGGTTATCCACTCGAAGACGGTGCGATTGTAATAATCAAGCCCGCGAACCAGGCGCGGGTTGACCTCGTAACGGATGCCGGCACCATCGAGCCCGACACGAAACTGCTCGAAATGCGCCCGCGATTCGCCGCCCAGATGATCGATGATGTTTGGCGCACCCGCAACGACTTCCTGCGCGTTCGGGTGCTTGGAGTCTAGCACGCGCATGGGATTGGTCTGCAGCCGGCGTCGGCTGTCCTCGTCCAGGCGATCGGCGTTCGCCTCCAGATAGCGGACCAGCTCAGAGCGGTACGCAGCACGCTCCTCACTTCCACCGAGGCTGTTGATCTGAAGGCGCAGGCCCTTGAGACCAAGAGCGCTCCAGATGCGCCGCGTCAGGAAGACCACCTCCTGATCGATATCCGGGCCGTCGAGCCCGAAAACCTCGACCCCGATCTGGTGGAACTGGCGGTAACGGCCCCGCTGCGGACGCTCGTGGCGAAACATGGGGCCGCGGTACCAGAGGCGGTGAGGCTGAGCCAGCAGGCCGTGCTCGATGGCGGCACGCACGCAGCTTGCGGTTCCCTCGGGCCGCAGACTCAGGCTATCGCCATTCCGGTCCTCAAAGCTGTACATCTCCTTTTCGACGATATCTGTGACCTCACCGATGGAACGCTTGAACAGGTCGGTCACCTCGACGAGGGGCATGCGGATCTCCGCATAGCCGTATGCCTCCAGCACCTGCCTGGCGCGATCTTCCAGTTTCTGCCAGAGGGCGATCTGCCCCGGAAGGATGTCGTGCATCCCCCGGATCGCTCGAATATTCTTCGCCATGGATACTTGGTTACGAGGCCGGTCGCCGCAGGGCAATGATCAGGGCTGTTGTTTCGGGTCTAGCGTGAAGCGGGCCACGTTTCCGTGGGCGATGTCGTCCAGCGCGAACGGTTTGCCGGCGACCGTGATCTTGACCGCCGCCGCGTTGCCGAGGATGACCGAGTAGGGAGGGCTGCCCTCCAGGACGTGCCGGTCGCCCTTGCGCATCTCCCCGAAAAGCTTGAACTTGCGTTCGCTGTCACGGATGTCCACCCAGCAGGGACCGCTGAATTCGATAACGGTCTCCCCGGCGTCCTCCGCACCAGCCGTGTCCTCCTGCGCCGCGCCCGCGGGTTCGGCGTCTGCTTCGACTGCGGCATCCTCCGTCGGGGGCTCGGCCTCCACGACCTGAGACGCCGGTTCAGTCACGGTCGTGGTCTGGTTCGCGGCCGGCTCGACCGGCGGCTCCTGGGGCTCCTGGGGCTCGGCGGCGACGAGAGTCGTCTGACTGGACTCGCGGGGCGCGGGGGCCGTGAGGACCCCTTCGGTGGAGATCGCGACCGCTGGCTCCGGATCGCCCCTCTGCGCCTCCTCTGCCACCACATCGGCGACCGAGTCCTCCTCTGGGAGGATTGCGTCCCCGATTCGGCTCTGGCCTTGCCACCAGACAAAGGCCAGAGCGGCGATCACCGCGACGATGGCGAGGCTCGCCAGCCGCACCAACAGGTTGCCACTGCGCACTTGCTGCCTGGTTCGCGGCGAGGATACGCGTTGCCCCGCCGGCTCCGTCCCCGGGCGGGCGGAGCGGTAGGCGTCAACCAGCGGCTCCGGGTCCAGCCCCACGACCCGCGCATAGTTGCGGAAATAGCCGACAATGAAGACGGACCCGGGCAAGACATCGTAGTCGTCCCTCTCCAGGGCCTCGATCAAAGAGGGACCAAGGTGTAGCTCCGCAGCGAGCTGCTCGACCTCCAGACCCCGGGCCTGGCGCGCGACGCGTAGGCGGCGCCCGGGGCTGTCCATGAGCTCCGGGGTGTTTTCTTCCTCGTGACCTGGTACGGGTTGGGCGTTCATTGACGTCAAAACAGCTTATAGCTCCAGGACTTGGAGCGAGTCCGGGAAGTTTTTTCGCAACAGTTTCTCGTACCTTGAAGCCCGCTTGCGCGAGCCTAGCTTGCGCTCCACGCGTACGGCCAGCAAGAGTGTCTGCGCCGTCGCCGGCGCCGCCTTGAAGTAGCGGTCGAGATACGAGCGGGCGGACTTGTACCTCCCCTGTTGGTAATCCGTTTCTGCCATCGCAGACATGGCCGGACCGAAGCCCGGGTTGGCACTGAGCGCCCGGCGCAAGTAGTCCTCGGCCTTGGACGTATTCCCGGAACGGCGGGCACAGATACCCGCATTGGTCAGCGCGACCCAGGGCGTACCGTACAGCGGATTGGACAAGGCATTGTTAAACTGCTCATCGGCATCGGAGTACTTGCGCTCATCACAGAGAAAACTGCCCCAGGCATTGAGAATGTACGGGTCCTTGGGCTGCAGGCTGACCGCTCGGCGAAAGTGTTTCTCCGCCAGGTCGGATTGTCCGAGATTCTGGTAAATGAGCGCGATCACGTTATGGGCCTGTGCGTTTTTATCGTCGACACTGAGCCCCTTCTTGATCTTGCGCAGGGCCGTTTCCGTCTGACCGTCCTTGAGGTACTCGACAGCAAGCTTGACGTACAGATCGGCCGGGCTTTCCTTCTGGACGGCACCGAGGCCGCCCGTGGCATCAGCGTCCCGCACTGCCTTTCCTGTGCACGCCGCAAGGAGCGCACAGATCAGGCCAGCCGCCGCAGCTTTGGCGATCCGCATCGGTCTCATCGGGCCTCGGCCCTCTGCGAACCGGGGAACCTGACCAACCGGCGCGTCCGATCCTCAACCCGCCCCACGAGCTGACCACAGGCGGCGGCGATTTCGTCACCCCGGGTCTTGCGTGTGGTCGCGACAAGGCCGGACCGCAAGAGCCGTTGGCGGAACGCCTCGAGCCGATCCGGCGGTGAGGTCACGAAATCTGAGTCGGGGAACGGGTTGAAGGGTATCAGGTTGACCTTGGAAGGGATGCCCTCCAGCAGGCGTATCAGGCGCTTGGCGTGGCTCAGGCTGTCGTTCACCCCATCGAGCATTACATATTCCCATGTAATCCGCCGCCGGCTCTCCCCGGCGATGAACGCCTTGCAGGCGGGCAACAGCTCCTCGAGCGGGTACTTGCGGTTGACCGGCACCAGCCGGTCCCGCAGGGCGTTGTCCGGGGCGTGCAGAGAGACCGCCAGGGAGACGTCGCTGACCTCGCGCAAGCGGTAGATATTGGGCACGATACCCGAGGTACTCAGGGTGACGCGATATTTGGAGAGCATATAGGCAAGATCGTCCTGCATGACGTGCATGGCGCTGACCACGGCGTCGAAATTCGCCAGCGGCTCACCCATGCCCATCATGACGACGTTGCTCGGCGCTGTCCCGAGCTGGCGCGTGGCGTGCCACACCTGGCCGGTGATCTCGCCGACCGACAGATTGCGGTTGAACCCCTGGCGAGCCGTCGCGCAAAAGGAGCAATCGAGGGCGCAGCCGACCTGGGAGGATACGCAGATGGTGCTGCGCCGCCCGTCCGGAATCAAGACGGTCTCCACCCGCTGGCCGTCCGCAAGCTCCATGATCCACTTGCGTGTACCGTCGGCCGACGGCTGCGTATGGACCATCCGTGGCAGACGGATCTCCGCCGTATCTTGAAGCCGGTTCCGCAGGACCTTCGAGAGATCGGTCATGGCCTCGAAGTCCGCCACCCCGTGCTTGTGGATCCATTTGAACAGGTTGCGGCCGTGGAAGGCCTTGTAGCCCCAGCTCAGAACCAGGTCTTCGAAACCCTTGCGGTCGAGATCCAACAGGTTCGTCTTGGGATTCTCGGCGGCCATGGCGGCGCTGATTTTCAGCTGACTCATGCGCGGTCTGATGGATTGCGGCGGGTTGTGCTCGTCACGACGCCCCGTTTGCGCGGAACGGACCAGGTTCCGCTCGTCGCAATGAGGACCGTGAATTGTACTCAGTCCGCCCCGCCGGAGCAATCGGACCCGGATCCCGCCCACGGCAAATCCGTTCTAACCAGCCTGATCGCATGTAAGTTGCGATCGGGGGACCGAATTGCCGGTCATGCGCAGATAGTCGAAGACACGCCGAACATTACGGGCGAGCTTGTCGATAGTGGCGG
>JAYEJW010000299.1:0-2252 GCA_034716535.1 Pseudomonadota bacterium
CGGATACTCCCGGAATCATTGATAACGTGGAGGTCTCGCCCTTTCTTGTCGGAGTTCTCGCCCGCCCTCCCCACGACTGGATGACGTTGACCCGCGCAATCATGGGTCCGGACATCGACCTCGAGCCGACGCCGGGCGAGTTCTGGTCAATACGCAATTTTCTCAAGACGGCGCTCGCCGAAGATGCCGACCCGATCCCCGGCGTTACGGTGGAGTTCCTCTCCGGCGACGATGAGGAGCTTCCCTTTCTTTCGGTCGCGGATCTGAAGATACGCTACCCCTCTGTTCTCGACCAGTGGGCGGAGCTCGACCCGACTATTGCGGAGTATGTTGAGCTGCTGAGACGCGCTAACACCATCGCCTCTGGAGAGGTGCCAAGCCGCTATCCCCTCCCCGCCTCGATCAAGCAAGCATTCGGCGCTTTGCTGAGCAATATCGCAAAGGGGGAGGCTCAGTCCGCGGCGGAGTATCTTGCGGGTGAGATCCGGGAGCAGGAGGATCTTTTGAATCGCATCGCCGAGGTGATTCTTGCGCCCGGCTTCCGGGCTGTGGGAGCGCGCGCCGAAGACGCAACATCACCCATCGCTCAGCAAGCCATGCTGATGCCGGACTTGCCGACGTCTTCCGCCGCGGAATCCCCGGTCCCCACGCTTCCCTCTCGTTTCGAGATCATCACCAGCTACGAGGATCCACTGGTCAAGGACGAGCGCCGACACGCCAGCTTCCTATTCGCCCGCGTCGGCGACCCCTTAGCTTGGCGCCTAATCAACTTCATCAGTGATACGGGTGGACCCAGCGTGCCGTTGGAGAGTGGCAGCCGTGCTTTAAGGGATTGGTAGCGCCCAGAACGAGAGAAACCAGGACGCACATCCGCGGAACCGCCGGCGAGCCGAGCTATTCTGCAATCAATATGGCCCTGCATTGCGTCGCGTTGAACGACTGGACCGCTGCTGCTGAACCGGACGCCAAGCCTCGGCGTGTCCCCGACCCGACAAGCAAAATTCGGCGGGGAAGATCCGTCCAATATTCTCTCCCACGACCAGACTCGAGCGCCGGCCCACCGACAATGCCGGACGGCAAGACTTTGAACTGTTGTTGATATCGATCCGTCCTCGCCGCCAACGGCTCTCCGGACGTATCCGCCATGACCGTTGGCGCCACGTTCTATTCCGAATTTCCGCGAGATCCTTTTCTCTCTGGGCGTAGATTTTCCGGGTTTTCAAGTGTTCTATAAGCGAGTCGAAGCCCGTGTCTTTGGAAATGATGTGGAAGCAGCTGTTCGGATCCGTTGCCGATAACCGCCCGATGTGAAAGGCAATATGAAAGTCTAGAACCAAGCCGTCGGAGTCTGGCAAGAGATCGAGAACGTCGCCGTGGACGTCCTCAAAGGTCGCAGATTCGTAGCGGGCCGCCAGCGATTCCGCCTCGCGGTCGCAGGCATCACAGGTTGGTGTGTTCTCCGCTCCTACGTCTCTTGGTCGTTCGCAGATAATCGTCGTAACCGGGAACATAGAAACGCTCGGCAAGGTCAGGGCCGCATCGTTGCCACACGATTGCGAATGCAGTGGGCGTAGTGGGGTGGGAAGGTCTTGGTCTTCTTGTCCAGGAAGTAGCTGCGGCGGCGCAGTGCCCGGCCGGCCACCTGCTCACACAGCAGTTGGGAGCCGAAGGCACGGAGCCCGTAGATGTGGGTCACGGTGTTGGCGTCCCAGCCCTCGGTGAGCATGGAGACGGAGACCACGCAGCGGACATGGGAGCCCAGGCTACCCGGCTTGCCGACGGTGTTGACGACCTCACGCAGCAGGGTCCCGTCGTCGGTGTCGTCGGCGGACTTGTCGGGGTGACGTATCCGGAAGGCGCGACGGAACTGCTCAATCTCGGCCGCAAAGACCTTCTTGAAGCCCTTGTCGATCTGGTCGCCCTGCTCCAGGGCGTCGGAATCGATCAGCAGCGTCGGCGAACGCGGGCGCGGCTCCTGGGGGAGGGGGTCGTAGTTGGAGAACAGAGGGTAATTGCTAGGAACGATAACGCGCTCACCGTCCTGCCTGTCGTACTCGTAGCCGGCGATCTCCTTGTGCACCTCGCGGGAGACGCTGGTGTTGTTGCAGACGAGGATGAAGACCGGCGGTTCCGTAAGCAGATCGCGATTCGGTCCCCCCGCCTCAGCTCCCGCCCCTGGTCAAACAGGCCATCAACCAGTTCTACGACCACTACGACAAGTACCAGTCCGGCGACCGCGAGCAGGGGGGAAC
>JAYEJW010000300.1:0-2213 GCA_034716535.1 Pseudomonadota bacterium
AAACCGGAAAAACGATGGCTTCCCAGGCCCGAAAACGCTCTGGATCGGTCTGCAACGCGTCCCCGATTTCGTGCTCGCGCTCGAGGCTCAGCGCAGCATCGGGGAGAGTTGTGGGTAATGGTATGGTTCATAGTGTCTCCTTATTCTGCGGGCTGGTCTGGAAGAGCAAGCGGCTTAGGATCACTCACGGCCCATTCAACAGCATCGATGAGCGCCTGTCCATCCACCGGTTTGTGAAAGAAACTCACCGCGCCTGCTGATTTCGCGGCCGCCAGGGTACGGCCGTCTTCTTCAGTGGTCACCAGTATCACCGGAATGTTGCGTCCCGCCCCGTGTAGGCGTCGCGGAAGGTCGATATCGACGCCCCTCAGCAAGAGCGTATCGGCCACCACACAGGCGCGACAGGGCTTGACGGGGTACCGCAGGAATTCTTCGACAGTCCCAAATTCGCGAACTTCGATTCCAGCCGTTTGGAGAAGCCTGGAAAAAGCGCGTCGCACTGACGCATCGTCCTCCAGAAGGTAGACCAGGACCTGTGTTCGTGCCATTTTGTCGGGATGCGTCATAGAGGGTTCCGATAACGAACCCTGTGTAGATTACACGGTCAATCCTTAGGCGCATATTGGACCAAAGTCCTATTGATAGCTGGGAACTACTCGTCATGAAGTTCAGTAATCCGGGATTACGGTTTAGTATCAATGTGGTAAGCGAACCCAAAAACTCGAGGCGTGCATCGGCACAAGCGAAGGGAAAACAGTTAATCGCAGTCCGGGGTGACATCTGTGAGCGGCGGCTAACTGTATAGACCCGTCATTCGCCGCCTCAACTACGACCGGCAGCTCATGGCCGGACTGCGTCCGTTGAGGACGCCTGCGATCATCGGCCCAGGAATTAAAGCGGGAGGCGACCAGAACCGTTGGTCGCCTCTGTCCCTCCGGCGTCAGACCTCCGTCCGCTCGGCGATCTCCAGTGCGTCGTCCACCTCGATCCCGAGGTATCGGACGGTACTTTCTAGCTTGGCGTGCCCGAGCAGTAGCTGAACCGCTCGCAAGTTCTTCGTCCGGCGGTAGATCAGCGTTGCTTTGGTTCGTCGTAACAAGTGGGTTCCGAAATCGGACGGGTTCAACCCGATGAGGCTCACCCACCCGTTGACAATCCGTGCATACTGGCGTGTCGAGATATGACACGAAGAACGAACCCGGCTGGGGAACAGAAAATCATCGCCGGAAAGATTCCGCTCGGCGATCCACGTCTGCAGTGCCTCTCGGGTTTGCTCCGTCAACTCGAAGCGGGCAGGTCGCCCGGTCTTTTGCTGCAGCACAGTTGCCCGAGAAACGAGCTGGTCTCCGTGCGCGACATCTCTGACCCGAAGTCGCACCAGATCACAGCCGCGCAGTTTGCTGTCGATAGCGAGGTTGAACAGCGCGAGATCACGCACCCTGCCAGCGATCTGCAGCCGGATACGGATCTCCCAGATTTGCCTGAGCGTGAAGGAGCGCTTCTGGCCGGTCAGCTTGCCTTTGTTCCAAGGGACACGGGCGCCCGACGAATCTCGTTCACAATCTTGATCGTGCATCGTCTGTCTCCTCTGCGTCGTTGAGGAAACAGAAATTTCGCAGGAGCAGGGTGACGCGGTTGCGTCTATGCTTATCGACTACGGGAGTCGGGCCGTGCAATCAAATGTCCGGCAACAGGCCGATCCGAGCGCCAATGGCAATGTTAGAGAGAGTTTCAGGATGGACATCGATCGCCAGCAGGTTCAAATCGACGCTCTCAGCGTGTTTCTCGATTCGATTCAGTCGTTTCACAATTACTTGGTCCAGGCCGTTCAGCCGGACCAGCGGTTTTTTCACTACACGGATTTGAGCGCACTTAGCAGCATCGTTAGCAACCACGACATTTGGCTGACAAACTCGCGTTACTCGAACGACCGCGACGAAGTGTCACACGGATATCGCATTGCAAAAGAGGTCGTGGAGAAGCAGTTGCGTTCGGAGAAGCGCAAACGCCCGAAGAACGAAACACTAATAGAGTACGTCGAAGCGATAAGTATACTAGTGCCTGAATCGAAAGTCACTTTTCCACATCAAAACAACCTGTTACAATATGTCCCCATGATTAAAGATTTCATGGAAACTCGTTCAATAGGGACAGAATATCTCGCAACTTGTTGATTTTTTGTAGTCGCGCCGGGAATTTTCGGGCTCCTGCGA
>JAYEJW010000301.1:0-33822 GCA_034716535.1 Pseudomonadota bacterium
AAACATCACGCGCCTGCGTCGCTTCGCCACCGGCTTAATCAAATCCAAGAGCCGCGACAGCGTCGCCGCCACTATCGACAAGCTCGCCCGTAATGTTCGGCGTGTCTTCGACTATCTGCGCATGACCCGCAATTCGGTCCCCCGATCGCAACTTACATGCGATCAGGCTGGTTAGAACGGATTTGCCGTGGCCGGCAGGGAAGAAGGATCAACGGCTTGCGTCGAGGGCGTAGGGTGCAGGATCCGTGAAGGGGGCACGGTCCAGAAGCAGGTTCGTCACAAGGCGTGCCGAGGCGGGACCGGTGACGAGGCCGTTGCGGAAGTGTCCGGCGTTGACGTACAGACCCCCAATTCCGGGGTAGGCGCCGATGTACGGTATACCGCTTGGAGAGCCGGGGCGCAGGCCGGCCCAGTGGTCTTCGATGGGTGTGCGCTTGAGCAGAGGGACGATCTCGACGGCGGTACGGTAAAGATCCTCCTTGGCCTCTGCAGTGGTCGCCTTGACGAAGCCCGTGTCCTCGAGGGTGCTGCCGATGAGGATGCGCCCGTCTTTGCGCGGAATCACGTACCGATCCCGGTAGAGGACGACATGATTGACCAGATCCGGCTTGGCGTAGAACATGATGATCTGGCCGCGCACCGGGAGTATGTCTGGCGTGCGCCCGAGTTGTTCCAGCAGTTTGGCGGTCCAGGCACCTGTGCAGATGACGACCTTGTCCGCTGCGGCCGTGCCCCTTTGGGTGCGCACGCCGACGGTGCGATCCTTCTCCACCAGGATCTCGATCACTTCCTCCTGTTCGCGGATCTGTACCCGTTTCTCGATGGAGCGGCGCAGGGCCTTGGTGAGGCGCGGGTTACGCACTTGAGCGACCTCGGGTAACAGGAGCGCACGTTCGGGTTGGGGGCCGAGTGCGGGCTCGGCGTTGCGCAGGCTGTCGCCATCCACGACCTCAATGGGGACACCGTGGGTCTCGGCCCAGGTCAGGGCCTGTTCATGTTCTTCTTGGTCCAGAATCAGGAGGCCGGTACGGATGTGCTCGGGATCGATGCCGGTCTCCTCGCGCAGACGGGCGCAGAGGTCCGGATAAGCGCGCTGGCCCCACAGGGACAGCGCCGTTACCGAGTCGGCGTAACGCCAGGGGTAAAGGGGCGAGATGATTCCGCCGCCGGCCCAGGATGCCTCGCGTCCGGTCTCTCCCATCTCCACCAGGGTGACGCCGGCCCCGGCCTCAGCCAGTTCCCGGGCCGTGAGCAGGCCAATGACGCCGCCACCGATGACAAGGATGTCGCTCATAGCTGCTCTTGCCACCCCATTTCGTGCCGAGTTGGTCGCTTGAGACCGGTACAACATTCGACTGACGAACCATGGCGGCTCTCGGTGCGCCAGAGCCGATAGTTGACGTAGTCTAGCATGAGGCCTTTACGCTTCGGCTTCGTGTGATGCCGGTTCGGTGATGCGGGATGAGGCAGAAGTGCCTGGTTCTGGGATGAGCTCTCGGGGCAAGGCAAAGACGACCTGCTCGCGGATTCCCGACTGCTCCTCCACGTGGGTAGCCCCCCAATCCTTGAGGCGGCTGATCACCTTTTCGACCAGGACCTCCGGGGCGGAGGCGCCCGCGGTGAGTCCGACACGTGGACCGTCGGAGAGCCAATCGCGGCGGATATCGTCCGGTCCGTCGATCAGGTGGGCGTCGGTGCCCTGTTTCTCGGCAATCTCGCGCAATCTGTTCGAGTTGGAGCTGTTGGGGGATCCGACGACCAGCACCAGATCGCAGCCACGGGCGAGGGCCTTCACCGCGTCCTGACGGTTCTGGGTCGCATAGCAGATGTCACTCCTTTTTGGACCCTGGATCTCGGGAAATCGCTCCTGGAGTGCGCCGATGATGGCCCTGGTGTCGTCCACCGAAAGGGTCGTCTGGGTCACGTAAGCCACACGCGACGGATCGGGGATCTCGATCTGCGCCACGTCCGAGACCGATTCCACCAGGTGGATGCGGCCGCCGTCTCCACGGCACTGCCCCATGGTGCCCTCGACCTCCGGGTGGCCGCGGTGGCCGATCAGCACGACCTCGAACCCATACTTGCAGTGGCGCGCGACCTCCAGGTGGACCTTGGTGACGAGGGGACAGGTGGCGTCGAAGACCCGCAGATTGCGCGCGTCCGCCTCCTTGCGCACGCTTTGGGCGACGCCGTGGGCGCTGAAGATCACGGTGGCCTCTTCGGGTACTTGGTCGAGCTCGTCCACGAACACCGCGCCGCGCCTCTTGAGGCTGTCCACCACGAAGCGGTTGTGCACCACCTCATGGCGCACATACACGGGCGCACCGTAGATCTCCATCACGCGCTCGACGATCTCGATCGCGCGGTCGACGCCGGCACAGAAGCCGCGGGGGTTTGCGAGAAGGATGTCCATGTTTCTTCAGGATAGGGGATCCATCGGGTCTCGGAAAAGAGGCGGAATCTAGGGGTTTTCCTGGGCCTTGTTCAGATTGGAAACGGCGAGGATATGAACCCGGATCCTTAGCGAGCGTCCGGAAAGCGGATGGTTGAAATCCACTTGAACCCGGTCCGACTCCGTTGCCAGCACAATGCCCGCGGTTTCCTGTCCTCCGGGCGCGCCGAAGGCGACGACCTGGCCCGGCGTGGGATCTTCAGGAAACCCCTCTCGCGGTAGCCAGTGGATCTTCTCCTCGCTGCGTGACCCGTAAAGGTAACTTCCGTCGGCGAGAAAACGCACGTCCGCGCCCGGTTCGAGGCCCAGCAGGAGACGTTCCAGCCCGGGTACGAGGGTACCGTCGCCGAGGGTGCAGTCCAACGGCTCCTCGCCGAGGGTCGAGAGCGCTTCGGTGCCTTCCTCGAGGTGTATCTCCAGGTGCAGCCGGACCTGACTGCGGGGCTGGATTGCAGCGGACTCGGAGCTCATTGGCGAGAGAAGGTCGTTCGGTCTCAGAGATCAGCTCCCGGTTTGAATCTCGCGCAGGGCGGGCAGCGCGAGGCCGTGGGCATCGCCCAAGGCCAGTGTGCGCGCCAGCCGTGCCGGCGCGCTGCGGCCCATGCACCTGTGGGCCGGGTCGCCGTCGAACGCGCGAGCCAAGGCGCCGAACAGGGCCTCACGGTCGAAGCGCCCGCCCGCGAGGGCTTCCTGCAGGTCGATAACCTCATTGCCGACCCGGCGGGCGAAGTCTTGGTGGGCGGACCAGAGCTCGCCGACCGTGCCGCCAGTGCGCAGCCCCGCGATGTTCGTTGTGAGGATGTAGAGGTTCTTCACCACCAACTCGAACAGCAGCTCGTCCGCGTCCTCCAGGATGCGGGTCGGGATGTCGAGGGTGGCCAAGGCGTCGGCGAGCAGCTGTGCCTGCGGGCCGAAGATGGGGGAGGGGATGATGACCTTGTGGTCCATGCCCCGCTTTTTCTCGAACCAGACAGAAATGACCGTGGGCGTTGGCAGGCCCTCCCAATCCTTGGGCAGGAGCTCATTCTGCAGTAGCGCGAGACGGTCCCGCCAAGGCTTCGGCAGGCCGGTGAGCACCGAGTGCAGGTCACCTTCGGCCACCGCGGCGAGGACGAGGGCGGGCTGGGGCAGACTGGATGCGGCTGCCTCCAGGGACATGCCGCGGGTCACCGGGTAGACGGGGTGACCGAGGCGCAAAAAGCCGCGGGAGAAGACGCCCCCCATTTCGCCGACGCCGATGAGCGCGATGGGTTGCTTCATGCGAAAGCTCCGGGTTGCCAGAAGACCTCATGTCCGCCGTTGCGCCGAGAGAGTACCCGGGCGAGGACGAAGAGCAGGTCCGAGAGTCGATTGACGTAACGCAAGGTCTGCGGATTGACCGCCTCGGTGCGGGACAGCTGAACCAGTCGGCGCTCGGTGCGGCGGCACACCGCCCGCGCGAGGTGGCAGTGGGCGGCGGCGGTGCCACCGCCGGGCAGGATAAACTCCTTGAGCGGCGGCAGGTCCGCATTGTAGGCGTCAAGGACCTGCTCCAGGCGGCCGACGTCCGTCTGTCGGACACGCTCGCTCCCCGGCACCGCAAGCTCGGCCCCCAGCTCGAACAGCTCGTTCTGGATGCGGGGCAGCTCCTTGAGCCCCTCCCTGCCAACATGAGCGGCCACCAAGCCGATCTGGCTGCTCAGCTCGTCAAGGCAGCCGAGCACTTCGATGCGAAGGTGATCCTTCGGCAGGCGGGTGCCGTCGGCCAGCCCGGTGGTGCCGTCATCGCCGCGGCGGGTGTAGATTCGGGTGAGGCGGTCGCTCATCGATGTCGGGCGTGGTGGGGCTGCCTGTAGGCAAGGCGCGAATGGGTCTCAGAGTACCGATATCAGACGTTAATAAACAGAGCGATAAAACGTCAAGTTAACGAAGTTTATCGGTTCTCTGCGCGGCCGGCTCATCTTGGGGTGGCCACTCATATCCGAGGATATCATCAACATGGGGCCGGCCGCAGCGGTCGACGGGCGGGACTCCGGACTCTGGAGTCGTGATGCAGCGGCCGGTTCGGGGAGCGGCGGGATTGGAGGCGGCCCCCCGTCGAGGCGTCGTCTACATGAGCTCCTGAGTGACGAAGAGGTAGCCCATGGCGATGGCGACAACGGCGACCGCGATGTAGGGGATCAGCACACAAACGCCTGGAAGATCGTTACACAACTGACTGTATTTACACATCTTACAGTTCTTCACCTTCGATACCTCCATCATTGGTAGTGCTTTCACGAAGGTCGAATGATCCTGCTTGTCCAGCCAGATCGGTAGGTGGTGGCGAACAGGGCGAATTCGACGGACTGCGCGCGCCTCGGGGACGGACCTTGTTTTGGAAAAGCGCTCGGGAACGGCGTTCTAAAAAGTCCTCGGCGGAATAATCAGTATCCTACCGATTACTGATCAATGGTCAAGTGTTGACATGTTGGCGAAAGGCCGTTTCGCACCTTCGCAGTTTGAGTCCCGGCGGCCTGGCCCATACCATTGCTCAATGCTCAAGCTGCAATCGTCCCACGGGCCTCGTTAACCGCATGCCGGATCAACCCCTCGTACTCGAAGCGACACGTGATAATTTTCCGCAACTGGTGCTGGCGAACTCCCGCAAGGGTCCGGTCCTTGTAGACTTCTGGGCCTCCTGGGCCGGGCCATCCCGGCGCCAGCGGGAGTTGCTGCTGCGACTCGCGCAGGAGTACGCGGGACGCTTTCTGTTGGTCACGGTGGATACGGATCGGCAGAAGGAGATCGCCCGGGAGTACGCGGTCAAGAGCCTGCCCTCCTGCAAGCTGTTTCGCAACGGCGAGCCGGTGGAGCACATCCACGGCATGCAGACGGAGGCGGACTATCGGGAGCTGATCGAGCGCCACATCGTACCCCTCGCCGACAAGGCGCAGGCCGCGGCCCTCAAGGCCTGGCAGTGCGGCGATCGGGACAAGGCCGTGCAGGTCCTAGCCGAGGCGGCCATGGCCGAGCCCGACAACCCATCGCTCCCGCTGCTGCTGGCCAAGCTGCTGATGCAGGCGGATCGTCACGAAGACGCCTATGCCGTGCTCAACGCCTTGCCACAGACCCTGCGCGAGCACCCGGAGATCGAGCGTCTGCATACCCACCTGGCCCTAATTCTTGCGGCGCGCGACACAGTCCCCGAGGTGGAGCTCGAAGCGGCTCTGGGGCAGGATCCGGCGGATCGGGATACCCGATTTGCACTGGCCTCCCTGCGCCTCATGGCGGACGATTTCGATGCAGCGCTGGATCATCTGGCGGAGCTCCAACGGCGCGCCCCCGACTACCGAGGCGGTCTGCCTCAGAAGGCGCTGATGGTGCTGCTGGACATGCTGGACCCGGACGACGAGCGCGGCCGACGCTACCGTCGTGCGCTCTTCGACCACTGAGCGCAACCGGCGTGATGCAGCACACCGACATGCCCCGGATCGGCTTCGTCAGTCTCGGCTGTCCCAAGGCGACCGTGGACTCCGAGCGCATACTCACCCAGCTGCGGGCGGAGGGCTACGGCGTAGCGCCCACGTACGACGGCGCGGATCTGGTCATCGTCAACACCTGCGGCTTCATCGACGCGGCGGTGGACGAGTCCCTGGACGCCATCGGCGAGGCGGTGAGGGAGCACGGCCGTGTCATCGTTACCGGCTGCCTGGGGGCGCGGGCGGACATGGTGCGAGGGGCCCACCCACAGGTGCTGGCGGTGACCGGCGCCCACGCCTATGAGGAGGTGATGCAGGCGGTGCACGCTCACCTGGCGCCGCCGGAGGACCCTTTTATCAGCCTGCTTCCGCCGCAGGGCGTCAAGCTCACGCCGCATCACTACGCCTACCTGAAGATCTCCGAGGGCTGCAACCACCGCTGTAGCTTCTGCATCATCCCGAGTCTGCGGGGCGACCTGGTGAGCCGCCCTATCGGGGAGGTCATGCGGGAGGCATCGACGCTGGTGGAGGCGGGTGTGCGCGAGTTGCTGATCGTCTCTCAGGACACCAGTGCCTACGGTTTGGATCTGCGCTATCGCACCGACTTCTGGGACGGTCGACCGCTCAGGACCGACGTCGCCACCCTGGCCCGGGCCATGGGCGAGCTTCCTGCCTGGGTGCGGCTGCACTATGTGTATCCCTATCCCCATGTGGACGCCCTGATACCGCTGATGGCGGAGGAGAAAATCCTGCCCTATCTGGATATGCCGCTGCAGCATGGGAGTCCCCGGGTGCTCCGCGCCATGCGCCGGCCGGCCGCCAGCGAGAGGGTTCTGGATCGTCTCGCGCGGTGGCGGGAGATCTGTCCTGAGCTGGTGGTGCGCAGCACCTTCATCGTCGGTTTTCCCGGCGAAACCGAAGAGGAGTTCGCGGCGCTGTTGGATTTTCTGCAAGAGGCGAGGCTGGATCGCGTGGGATGCTTCGCTTACTCGCCGGTCGCGGGAGCGGCGGCCAACGAGCTGTCGGATCCGGTGCCCGAGGACCTCCGAGAGGAACGGTTGGAGCGATTCATGGCCGTGCAGGCGCAGATCAGTTGGGAGAAGCTCGCCGAGCGGGTCGGACAGCGCCTGACGGTGCTGGTGGACGAGGTCGAAGAGGAGCAGGTCGTTGCGCGCAGCTACGCCGACGCCCCGGAGATCGACGGGACGGTCATCGTCCCCGGGGCCTGGGATCTCGAGCCCGGGGACTTCATCGAGGTGGAGGTCACGGCCGCTGGCGAGCACGACCTATGGGCTCGCCCCCTGGATGAGTGACCTTTGACTTAACAGGTCGTTGAAAAAAGCCATCCATGGCATTTTTTCAACACGGAACCGGAAAAGCGCGGTTTCCCGATTCCTTCAATTTCAACAAGTTGAAATTGGCGGCACATCCATGTGCCGCACACAGGCCGTCGAAAAGTCCCTTTTTCAGGGGTCTGTTAAGCCTGGTCCAACGCGATTTCCCGTTCGCTCTTCAACCCCATGCGTTGGAACAGGTAGCGTGGCGGGCAGAATCCAGTGAACGAGCTCTGCAGGCAGTTAAAGCCGATGAAGAGGGTGAACCAGGTCCATGCCGGGTGGTGGAACAGGGCCAGAAGGGAGGTCAGCATCACCATCACGCCGCCGAAGGCGAACAAGGCGCGCTCTATGGACATGGCGTTCTCCTTTGTTTGTTGTGGGGACGCTTCAAGCATGGGACAGACATGCCGGGTCTGCAATCGAGCGTAAAAAAAAGCCCGCTGCGAGGCGGGCCTTTTTGTACCTTGACCGGATCCTTAGCTTAGAACGCGGATCCAGGCTCCCGTCCGACGCGCTTTAGGATCAGGGCCAGGGGACAGAACCCCGTGAAGGCCGACTGGAACAGGTTCGCTCCGACGAAAGCGGTGAACCAGAGCCAGTTGGGATTGACGTAGTGAGCCAAACCAAGGGAAAGCAGGATGAAGGACCCGGCGACGGCCAGGACAATACGCTCAACGGTCATGGGCGATATTCTCTGTTGGTGAAGTGGAAGAAGACAGCAAAAAAGTTTTTTAATAATATCGCAATCTAGCCGGAGACGCAAGAGGGGCTTCTCCGCCCATTAACCTGGCTTATTGGTTCTCGGTTGCGAGCATTGCTGGGAGATGAGAAGAAAGGGGCACCTCCCTACCCACCGCTCCCGGAGAGAGCGGTGGGGGACTCAGGTATAAAGGCAAACGTCGGCTTCCTGGGCCACCGTGAGAAAGGTTGCAGCACCCGCCCATTCGCTGATGCCGGGGATGAAGTCCTCCTTCTTCCATCCGAACAGGTCCACGGTCATCTGGCAGGCCATCAGTCTGACCTCGCTCTCCACGCAGATGTCTCGCAGCTCCTCGACCGCAGCGACGCCTTTCTGGCGCAGGGTTTCGCGCATCAAAGAAGTGGCAAGGCTCTCGAATCCGGGAATGGCCGCCATAATGAGGTTGGGCATCTTCCACTCGACGTCCCGGAACCAGGGCGGACCGAACGGCATCTTCATGGGCATGGCCGGGTTGCCGAGGGCGCTGATCTTGAGGTCGAGCTCCTTTTTCAGCAGGCCGAGTCCGTAAAATGTAAAGAATAAGGTAACGTCCCACCCCAGGGCCTTGGCGGTGGAGCCGATAATGAACGGGGGATAGGCCCAATCGAGGGTGCCACGGGTAACCATCAGGGTGAGGACGGGGGTCTTGTTCTTGCGCGTCTCTTCCATCTTGAGGGCGAAACGCTCGTCGAACCAGCGGTTTAAGCTGTCGGCGTTGGTACTGACAAAGTCGCTTGGCATTGCGCTGGCTCCTTCCGGGGCTCGACCGCAACGCGGTCCCTCTTCACTCAGCTTGCCCGTGCGTGAATAGGGGTCGCGTTCGCTGCCGGACCCAGGTCTGCGGGGACGCTACAACCCAATCAGCTCGGCATGGACACCTTGGCCTGTAATGGTATTCAGGATGTCCGCACTCGAGGTCTTGTCCGGGTTGTACTCGACAATCGCGAGGTGCGGCCGGTCATCCGGGTTGTGTACGCTGACGACACCGTCGATGGCGCGCAGCTCGTCTTCGATCCGGGCGCGGTCGTCGCGTTCCAGGGTCTGATCGATGTGTACGGTCACGTCGGCTAGTTGGATATCCATGCAGTTTCTCCTCTTTCTCCGAAATACTGGTGGCGAGCGTCGTTCGCTGTTTCGCCGACCTGGTTCACTTCCGCTTCCATGCGCTCGTGGCGGTCACCTCACGTCCGTTGCGGGACCACTTCCCTGTTAAAAGTATCGATAATTAATAGTCGTCCGGAGGGGGAGCGGCGGCGCGCACTGTCGCTCGATTGATCTCTGTCAATAATCTGCCAGGTCGTTACCGAAGGGTACGGCCACAGCTCCAGATCCGAGGTGCGAGCGCATGTCTGATTTCGACCGACTGGTCCAGGGCCTGCAGCAAGCGGGAGCGTATCCGCATCCGGTCGCGCGGGTGGAGCACATCGAGACCCATATCTCGCACGTTCTGCTGGCGGGGGCCTACGCGTACAAGCTGAAGAAGCCGTTGAACCTCGGGTTTCTGGATTTCTCGACCCTTGAGCGGCGCCGCTTCTGCTGCTGGGAAGAGCTGCGCCTCAACCGCCGCCTGGCTCCGCACATCTACCTGGACGTCGTGCCCATTACGGGCACGCCCGACGCTCCAGCGGTCGGGGGGGAGGGCGAGGCGCTGGAATACGCGGTCAAGATGCGCCGCTTCAGTCAGGATGCCCTGCTCACGCGCCTCCCGGTCACGCCCGAGCTTGCCGACCGTATCGCCGAGCGGGTCGCGGGTTTCCACGACGCCATTCCCGCGGCGCCGGAAGACAGCCCGTTTGGTACCCCGGAGGCGGTGCGGGCGCCGATGCAGGAGAATTTTGCCCAGATCCGCTCCCGGCTCCGGGACCGGGCGGCGCTCGCCAGGCTGCGGCCCCTGGAGGGATGGACCGACGCGCGACTCGCCGCCCTGCGGCGGACGGTGGAACGACGCAAACGGGAGGGGCGGATCAGGGAGTGCCATGGCGACATGCATCGTGGCAACATCGCGCTCGTCGACGGGGAGCTCGTGATCTTCGACGGCATCGAGTTCAATCCGGGGCTGCGCTGGATCGACACCATGAGCGAAGTGGCCTTCCTGGTGATGGACCTCGAGGAGGCCGGCGAGGAGGCTCCGGCTCGCCGCCTCCTCAACCGCTACCTCGAGATCTCGGGGGACTACGATGGGCTGCTGCTGCTCGATCTCTATAAGGTCTACCGCGCCATGGTGCGTGCGAAGGTCACGGCGATCCGTCTCGGTCAGTCGGATGTGGACGCACAGGAGGCGGCGAGGGACAGGGCGGATTTCGAACGCTACGTCGCCCTGGCCGAGGGCTATACGCGACCGCGTCCGAAGCGGCTCTTGATTACCCATGGGGTTTCGGGCAGCGGCAAGAGCCGGCTCGCGGCGGTCCTGCGGGAGCGGCTGCCGCTCATTCACGTCCGCTCGGACGTGGAACGCAAACGGCTTTTCTGGTTGCCGGCGGACGCCCGTACGGACTCCGGAAAGGATGCGGGTATCTACGCGCCAGAGGCAGGCGCCCGGACCTATGCCCGTCTTGCCGATCTTGCGTCCCTCATCCTCGAGGCGGGCTACAGCCCGCTGGTGGACGCCACCTTCCTTCGGGCGGCACAGCGCAGGCCCTTCCTGGAGCTGGCGACTGAGAAGGGTTGCCCCTGTACGATCCTGGCGATGGAGGCGCCGCAGGCGGTTCTGCGAGAACGGGTGGCCTCGAGGATGATGGAAGGGCGTGATGCCTCCGAGGCGGATCTTGCGATCCTTGATGCCCAGATGGCCTCGAAGGAGCCCCTGACCGCGGCGGAGCGTCAGCTCGCCGTCGTCATCGATACCCATCGCCCGGGGGCATTGGAAGGGCTTCTGCGCACTTTATACCGAGACGCGGCGTCGGTGTTGATGAGGTGATCCGACAAGTGGAAGTCCGCCATCGAAGACGACGGGCGTCTATCGATTTCGCCTATGCGAAACAACCGCTTGAGTAAGGCGTCCGCCCGATGGGTACTGTGACAAAGTAGACCTAGGTGTCAGGCTTTTTCTTTTTCAGGCCATGGCGGTCATGCCGCCCCGGGGGCGCCCCGCGGAGACCGCCATTTGACGGAACGCTAAGTGCCGTGTATGAGAGAGGGAAGGCGGCGACAAGCGGGCCGCGAGCCGGTTCTTAAGTGGGGGGTTGGCGACGTCGTGACGAGCAAGACACCAAGGGAAGAAGAGACCCGGAACACCAAAGAGGCGACGTGCTCCTTTGGGCCAGGGACGGGCATACCGGGAGGCGGCGAGACGTCGCTTTCGGACCACGACATCCTCTGCGCCCTGGTGACCTCGATGGTACAGGGCAACCGCCGCTGGCAGATGGTCGTGTTCCCTTCACTGTTCGCGTTCGTGCTGCTCGCGGCCTACGGCTTCTATCTGATCTTCAGCCTGGTGGAGGACGTGGACAGGATGGCGACCAGCGTGTACCTCAACTTGGGCTTCATGTCTGAGCGCATGGGTCAGATCTCACAGAACATAGATGCGCTCACGAGCAGCGTGCGGGACATCTCCGTGAACCTGGACGACCTCACCGGCACCGTGACGGCCATGAACGCGACCGTGGTGACCATCTCCGGGCAGATGAGGGCGATGCCTCCGATGCTCGATGCCATGAGGGACGTCAACCTGCACATCGCAGCCATGGATCAGAGCATGCAGTCGTTGGACGGTCGCGTCGGCACGATGACCGCGAGCGTCCAAACCATGAACAATCAGATGGCCGCCATCACGGCAGCCACTCAGCACATCAGCGGCAATGTGTCCGGTATGAACCAAAGCATCGGTCGGCCGATGAATTTCATGAACAAGATCATGCCCTGGTGAGATCTCCGTCACACAATCATGCCCGGGTGAGAACTCTGTCACAGAATTAAGGTTTTCTGATATACTAATAAACATACGAGGCGATGCGAGGGGGGAGCCGGTGCAGGCGTTGGCGTTGACCTAAGGGGCGAGCAACGAGCCGCTGTCCTCAAAGCGAGGCAGACTCGGAAGGGATGGCCACGGGATCTGCCGCTTTGGACGAGAGAACCCGTGCAGTTTTGCGGCGTGCCGCAGAGGTCGGTACCCGCGAGGAGGCGCAAAGGACGGCAACTACCGCCTATCGGCGAGTCTTTTACTTTTCCGTCATTCTGTGTTCTTTTTTGGCGGAGAGGACGGCAACTACCGGCTATCGGCGAGGGGTTGTACAGACCAGAGTTGCGAGGTTTTCATGAGCGTCTTTTTCCGTGGTGTCCGACTGATCATCCTTGCCCAGGGACTCGCGGTCCTTGCGGGTTGCGACTCCGCGCCGCGGATGACGATTTTTGAGGCGGCGATGACCGGAAACATCGCGGAGCTCGGAAAGTCCCTGCGGGCGGGTGTGAGTCCCAACACCACAGATGCAGATGAACAGACACCGCTCCACTATGCCGCCGCGGCGGGCCAGCTCGACGCGGCCAGGAAGCTCTTGAAAAGCGGGGCCGACGTCAACCGTTTGAACTCTTACGACGACACCCCGCTGCACAAGGCTGCCGCTAGCTGTCGCGTCGAGGTGGCGCATTTCCTGATTGACTCTGGAGCAAACATCGAGGCCGGCAACAAGCACGGCGAAACCCCCTTGCACCAGGCGGCTACCTGCAACGACCCGAGTATCGTCCAGTTGCTCGCAGACTACGGCGCCGATCTGAACGCAACCACCAAGCGGGGGAAGACCACCCTGCACAGGGCCGCGGAAAACAACAATCTTGGCGTTGTCCGGCTGCTGGTCCAGGGGGGGATAAACACGGCGGGTGCGCCATCGACCGACACAGCGTTGCACATTGCCGCGCGACGCGGGTATGGCGAGGTGGTCCATCTCTTGCTCGCAAACGGTGCGGATCCGAATGTGCCCGACGAAAGAAACAAGACGCCCTTGCACTTCGCGGCGAGCGAAGGTCACGCCGAAGTGCTACGACTGTTGCTGGAAGCAGGGGCAAGCGTGGACGCCCGGGATCGTCCCGGCAACTCGCCCCTCCACGACGCCGCGGTCGCTGGACAGATCGGTGCCGTGAAGGTGCTTTTGGCTGGGGGCGCAGATGTCAACATGCAGGACGCTCGCGGCAGGACCCCCCTGCATGAGGCCGCCCGCAAAGGGCTCGTCGAGGTGGCGGAGTTCCTTATTCATGCCGGCGCCCTTCCGAGCCTCAGGGATAGACTGGGGCAGACACCCCTCGACACGGCACAGGCGGCCAACCAGTGGGCTGTCGCCAAGGTGCTCCTGAATCATTGTGAAGGCGTTGGGCATTGCGACGGGTCGGGGTCCAGCACGAATTCCCTGGCCCCGCGCTTCACTTGCGCTGCGCGGTCCCCATCTGCGGTCTCCCGCGGATGCTGAGGCATGAGGGACGACGGGGGAAGTCCCGAGGCCCTCGGAGATAGGTCCGCATAGCCGGGCATGAGGGTAGCCCCCTGTGGCCTGGGGTAACCCTGGATCAATCCACCTTTCCCGGGCTCTGCATGGCCTCCTTGACGATACCCGGCGCAAACGCATGCTGTTTTTCGTGGTCGTATCCCGCCGGGGGAAATATGACTTCGCAGGTGTCCACGTTGACGTTGGCCTCATCCCGTTGCTGTAAGCAAACATCGCGGGCGCCCGCGCCGCCGTCGAGATAATCCAGCTCGGGACCGCCCCAAAGCACATCCCGGTCGCCTTCACCGCCGTACAGTGAGTCCTTCCCTCGGGCGCCGAACAGCCAGTCGTCTCCGTCCTCGCCAAACAGAGAATCATTCCCCCGCGCACCGTGGACCGCATCGTTGCCGGGACCGGCACAGATGACGTCGTCACCCTCGTCCCCTTGGATGACATCGTCGCCGGCAAGCCCCATGATCACCTCGTCGTCCTCGGTACCCCAGAGCATGTCATCGCCGTCGGTGCCGACGCAGGTTGCCGGTCTTCCCTGGCAGGTGGGAACCGGGTCTAACCCGAGGGGGATATAGGGGCACTGAATGGGGAACCCCATCGGTGCTCGGGAGCGAGCGGCCTGCGCGATGTCCTGCTGCGGAGCGCCCGACGCCATCGCAGGGAGCCATAACGCCAAGAAGAGCCTTGTCCCAATCCTCGTGTTCATCATCTTATGTTCCTCGCAAGATCATCGCGGTGAAGTTATGCGCTGCAGACCTTGTCTGCGCGCTTCCGGTCCGGCATCCGTGAGCAGGAATCGGGATGTCGCCGGAGGTATCGCACGTCCAACGAGCAGGGTTCGCGTTCACCTGAGGTTTCTCGCTGAATAGGCGTGTTGGCATTCCATTACAAACTGAGCCGCGACCCCGGCGAAGCTGATGGAGGCACCGCTTCCCTTTTTATGCATTATGAGGCGCTCGTCTCAGTATTTTAGAGGCGATTGTATCGCCGCGGGCGGAGGAAGTCGAAGTCTCGCGGACTAGGCCGCTGGTGTCGGCGGCCTGCATTTCGGGCAGGGATAGCCGTCGAACGACGCGGGGACGAAGCCCGCCTGCAAGCTGTACGCGATCTGCGTGTACCCGCAGGCCTGGCAGCGTTCCACGTGTCCGCCGAGTGCCGCGGAGCGGCAATGCGCAAGCGCCGAACCTTCAGCGCGGTCACCTCCGAGGCCCGCGTCATAGGCCACCGGCGGGGCTGCCATGCACTTCAGCTCCGGGGCCGACTCCGGCAGGCGTGTGACCTCCTCGGCGCTCAGAATCACCGGCAGCTTGCGCGGCTCGTCCGCATGGCTCATCTTCGCCCCCACCTCACCCCGGGATGAACCAACCTAAGCGCTCCCGAACCTTGTCGGTAGCCTGACACAGGGTTTGGAAGATGAGCATTCCCCGCACGATCCATGGTTTAATCTTCTATGCTCTGATTGCTGACGTGGTGCGTCGTAGCTCGGCAGCGAAAGCCGGATTGTTGCGTTGGGATGGATGGTATTGGCGGGGCACGCGAACGGCAAGCAATAGAGCGAACTATCGGCTATCGGGGGAACATATTTATGCGCAATCTACTCTTTTTCCTGCTGTTCCTGTCGACCTCTGCAAGCGGTTTGGACGGTGCAAACATTCTCCGCCAGATCGATGAGAACATGTGGCCCGGTTCTTACGAGATGTACAGAAAACTTATCAACGTCAAGAGTGACGGGGCGAAGAGGGAATATGTGATGTTCACCCTCAAGAAGGGCAAGGGAAAGGTGGTCAATCTGTTTTTGAAACCACCAGAGGAGCATGGCCGCGTTATCCTTCGAGTAGGGGAAAACATGTGGCTTAAGATCCCGGATGTGGAGCAGGCATTGCGGGTCTCCAGCATGCATTCAGTCGTCGGTGGTATCTTCAATAACTGGGATTTGATGCTTTCGGGCTTTAGTCCGGACTATGACGTGCAACTGGCGCAGAAAGAGGGTGATGTCTATGCGCTTACGCTCAAGGCGAAGAGTAAATGGGCCGTCTATGATACGCTGCGTTTGCGGGCGGGGATCGAGGATCTGTTACTTAGAAAGGTCGAGGCATACGCGACTTCGAACATATTACTAAAAACATTGACGTTTAGTGAGGTAAAGGATTTCGGAAACGGTGTGATTCATCCCGCAAAGCTGGAAACAACCAGTCCACTCTGGCCTGGGGTCAAGGCGATTATGCTTTTTGGCGAAATACGAAAACGGGAGCTCTCCGATGAGGTCTTCACCGTCAACTGGATGTCCAAGATCGATGATCTCCGGCAATAACCCATCGCCATGGTTTGGCATGGCTGTTGGGTAACCGTTCACTCCCCCCAGCTTATTTGTCCCTCTCCCCAAACCCTCTCCCGTAGCGGGAGAGGGGATTTGAGGGGGGGCTGAACGGGTACGCTGTTGGCGTGCAGAAGATACAAATCGTTATCATTATCATTCGGCTCAAGGATATATGATGGCGCCTGTTTCGATCAGACAAATTTTGCTTGTAGGTTTGAAAAAACCTGACTATTGTTTCCGATAGCAATTCGAATAATTACACAAAGTCGACTGGCGGGGAGATACCGCCTGAGTGTTTCGCCGTCGGCGCAGCAGAAGAGAGAAGGAGGAGGAATTGGGCATGCGTTCGCTCAAGCTGACGCACCATACTCTGGTGTCGGGTCTGGCGTACAGTATCCTTTTCGCGCCTTTTGCAACCTGGGCAGCCGGTCCCGGGGGGAGCGAAGAGAAGTTTCCGGACTACTTTCCGGCTCACACGGTCATCAAGTGCCCCTACCTGCCGCCCGGGCTCACCCCAGCGACGACGCCCCTTTGCGATGGCGTATATCCCACGTGCGTAGGAACGGATGGTCCTGATCTCATCCTGGGCACCGAGAAGAACGACGTGATTGTAGGCAGAGGCGGCAACGACACCATCCATGGTGACGCGGGTCACGACACCATCTGCGGCGGCCCGGGCAACGACTCGGTTCTGGGCGCGCGGGGCGCAGACACCATCTTCGGCGAAGAAGGCGACGACTTTCTCTTCGGTGCACCCGAGGGCGATACCCTCGACGGCGGGCCCGGCGATTACGACGTGCTGTGGGGTGGACCCGGCGTCGACAAGCTCAACGGCGGACCTGGCGATTTCGACGTGTGCATGCTGCAGAGAGAGATGGGGGAGTACGACGCGGAGGGGTGCAATACGGTCTATCCGCCCCCCGGATACGTCCACGACGAAGAACCTGACCCGGGCGTTCTGAGGGCACAGGAGCCCCTCAAGCTTCGCTAACCGTCACTGCGGTTGCCGTGGGCACGACACTAGGGAGAGAGCGCTCCGTGTCCGGTTCGAGCATCGCCGAAACCTGGTGGCGGGCGGGAACGATGCCTTCGAATCGATACCGTACCGCAACCTATGTGCCTTTCCGCCTGAATGGGTGTGCCGTTTGTCCTGTACCCGGTTGAACTGTGTGGAGTTCGGCAATGAGCTTGGCTTTGGCCGAGGGCCTACGTAAAGACTACAAGGTTGGGGATATTCTCATCCCCGCGATACGTGGCGTCGATTTCACAATAGAATCGGCTTCCTTCGTATGCTTCGTTGGTCCGTCCGGCAGCGGAAAGACAACCCTGCTGAACATGATAGGCTGCCTGGACCACCCCACCTCCGGACGGCTAACCATCCTGGACACCGAAGTCTCTACCCTCGACCGGCGAACGGCCGCCGCGTTCAGGGGCGAGAATCTCGGGTTTGTGTTCCAAGATTTTAATCTCATCCCCGTTCTTACCGCGTTCGAGAACATCGAATACCCGCTGATCATGGTCCAGGAATGGCCGGCGTCAAAGCGCCGGGAGCGTGTTCGGAGCTTGTTGGAGGCGACAGGAATACAAGAACAGGCAGACAAACGGCCGGATCAGTTGTCGGGTGGGCAAAAGCAGCGCGTTGCCGTTGCACGTGCCTTGGTCACCAACCCGAGCATCGTATTGGCCGATGAGCCGACGGCGAACCTGGATCACGAGACGGCTTATCGAATCATCGATCTGATGAAGAGGTTGCGGGACGAGTTCGAAACGACGTTCATCTTTTCAACGCATGACCCGAAAATCATGGCAGAAGCCGAGGTCACCTTTACCCTGGAAGACGGAAAAGTACAAACCAAGGGAAGTGAGGAAGTGTTGAAATGAATGATGTTCTCAAGATTGCCGCCCGCAATCTGCTGCGCTACAAGCGTCGGACCTTTCTTACGTGTCTGCTCATCACCATCGGTCTGGTCGCGGTGCTCCTGTTCATTGCGGTCGCTGGTTCGTTCAGAGACATGATGGTGGACCAGTTCACCGATTCCATGGTTGGGCACATGCAAGTTCACCGCCGGGGCTACATGGGGGCAAGGGAGAGCCTGCCGGTTGACCGCAACATGCGCCCCAAAATGTTGGTGAAGCTCTACGAGGCCTTGGACGCCTCGCAGGAGATCGTGGCGTGGTCGCCGCGTGTGAAGTTTATGGCAATGTTCAGCAATTTTCTCGATACCACGAGCATTCGGGTTAATGGAGTCGATGGACCGCGCGAAGATGCGACGGTGCCGCTATTAGGCAAACGTGTCTTCGAGGACGGAGAAGCTCACCCGCTCGTCAAACCAGGTCACATCCAAGTGCCGGAGCTTTTTGCCAAGGCTATGCGCTTGAAGGTCGGAGACACTGTTGTGCTGGTCGCAACCAACAAGGATGGTTCGGTGAACGGAAAGACATTCGTGATTCAAGGCATCATGGAGAGTATTTCCGGGCCCGGCGGGCGAGACAGCTACATCCATATCGATGACGCACGGGACCTCCTTCGTATTGAGGATGAAGAGGTTGAAGATACGGTCCTGGCACATCATGGGTACGTGACTCTGGCCGAAGAACCTGAACCGGAAATTCAGGACCCTTTGAAGCTGGACAGTCTGCGCGCCGAGACTGATGCCAAACCCAAGCCCTATGTCGCGAAAGGTTATTTGGAAGAGACCCGGCGCCTCTTCGAGGAAAAGGGGTGGGGGCGGCCCTCGGAGGTGAGTGAGATCGCAATTCGGCTGAAGGACCGTGGACGTCTGGACGACGTGCTGATCGAAATTGAGGCCGAGGTTGCGGATCTCAAGAACAGGAAGGGTATGACGATTTTTCAGGTGCATCCGTGGCAGACGTTCGTTCCCTTCTCCAAGGTTGCCAACATGATCGACGTCATGAATCTGTTCATGAAAATCATTCTCGTTTCCGTGGTCCTGGTCAGTATCATGAACGTGCTCATCATGGCGGTCTATGAACGAATACGGGAGATCGGCACCATTGCGGCCATTGGCACACGCCCGGCGTCTATCATGGGGCTGTTCGTGAGCGAGGGTTTCCTCTTGGGGGTGTTGGGCACGGCTATCGGCACTGTCATTGGTCTTGCCACCATCTTCATCCTGCACGAGGTGACGATCCCCTTTGCTTTCGGACGGCAGGAAAACCTGGTCCTGACGCCGGTCATCGGCGTGACCGATGTGGTCACGACTTGTACGTTGACGATTCTCGTCTCGGTACTTGCAAGCTTTCAACCCGCGTGGAAGGCGTCGCGGATGGACCCGATAACGGCCCTTCGACACGTTTGAGCGGCTTCCCTTACCGGTATCGCTCCGGCAGGGATTGACAATCAATCACCAATAAATACGTTAAGGAGGAGACTACATGCGCACACTACATCGCCTGATCCTGAGTATCGGCCTACTCGCCTTCATGCCGTTTGTTCAGGCAGAGGAAGAGGCCGGCGGAAAGCCCAAAGAGCCTCTGTACGCTATTGCTGCCGACGGGGCTGATACCAGCGCGGAGATCAGCAAGCTTGCGGGAATCTCTCCCTTCTTCCATCTATACGGTGAGAATGGAACATCCGTAGAGGTCGTACCCAATTCGTATCTCGATTTGGAGTTCGGAACCGGACCTGCGGCGGCGAGGATGCTGGTCGAAAAAGGGGTTGTTGTCCTGGTCGCGCGGAGAATTCCGGGGCCCAAGATGATGGAAGTACTGGATACGAACAGTGTTCGACTCGTCCGCCGGGTAGGCACTGTCCAGGACGTTGCGAGCGAGTTGAAGGAATAGGTCATGGTACGCGTACTTCCAATACTCTTGTTCTTCGTGACCTCCAGTGTTTGGGCCGTCGATGGCGATCAAGTCTTGCAACAGGTTGATCGTAATCTCGCTCCGCCCTCGTACGAGATGTATCGCAAGCTCGTCAACATCGAGCCGGATGGAACGAAGAGAGAGTATGTCTTGTACACGGCCAAGAAGGGGCGAGACCGGATGGTCTCTCTTTTCCTCTCTCCGGCTGCGGATGAAGGGCGGACGACCCTTCGTCAGGGAGAGAACATGTGGATGTTTCTGCCCGATGTCGGTCGCCCTATCCGGATTACAAGTCTGCAGTCGGTCGTTGGTGGCATATTCAACAACTCAGACCTCATGCGGCTGGAATACGGCGTTGAGTACGATGTCAAGTCCATCGATGAGTCTGGAAAAGAGTATCTGCTCGACTTGAAGGCTAAGACCTCGGCGGTTGCCTATGACCGGCTCAAGATGTGGGTGGACAAGCGGCTCTTGTTGCCGACGAAGATCGAGGCCTATGCAGCGAGCGGACTCTTAATCAAGACGCTGCGCTACAAGGACATCAAGAGCTTCGGCGGGGGTGTCACCAGACCCGCGACGCTGCAGACCGACAGCCCCCTCCACAAGGGTTACAAGTCGGTGATGGTGTTTAGGAAGATCAAACGTCGGAAGTTTAGCGATGAAGTATTTACGCTCAACTACATGCCGCGCATAAAGGAGTTGCGTTAGGCTGAGCTGCCTCGCCAAGAAGCGTATCTGGGGAAAGAAATACTCGGACGAGCGTGTTGCACTTGACCGCCAATCGGCAACGCAGGAGCGCCAGTTATCGGCTCGTATTGTGCGTTCTCCTGTGTTCTGCGCTCGTGCATTCACCCGCAAAGGCGCAGGACGAGGTTAGCTTCGATGCGGGCGAGTTCGAGAAGCGTGCCTTCGACTTTCGTGGTTACTTGGAGGCCAGACCGGAGTATGCCCGCACCAACCAGGACGGCGCCCTGTATCAGCTCGCTTTCTTTGATGAGGACGAGCGGGCGTCGATTGAGCGATTTACCGGTGTTCTGGAGCTGGAAGGGCGCTACAGCAAGGGAATAGCGACCTTCCTTTTCCGTACCCACTCGGAGGGTGTTTGGGATTATCTCGGCGAAGAGCAGGACCACAAACTCTACGAGGGTCTGTTGTCAGTACAACCCTCTGCGGGCTTTGCCGGCGATATCGGCAAGAAGGCCTACCGGTGGGGAAAAGGATTGGCGTGGAATCCCGTGGCGTTTGTGGAGCGTGCCAAAGACGCGGGAAACCCGGACCTCGCGCGGGAAGGTTACTGGACTGCCGGACTCGACTGGATAAAGACCTTCGACGATAGCCCGTTGCAGACGATCGCGGTAACGCCGCTAATCGTGCCGACGAACGGCGGCTTTAACCAGGGCTTCGGTGAAGACGGCCATCTCAACTTTGCGGGAAAGGTGTATCTTCTTTACCGCAACACGGATTTCGATTTCTTGTTTCTCGCGAATGGCAGCCGCACGGCCCGTTACGGTTTCGATTTTTCGAGGAACGTCTCGCCGAACTTCGAGATCCACGGCGAGTTTGCCTACATCACGAACTTCGAACGCATCGAAATCGATCCCTACCCATCGTGCCGAGGGAGAAGGCAGGACCCAGAGGACGTCGTCAGCTATCTTGCCGGGTTGAGATATCGCACGGAACAGGACATCACTTACACGCTGGAGTACTACAACAACGGTGCGGGAAACAGCAGAGAGCAGCAGAAAAGATTCTATCAATGCGTGCATGCTGGTTGGGAAACCGACGATGCCGCTATCTTCGACCGGATCCCTCGCGGAAAAGACATCGACCGGGGGCCCTTCACAAAGCCGAACCCAATGCGCCGCTATATGCATGCGCGCGCTTTCTGGGAAGAACCCTTTAACATCCTCTATTTCACACCCGGTGTACAGGCCTTCTACAATTTCGATGACGGGAGCTTCTCCGTGTCGCCTGAGCTCAATTACACTGGGTTCGACAACTTCGAGTTTCGCCTCCGTGCAACCGCCCCGGTGGGCGATACGCTATCGGAGTGGGGAGAGAAACCCAACGAGTACAAGGTCGAGCTCAGAGCTCGATACTACTTCTGAATCTGATCGGTTGCCGCCTTCGCCATCAGTTGCGCCAGCGTATCGAGCAGGGCGCTGCGATCCGCCTCGCTCAGTCGTTCCCACACCGCCTCGTGCGGGCGTGGGACCTGCGGGAATAGGTTCGGTCGCAAGATGACCCTCCTCATGGTGGATACCTGTGCCGCGGGCGGGTTATAATACGCAGTTCACTGATACGACCCTCCTCTCTCTGAGAACTTTTTTCTTGGACGCGAGTGCAAGTGTGTCTACACGCTGGGGGGCCTATGCTGCGGCTGGGCCGCAGGTGATGCGCAGGGCGTAACCTACGAGATATATATCCATTAAATGATTGAGTTAGAGGATAAACTTAACAAGCGGCGTACGTTCGCCATCATCTCCCATCCGGACGCGGGCAAAACAACACTTACCGAGAAGCTCCTGCTCTTCGGCGGTGCTATCCAGATGGCGGGTACGGTGAAGGGGCGCAAGGCGGCGCGTCACGCCACCTCCGATTGGATGGAGCTGGAGAAGCAGCGTGGCATCTCCGTGACCTCGTCGGTGATGCAGTTCCCCTATGGGGATGCGACCGTCAATCTGCTGGATACGCCCGGTCACGAGGACTTCTCCGAGGATACCTACCGCACGCTCACTGCGGTGGATTCGGCGCTCATGGTCATCGATGTGGCCAAGGGCGTGGAGGAGCGAACGATCAAGCTTATGGACGTGTGCCGTTTGCGTGACACGCCCATTCTCACGTTCGTCAACAAGTTGGACCGGGAGGGCAGGGATGCCATTGAGATTCTCGACGAGATCGAGGAGGTGCTCAGGATCCAGTGCGCCCCGGTGACCTGGCCCATCGGCATGGGGCGACGCTTCAAAGGGGTGTACGACCTGCGCACGGACAAGACGCACCTGTTCAGCGCGCAGCACGGCGGCAAGATCCAGGCCGGGGAGGTCATCGAGGGTATCGACAATCCCCGCATGGACGAGGTCTTGGGTGATCAGGCCGAGGAGCTGCGTGAGGAGATGGAGCTGGTGCAGGGAGCGAGCCACCCCCTGGATGTGGAAGCGTATCTCGCGGGTAGACAGACCCCGGTCTTCTTCGGTTCCGCCGTCAACAACTTCGGCGTCAAGGAGCTGTTGGACGCCTTCGTCCAATATGCTCCTGCGCCGCGTCCTCGCCAGGCCCTGCAGCGGGAGGTGAAGCCGTCAGAGGAGAAATTCACCGGCTTCGTGTTCAAGATCCAGGCCAACATGGATCCCGCGCATCGGGACCGTATCGCATTCCTGAGAGTGTGCTCCGGCAGCTATAAGAAGGGCATGAAGATGCGCCACGTGCGTATCGGCAAGACGGTGCAGGTGGCCAACGCCATCACCTTCCAGGCCGACGAGCGCCGCCATGTGGAGGAGGCCTGGCCGGGAGACATCATCGGGCTGCACAACCACGGCACCATCCAGATCGGCGACACCTTCACGGAGGGCGAAGAGCTCAAATATGGTGGGATTCCTTACTTTGCGCCCGAGCTCTTCCGCCGGGTGGTGCTCAAAGACCCGTTGCGCACGAAGGCGCTGCAGAAGGGCGTCGTCCAGCTGAGCGAGGAGGGCGCCACGCAGGTCTTCCGCCCTCTCAAGAACAACGACCTCATCCTGGGTGCGGTCGGGGTGCTCCAGTTCGACGTGGCCGCCTACCGGCTCAAGGACGAGTATGGCGTGGAGGCCGTGGTGGAGCCCGTGAGCGTCCATACCGCCCGCTGGGTGGATTGCGGGGACGACAAGATGCTCGGCCGTTTCCGCGAAAAGGCCTACGAGAATCTGGCGGACGACGGAGATGGCCGGCTCGTCTACCTGGCGCCGACGCGGGTGAACCTGAGCCTCACCGAGGAACGCTGGCCGGATATTCGGTTTTTTGCCACGCGTGAGTTGTAGGTTGCGCCGGGCGGCGCAAGGCCCAACATTCCCGTTTGAAGGGGTTGGGTTTGCTGATGCGGTCGCCGCTTTGAAAATCCAAAAAATCCGTGAGTAATCAGTCGTAGTTAAGGTGCTTTCTCATGCAAACAGAAGCAGTAGCCCAGCTCATCCGCGACGGCATGGCGGGCGCGGAGGTCAGGGTTACAGGCGATGGCAGCCACTTCGAGGCGGTCGTGATCAGCGATGCATTCGAGGGCAAGTCACCCATCCAGAAGCAGCGCCTGGTCATGGCGACCGTGAAGCCGCAAATCGAGAGCGGCGAGCTGCACGCCCTGTCCATCAAGACCTTTACCTCGGCCGAGTGGTCGCAACAGGCGGGTTGAGGGGGTCGTCCGACCCCGGAAACCGGTTGGAAAAAACCGCCCTCCCGGCCATACTCAAAGCAGGGAGACAATCGCCAACCAACGAGGAGACCAACGATGTTCCTGAAACACAGAGACAGCGGCAAACTGGTAGAGGTCCTGAGCCTGCGGGATCTCTTCAACCCGCTCCACGCGTCCCTGGTCGGCCGCTATCAAGCCGGGGAGGAGTTAGGGGACCCGGAGAAGTTCGACAAGGCCGTTCTGGTCTTCTGCTCCGGCGAAAGCCTGCCCAAGTGCTGGACCGACGTGCACTATCGTGACGAAGAGGCCCATCACCACTACAAGCTCCATCCCTAGTCCCAACGACGGGTTTGCAGGCCGCGCTGTCGATGGGGCCAGGGTATCCAGAAGGCGCGCGGTTGTTTCTTGGCGTGGAGATCAAACGACTGCCGGATGGCGCTGAGTTCAGCGTATTGGACGGTCCCCTAAGCCATTTAGCTCGACTCGATATGAACGAGCACACGTCCGTGCGTGCGCCCCTTCAACATTCGGTCGAAGACTTCTGCCAGGGCTTCGAGGGCGACCCTGGCCGTTAGGATGTCCATGAGGTGGGGCGGGCGCCAGTCCGTCGCCAGGCGTTCCCAAAGCTCTCGCCGAAGGGGATAGGGCGCACCCGCCGAGTTGATGCCGAGCAGGCTCACCCCGCGCAGGATGAAGGGCATGACGGTGGTGTGGAGCTCGTGACCACCCGCGAGTCCGACGCTTGCGATGTTCCCCCAGGGGCGGACTGTGCGGGTGATCTGGGCGAGCATCTCACCGCCCACGTTGTCCACCGCACCGCCCCAAACGGCAGTCTCCAGGGGACGCTTGTCACCCGGGAGCTCATTGCGCCCGAGGATCGCTGAGGCGCCCAGGGCTTGCAGCCACCCGTCCAGGTCTTGTTTCCCGGAGACGGCGGTCACCTCGTAGCCCAAGTGCTTGAAGAGGTCGACTGCGATGGAGCCGACCCCGCCGGTGGCGCCCGTCACCAGGACCGGACCCATGTCGGGCCGCTGGCCGTTGACCTGCATGCGGTGGATCGCCAGGGCGGCGGTGAAGCCGGCGGTTCCCAGGATCATGGCGCTGTGGGGGTCGAGCCCGTCCGGGATAGGGACTACCCAGTCGGCGGGAACGCAGAGGGATTCCCCGTAACCCCCGTCGTGATCGAAGCTCAGGCCGAAGCCCGTGACCAGGACGGGGTCGCCTTCGCGAAAGCGCTCATCGCGGGAGCTTTCCACCCGGCCCGCCGCATCGATGCCGCCCACGAGAGGAAAGGTCTTGAGGATCTTGCCCTTGCCTGTGCCGGCCAATGCGTCCTTGTAGTTGACGCTGGAGTAGGCGACCCGGATCCGTACCTCGCCTTCGGCGGGCTCGGCCAGGGGCAGCTCCTCGATCCCGGCTCGGTAGCCGTCGTCGTCGTTGCGGATGCGGAAGGCTCTGTAGGCGGTCATCGGCGTCGATGCCTGATGTTGGGCGGTGCCCAACCTACGGTTCAACGGCGACGGGGATCCTTCCGATCCGCGCCCGCCACTCGGCCGGTCCCGTTTCGTGTACCGATTCGCCGCGGATGTCCACTGCGACCGTCACCGGCATGTCCTCGACATCGAACTCGCGGATCGCCTCCATTCCCAGATCCTCGAAGGCGATCATCCGCGAGCCCTTGATCGCCTTGGCCACCAGATAGGCGGCGCCGCCCACGGCGACGAGATAGACGGCTCCGTGGCGCTTGATGGCCTCGATGGCCGCAGGACCGCGCTCGGCCTTGCCCACCATGCCCATGAGCCCGGTCTCCGCAAGCAGTTGATCGGTGAACTTGTCCATGCGGGTCGCCGTGGTGGGTCCGGCGGGCCCCACGACCTCGTCTCCCACGGGGTCTACGGGGCCGACGTAGTAAATGAAACGGTTGGTGAAATCCACGCCATCGGGGAGAGGCTCGCCGCGGTTGAACAGCTCGACGATGCGCTTGTGGGCGGCGTCGCGCCCGGTGAGCAGCTTGCCCGAGAGCAAGAGCCGGTCCCCGGGTCTCCATTGTGCGATGTCCTCCCGGGTGATCTGGTCCAGATCCACGGGGCGCGCGTCCGCGCCGGCCTCCCAGGTGATGTCCGGCCAGTCCTCCAGGCGCGGGGGCTCCAGGCGCGCGGGGCCGCTGCCGTCCAGGGTGAACTCCAGATGCCGGGTAGCGGCGCAGTTGGGGATGATCGCCACAGGCAGGGACGCGGCGTGGGTGGGGTAGTCCTTGATCTTGACGTCGAGCACCGTGGTGAGCCCGCCGAGCCCCTGGGCACCGATTCCCAGGGCGTTGATCTTATCGAACAGCTCCAGGCGCAGCTCTTCCAGATGGTTGGCCGGCCCACGCGCCTTGAGCTCGTGGATGTCGATGGGCGCCAGTAGGGATTCCTTGGCCAGCAGCATGGCCTTCTCCGCCGACCCGCCGACACCGATGCCGAGTATTCCCGGCGGGCACCAGCCCGCCCCCAACGTCGGTACGGTGCGTAGTACCCAGTCCGCTAGGTCGTCGCTGGGATTGAGGATCGTGAATCGGGATTTGTTCTCCGAGCCGCCCCCCTTCGCCGCGAGCTTCACCTCCAGGGTGTCGCCGGGCACGACCTCCATGTGGACGATGGCCGGGGTATTGTCGCCGGTGTTCACGCGGGATCCGATAGGGTCAGCGACCATCGATGCGCGCAACAGGTTCTCCGAGTGCAGGTAGGCGCGACGGACCCCCTCGTCGACCATCTCTTGGATGCCTTCCTCGGCCTCCCAGCGCACGTCCATGCCGATCCTCAGAAACACAATGACCAGCCCGGTGTCCTGGCAGATCGGCCGGCGGCCCTCGGCGCAGAGCCTGGAGTTCACGAGGATCTGAGCCATGGCGTCCTTTGCCGCCGGGGACTCCTCCATCTCGTAGGCCTCCGCCAGCGCGCGGATGTAGTCCGGCGGGTGGTAGTAGGAGATGTACTGAAGGGCGTCCGCAATACTCTGGACGAAGTCTTCTTGACGTATGATGATCATGTCCGGACTCATGTTGCGCCTAATCGGGGATATGTCAAATAGCCTCGCCTACGCCTGCACCGGTCGCTGGAATTCCCATCCCTCCTCATTCAGACCAGAGCGGCTGAAAGGAAATTTCTATCCCGAGCTGCTCGGAGGACGCAGTCGCGTCAGTCGTTAGGAAGAAAATTATCTATCACTAATAATCCTAAATGTCAATGACAATTCTTACCTGAGTGCTTGACACAAGTAATTCTCTGCGTTAAAAAGGCGGCTGCTGGAAATAACACAAATGTGATGGAGATCACGCGCTCCAACTGACGATTCGGCTTAGCCCGTTGATGGATGCGCCACCCGGTGACCCCGGGGGCCGAGGAAGCGGTTGCGGGCCGCCTTTCGGGAAAGCTCAGTTGGCCAAGGGGGATCCTGTGGGCGAGAACACAGAACGAAGTCCGACGTTGGTCGCGTCGGTCGGCGCGGGCCGTCCGGCCCAAGCTTCTTGTCTGGCTCAAAAGCTCCCTCCATGGCCCACGTTTCTGTGGCGAAAACAATACCAGGGGCGGTTTGAACCCCACCACCTCGCTTATCCGACAATGGAGGATATTCAATTATGACGGTTTCAAGTCAATCGCGGTTGCTGGCGGCAATTGCGAGAAGGGCTGTTTTCGTGCTCGGGTTGCTGGTGGCGCTCACGGCGCAGGCAGACCAGTTCACGCTAAACGTGGTGGACAATGACGGCAATCCGGTGAACGGGTTCCGCTGGCTGCTGCAGGAGGACGCCACGTTCCCTGTGGACCCGAACAATCCCGCCACCACGGCTGACGAGCTGCTCTCGCTGGGTTTCCATGCGAGCTACCACCCGATCGCCCAGGACAGCGGCGTCGGGCTCAGCGGTAATACCGACACCGACAGCGCGGCCATCAACGCCCCGGCCGGGCGCTACTACGTGTCGGTTCTGCCGTATTCGGGCCACAGCATCAGCGGCCAGCCGGTCGAAATCGGACAGGATGATGCCGTGACCGTGGTGGCGCAGCAGCACCCCATCCCGACCGCCACCATCGCCCTCTTCGTGTTCCAGGACCACTACCCGATCAGTGGCGCGCCGGACCTGCCGGAGGAGGACAACCCCACCTTCCTGCCCGACGGCACCGAGGTGGACTGGACCCAGTTCAATATCCTGGTCGAGGAGCCCGCGGGCCGTTACGGCATCGCCGGCGGTCAGGTGATCCAGGATGCCTTCGGCAACCCGCTGGGCACGACCTACGATGAATTCGGCGACGTCGTCACGTTGGGTGACGGCACCCTGCAGCCGAACGCCGACGGCACGCTCCTGATCAAGAATCTGGCCCCAGGCAAGTATGGCATCGTCGTCATCCCGCCCACGGACGATTGGCAGCAGACCTCGACCATCGAGGGCACCAAGGTCATCGACGCCTGGGTCAAGGCCGGTGAGCCTGACTTCTTCGTGGAGTTTGGACCGCCCGGGCCCCACGTCTTCGTCGGCTTCCTCAAGTCGACCGCAGATGGCGGCTTTCCGCCCATCTCGCAGCCGCCGGGCACGACCGTGACGGCGACCCTCAGCGGCACGATTACCGACATGCACCTGTCGCGGCCGCCCACCTTCCAGTTCTTCAGCGGGCGCCCCTTCCCGGCCTGCTGGGTCGGTCTGAACGACAACAACGCCGGCCTCGGCGCCGGCATCTACGCCGCCCCCTGCGATGATGACAGCGGCTTCAGCATCCCGGGCGTGCCCCCGGGCAGCTACCAGCTGAAGGTCTTCGACGCCAACATGGACGTGGTCATTGCCACCATGGGTCTCACGGTCAATGACGACGGCTCCTGCTTGGGTGCAATCGCCGGCTGCGACTTCGGCGACGTGCCGGTCTTCAACTGGTTCACCCGCCTCAACACCGGGATCTTCAACGATGACGACCAGAACGGTTTCTGGGACGACGGCGAGATCGGCATCGGCCCGGAGAGCCATGACGTCTCCGTGCGCTGGCGCGACGGCAGCATTTATCTGAACTTCCCCACCGATGGCGAGGGCCTGGCGCCCTTCGACGAGATCTTCCCCTTCTTCCATTGGCTAGTGGCCGAGGTGAGCTTCGCCAACAAGAAGGCCACCGGCGCGACCTACGTCATCGATGCCGGCGGGGAGATCCTGGCGGACCAGGGCTGGATCTATCCGTCTTTCGATGAGATGACGCCCCAGCCCCAGATCTGCACCGAGGCGCAGTCCACCAACCCGGACGACCCGGACTATCCCTGCATCGTCGGGGATCCGATTGTCAATCCGAACACGGGCAACAACCTGTCCCGCACCGAGGTCGGCCAGGTGCTGACCAACGCCTTTCAGGGCTTCCTGGGCCAGACCAGCGTCATGCAGTTCGGAAAGACCGACTACCTGAACTTTGATTTCAGCACCCCAGGGTTCCCCTTCGTGGGTGAGAACGGCGGCATCTCGGGCATCGTCTACTACGCCACCACCCGCGCCGAGGACGACCCCCGGTTCGCCGCCGCGGAGGAGTGGGAGCCCGGCGTCCCGCGGGTTCAGCTCGCGCTCTACGCCGACGGTGACATCGACTCCTTCCCGCAGGGTGACTTCCCGGGCGGGACCGGCGACGTCGACTGGAACGGTGACGGCATCCTGGACCTGGATGACGACCTGATCGACGACATCAACGGCGACGGGGTGGTGACGCTGGCCGATGTCGATAACTACCCGTTCGGCTGGTCCGAAGGCGGCGCCATGGGGCCTGAGGACGTCGAGAACAGCGGCGCCGACGGCATGTTCGATCTCGGCGACGCCGTTCAGGTGACCTGGACCGACAGCTGGGACGACAACATCCCGACCGGCTGCCAGGGCCAGAACAACACCCCCGCGAGCACCATCGAGCCCCCGATCACCGACGACCGCTGCTTCGACGGCCTGCGTAACTTCAACCAGGTCCGACCCGGTGTCTTCGACGGCGGTTATGCCTTCGCGGACTACGACCTGGTTCATCTGACGGGCGTCCAGCCCGGCGCGGCCACCGCCATCCAGGCGTTCTACGACTTCATCAACACGACCGTGGATCCGGTGGTGGCAGCGACGCTGCAGCTCGGCCTCATCCCCGGCGACTACATCGTCGAGGCGGCCACGCCCCCCGGCTACAAGCTCATGAAGGAGGAGGACAAGAACGTCGACTTCGGCGACGAGTTCATCCCGGATCCGGAGGCCCTGGCCGCCGCGTGCGTGGGCGAGCCGCGCGAGGTGCCCCCGTACTTCAGCATGTCCACCAAGGACGGCAGCGGCGCGTTGGACCAGCTCATCGACGGAATCGATCCCCTCGATGCGGCCGCCCCCTTCGCCGGCGACGTGCGCCCGCTCTGCGACCTCAAGAAGGTGCCGCTCAGCTCGGCCCAGAATGCCGCGGCGGAGTTCTTCCTGATGACCGACGTGCCGGTGGTAGGCAACGTCTCGGGCGTGATGCTCAACGACCTGGCCAACGAGTTCAACCCGAACTCCCCTGCCTTCGGCGAGAAGTTCGCGCCGCCGCTGCTGCCGGTCGCCTTCTACGACTTCAACGGCAAGCTGGTGAACCGGATCTACGGCGACACCTACGGCCGCTTTAACCTCGTGGTACCTTCGACCTACACGGCCAACCTGCCCCAGCCCTCGGGCATGTCGCCGAACATGCTGCTCTCCTGTATGAACGACGCGGGCCCGATCGACGACGGCACCGGCAATCTGGTGATCGACCCCTTCTACGATCCCCAGTACAGCCAGTTCTGCTATACGTTCCAGTACATGCCGGGCGTCATCACCTACCTGGACACCCCGGTGGTGTCAATCGCCGCCTTCACCACCCCGGGCGCCTTCCCGGTGGACTGCGAGCGGCCCACCCGGACACCCATGATCGCCTCGGTCACGCGCACCGGCAACGCCGGTAATGACGGGCCCTTCGTCGTGGCCGGTACGGAGGAGCCGCAGACGATCCAGATCGACTCCATGGGCCGAATGCTCGTGCCCAACCCGGAGTGGGACGGGGTCAACCTGGCCGAGAAGAACATCCAGCGGGACTACCGGTTCGACAACGGGGACAACGAGGTCTTCCTGGAGGCCGCCGACGGCACTCGCACCCCGCTCGACGTCACCGGTCAGAACCCTAACGAGATCTTCGCCGAGGTCCCGATCGATATGGTCCCGGGGGACTATCAGGTTGTTGTGATCAGCGAATTCCCCAACATGGGAAAGGTCGAGTCGCCCATGGGCCTGACCCTGACGGTCGGCGCCTGCCTCGGTGGTACGAGCGGGTCGCAGTGCACCGGTACTGAGGTCGGCGTGCGGCCGAACGCTGTAGACCCCTTCAACCCGGGGGCCGGGGAGACCTATGCGGTGCACCGGGTGGCCGGTCCGGCGCCGTATCCGGCAACGCCTATCCAGGACGCCATCGATCTCGCCCTCTCCGGTGACCTAATCATGGTCCCGCCGGGCAGCTACGAGGAGCTGGTGATCATGTGGAAGCCGGTCAAGCTCCAGGGTTGGGGTCCGGGCGATGTCTTCCTCAACGCCCGCCAGGTGCCCACCGAAAAGATCGAGGCCTGGCGCGAAAAGGTCGTCCTTCTCGCTGACCCGGATGGCGATCCGGCCACCAACGACGGCGATATCGACTTGTTGCCCGGCCAGGAGAACCTGCCCGGCTTCGCGGCCCTCGCGGCGGCGCTGTTCCCCACCGAGGAGGGCGCGGGCATCTTCGTGGCCGGCAAGGCGACCGGCCCCAACCGGTTCGTGCTTGAGGCCAACCGCAATGCGCGTGTCGACGGCTTCAACATCTTCGGCGCCAGCACCGGCGGTGGCATCGTGTTGAACGGCTACAACCAGTTCACGCAGGTCGGCAACAACCGCCTCAGCGGCAATGCCGGATTCTACGCCGGGGGCATCCGCGCCGGGCATCCGACCCTGGTCAACGAGGTCGGTGATGAGCTGAGCTATACCGACGCCCTCAACGACCGCATCCGCATCCACCACAACCATGTGGCCAAGAACGGCGGCTTCGGCGGTGCGGGCGGCGGCGTCTCGATCAACACGGGCGCCGACAACTACCGGATCGACAGCAACTGGGTCTGCGGCAACTTCACCCAGGGCGACGGGGCCGGTATCGGCCACCTGGGCCTGTCGAACAACGGCCTGATCGAGGACAACTTCGTGATCTTCAACGAGTCGTTCGCACAGGCCAACGCCCAGTCCGGCGGCGGCATCTCCATCGCCGGCCAGCCCGCCCTGGTGGCCAACGCCGACGGGCTGCTCCTCAGTCCGGGCACCGGCCGTGTCATCGTCGACGCCAACCTCATCCGCGGCAACCTGGCGGGCGCGGGGGACGGCGGCGGCATCCGCATCGCCAACGTCAACGGCGAGGACGTGGCCGCGAATCTCGACAATGCGAGCCGATGGTATTGGATCGGACTCGGCAACAACATGATCAACAACAACGTGGCGGGACTGGCCGGCGGCGGCATCTCTATCCAGGATGCCCTGAGGGTGTTTATCTTCAGCAACACGGTGGCCAACAACGACTCTACCGCGACAACGGCGGATGCCTTCGTGCCGGGCGTGCCCAACGTCACCGTGGCGCAGCCGGCGGGCATCGTCTCTCGTCTGCACAGCCCGGACCTGACGTTCCTCATGGCCGACGTCACCGCTGCGGTTCCCGCGGACTGGCTGACCTTCTCGGATCCGTTGATGCGCGATGACATCGTCTACAACAACCGGTCGTTCTACTGGACGAACTTCGACGACCCGGACACGGCGGTGATCGAGACCGGTCTGGTTCCGGCGACCTGCGTGGACTTCACGGACCCGCTCAACGACCCGACCTGCGACGTGACGACGGTGCCGGTGGAGGACTACACGGTCGACCTGGCGGTGCTGAACGGGCTCGAGAACCTCTCGGCGGACCCGCTGGACCCGACCGCGACCCTGTTGGATCCGCGTTTCTCGCTGCTTACCGACACGACGGGGTATCACGCGAGCAACATCACGGGCGACCCGGACTTCGTCAATCCGTACTTCAACGGTTCCAGGGACAACCTGAACATCCAGGAGTTCACGACCCTGCAGACGGCCGGCGCCTTCGATGAGGGTGGCAACTTCATCCAGGTGACCTATGGCCCGCTGTCGCTGCTCGAGCCCGGTGCGAGCCCCAACCCGGCGAACAACACCACCCTGCTCGACTACCACATCGGTCCGGCCTCAGTCGCCATCGATGTGGACCCGAACAGCCTAGGGGGTCTGTTGGCTCTAGACTTCGACAACGAGCCGAGGCCCCAGGGTGATGCAGTCGACATCGGTGCCGACGAGGCCCAGTAGACGGCAAGGAGGGTAGGGCTCGACCGCATTCCCCGGCCGGCTTTGTCCGTGCCGGGGGGCGGGACGCCCTGAGAGCGACCGGAAGGTCGTAGATGAATTGAGAGGAGTTAAGACCCGATGAACAAGACTTTTCGAAAGTGTGCCCTCCCGGCTGCAGTCTCGTTCGCACTGCTGGGTTGGGTTGGTACAGGGCAGGCGGTCGTAAACGTCCAGTGTCCCGGAGACACCGACGGCGACGCTGTCATCGACGCCCCAGATCCGGATCATCCGAATGCCAAGTGCATGCACCTGATCGCCGGCGACAGCTTTGTCGTCATGTCCGATACGAACCCCCTGTATATCTTCGGCTTTGGCGATCAAACCGGGACCCCACCGGGTGAGGTCATCGCCGAGGGCATCCTGGATGCCGAATGGCCGGGCCCGACCATTGAGCTGGAGGAGGGAGACGAGTTCTACCTCTCCCTGACCAACGTGGGAACGGTGATCCGCCCGGACCTGTTCGACCCGCATACAGTGCACTTCCACGGCTTCCCCAACGCCGCCACGGTGTTCG
>JAYEJW010000302.1:0-11117 GCA_034716535.1 Pseudomonadota bacterium
TCCACCACGGCACGGCAACTCTCCTCGGTCGGCAGTAATACGTACAGTCGTCTCACCTGTTCTTCCTCCGCACAGATCCCCTTCCTGATGCGCCCCGCCCGCGCATGTCAGCCCGCCGGTGGTCCGCCGACCTCGAGGGTGTCGGGGTGGGCGCCGCACGCAATCTCCAGCGCAAACGCCGGATCCTCGGGAAACCGCTGGGCAACGATCCAGTACTGGCCGATGTCTTCACTCAACGCGGGCAAGACCTCGAGCGCGCCGCGCATGCGGGCGTCATCGAAAAAGGCGAATGGCTCATCTAGGAACCCGAACTGACGATCTTTGACCGCCCGCGCCACCAATTCGTCAGATAGCGCCAGGCGGAGCGCCAGCATGATCTGACGTTGCGTCCCGCTGGAGATCTCAACCAGGTCGAGGAAGTCGCGCTTCTCGTTGGAGAGGACACGGACCTGCAGTTCGTCATCGAGCTCCAGTTGCTCGTATCGGCCGTCCGTGAACAGAGGCAAAGACCTGCTCACGAGCACGCGTAGCCGGTCGCGGAAACGCTGGGACATCTGCAATGCCGCACCATCGAGGAGCTCACAGGCAAGCCGACGGGTCGCGAGCCGCTCCCGCTCACTAACGAGTTGACGACCGGCTTCTTCTTTTTGCCCTCGGTAGGTCCGTGACCTCTCGTAATCGGACCGTGCGTTCTCCAGGGTCTCTTCCAGAAGCTCCCGTCGTCCCTCGAGCTCTTCCCCCCGACGCCTCATCCAGGCGGTCTCATGCTGCACCGCTGCACGCACTTCTTCAGGTGAAGCCGCCAACCTGAGGGCGCGCTCGCCCAAGCGGGCCCTCCGTTCAGAGTCCGGTTTGTCCACGAGGGGCGGCGCCTCGATTCCATGGGCACCCGCGTCCAACGCGTCCAACGCGTCCAACGCGTCCTCCGAGACCGGCGGCTCCGCCGTTGCCGCCCCCGGCTCGAGATCATCGATCCGCTCGAGCTCTTCGGCTAGACGACGTCCACGCGCGCGGCGTCTGCGAGCCCCGAGGCTCAGAGCGAATGACCACAGCCAAATCAGAACCAGGATCCCGGCAAGCGCAATGACCGTGTAAACCAGAGCCGCGTCCAGCGTTATATTAGTGGATGCGAAGAATCCGTCCAGGCGCTCGCGCGCCAGTGACAAGGGCCACAGGTTCGGCTTGAAGTGCAACAGGGCCCCGATTCCGACGACACCCACAATCGCGAGCAGCAAGAACGCCAAGAGCAGACGCGACAATCCACGGCGCACCTCATGTCCACGCAGGCCCTTGCATGCCTCGGAATAGGCGTCGGCGGCAGCGGTTAACCCTTCGACGCGCTCCGTGACCTCCTGTCCGTTAACGGACGCCTCTTCCAGCTCTTGTTCCAGCTCATCGAGCCTCTCGTGATCGGACCCCAGCAGCGCGAGCTTGCCGTCCACATCGGAGAGGACGCCCTCGAGCGAGCGAATGGTATCCTCCTCCTGTGCGATCTCCTGTCGAAACTCCTGGGCGCACCGCTCCAGGTTGACGACCCCAGCCATAGTCTTGACCGCCGGACTATGCGGATGCGGCGCCGCGATCTCACGCTGTGCCAGATAGAAGGTCTCGACGTATTGGTCGAAGTCATAGCCGAGGATGCGCTGCATGTGCGCACCCACGGCCTCCGCTCCGCGGGCGAGGGGTTCCTGCGGTTGATTGTCGCGAACGAGGCGGGCCGATTGTTCGCCTTCGCGGTCCAGGTGTCGGGTAAGCTCGTAGTCGTGATCCTTGGTGCTGAACGCGAGGGTCACCGACCCCCGTCCGGCCCCCCAGCGCACCAGCTTGTCCAGGTCGTCCGCCGTCAGGGCGTAGGTCCGACCGAACAGGGCGAAGCAGATGATCTCCCCGATCGCACTCTTTCCCGTATCGTTGTCGCCACTAACGGCGATGACACCCCGCGCCGGAAGCTCATTGAGCCGAAGTGTCTTGTACTTGAGGAGATTTTCGGCCTCGAGGCTGCGAATGATCATGCCTTGTCCTCTTCGTCCAGGGCCTTTAGCCTGCTCTCCGCCAAGTCGACAGCGGCCGCGAACCGCGCCTCGTCGAAGGGCTCGCCGGAATCGTGCAGCCGCTCGAGCTCTTCCCGGCAATAAAGGGCGAAGGCCGTGGATGGCCTATGCGGGATATCTTCCTTGGGTTTTCGGCCGAAAGGGAGTTTGATCATTCGTTTGCTCTCATACGCGCAGGTCCCGCACCTTGGCCAGGGGGGTTCAAGTAGATCTGGGTATTTTCCCGGATTCGAGCCCGCTTGCCCACGGGCCCGACCAACTGCTAAGGCCCGCTTACTGCTGCACGCGGAAATAGCAGGTCAGGTCCGGAAGGTCGATCTCCCGCACCGAGAGCCGGATCCGGGCGTTGAGGTCCGCATCCGCCCGCAGGCGCACCCGGGTCTCCAGGGCGAGCTCCGGGATCAAGACCACGGCCTTGTGCTCCGACCTCTCCACCACGACACCCTCTCCGTGCCAATCCGGGTGATCGCGCAGGTACACCAGTTTCCAGTGCTGATTAGACAGACGCTCGGCCCGCCGCACGGCGGCGCCCGCCGTCTCCGCCTCCGCCACCCGCTCCGCAACCTGCTGCGCGGTCAGGCAATCGGCACCGGCAAGCCCGGCGCGGACCTGCTGGTGCACAAGCAGGTCCGAGTAACGGCGCAGGGGGCTCGTTGCCCGCGTGTAAACGGGCAGCCCGAGCCCAAAATGGGGCTCGGGCTCTCCCAGCAACCGCGTGGGCTTGAAGCGTCGGCGGTACGCGTACATGGCGGCCATGTCCTGCGGCGTCTCGATCTTCTCTGGCGTCGGCTGGGTGGCAAAGGGGATGGGAATGTCCCGCTCCAAGCAGAATCGAGCCGCCGCCTCCCCGGCCATGAGCATCGCATCGGTCACCATGGCCCGGCTGCGCAATCGCGGCAACGGACGAATGATCACGTCACCGTCGCGCACCCGTACGCTGACCTCCGGCAGATCGATGCTCGCGGCGTTCTGCGCCTGCCGCCGCGCGCGAAAGCGCTTGACCAGGGACTCCAGGCGCGAGAAGGGCTCCTCCTCGAGGCGGTGCTCCACCGCGTCGTAGGTCAGGCGCTCCACCCGCACCCAGGTCGGCCGTATCTCGATGTCTGAGAGCTCGCCGCCCTCGGAGCAGCGACAGCCGAAGGACAAGGCCGGCGAGACCGCCTGCAGACCGAGCCCCAGGCGCTCCGTGATCGCCCCCGGCAGCATGTTCAGGATCCGTTCCGGCATGTACTGGTTGCTGCCGCGCGAGCGGGCCTCGCGGTCCATGTCGCTGTCGGGCGCGACCAGGGCGGCCACGTCCGCCACATGCACCCATAACCGATCACCGTCCAGGCTGACCGCATCGTCGGGATCTTGATTGCCCTCGTCATCGATGGCGTAGGCAGGCAAATGGGTGAGATCGAGTCGATCCTCTTCAGGCAGGTCAGGCACCGGAAGGTCCGGATCCTCCTCGGGAAGGCCGTTACGGGCCGGAAAGGGATTGTGGTCAGGCCCCCAATAGCCAACCCGGACCAGGGCGCGGTGGGCGTTCTCCCGGGTCTCCTGGCGACCGAGGGCCTGGAGGATGCGGCTGCGCTCGCTCCGCCCGAGGGCCAGGCGCTCCACCTCCTGCAGGCGCTCACGGTCCTCCGGAGCCGGCTGCGCCCGCTCCATCCGCGCCAGAAAATCCCTCCACTCCCGCTCGGCGGCGGCCTTGGCCTCCCGCTGGGCACGATCCTTCTCCACCTCACTGCGCGAGCGCGCCTGAACCGCCTCGGGGGAACCGACGAAGTAGAGTCCCTCTGCCACCTGCTGCCAGGCGGCCCAGGCCGTGGTGGGAGAGAACTCGTCGAACATCAGCTCAGCGAGCTCCTGGAGATTAGTCTGCCCGCCCTCCAACAACTCCCAGGCCTCGCTCAGCTCTCCTTCCGCAGAATCCAGCTCGCCGAAGCTCCTGAACGGGCCGGGGTGAAGGAGCTCGATATCCTTCGGGCGGACACGCTTGCTCTGACCACCCTCCAGCTCGATCTCGATCTTCTCGCCGACGGCGCGCACCCGCGCCGGGCGGATCTTGTAGAGCACCAGGCTGTCCACTTCGAGATTGGTTTGAGAAATCATCAAGGCGTTGCCATCTCCCACATCCCCCCAAAAAGATGCAGTGGTCCGAAAGGAACCAGGGTTTGGGTATCATACCGGGACCCTTGCCGGTGCAGCGAAACCCTTAGGGCGCCGGCGCGCTATTCTACGAGAGCGAGACCCCTCTTACATGAACAATCAATGGAAAACCTTCCTCGAATCCCGCTCGGCTCAGCTCGATGAGCGGGACAACGTCCGATTTCCCGACGCGCCGTCCGTCGCCGACTGCGCCCTGACGGACCTCTCGCCTCTCGGCCTGATCGCAATCACCGGTCCCGAGGCCGCGGACTTCCTTCAGGGGCAGCTCACCAACGACGTGCGCGAGCTCTCCCCGAGCCACACCCAGCTCAGTGCACATTGCAGCCCCAAAGGGCGAATGCTGTCCAGTTTCCGCGTGATGCGCATCGATGACGGATTCTACCTCCAGCTGCCCCGTACCAGGGTCGAGGCCACGATACAGCGGCTGCGCATGTTTCTGCTCCGGGCCAAGGTTGCGATCGAGGACGCCGGTGACCGCCTGATCGCCATCGGGCTTTCGGGGGACTGCGCCCTCGCTCTGCTCGCCTCCCGCTTCGAGGCGCTGCCCGAGCAAGACAATGGCATGGCCCGTAGCGGCAACCTGGCCCTGATCCGCATCCCCGGTCCCGTGCCGCGCTTCCAGGTGCTGGGACCCGTGGAGGCCATGGAGTCCCTATGGGACGAGCTCGCTGCACAAGCGACCCCGGTCAACGCGGATTGCTGGTCCTTGCTCGACATCCGCGCCGGGATTCCGACCGTCTATCCGGAGACCAGCGACGCCTTTGTGCCCCAGATGGCCAACCTGCAGCTCATCGACGGGGTGAGCTTCACCAAGGGCTGCTACACGGGCCAGGAAGTGGTGGCCCGCATGCAATATCTGGGCAAGCTCAAGCGCCGCATGTACCTGGCCGAGGTCAGCACCGATTCCGCACCCAAGCCCGGCGACGAGCTGCACTCGCCAAGCAGCAGCTCCGAACAGGCCTCGGGCCGCGTGGTCGACGCGCGCCCGAGCGGCAACGGCCGCTACGCCCTCCTCGCCGTGGTTGAGATTGAAGCGGCGGAGAACAACGAGGTACGGCTCGGGCCCGACGGTCCCCTGCTGTCGTTCAAAGAGCCGCCCTATGGCTTCTCCGCCGGGAGCTAGCCAAGCTGCGCTCGGGCTTCGGGCGCTTAACTTCCGCCCCGGCCATCCGAGGAGGGTTAATCCTCTGGCCGCATGTGCGGGAAGAGCAGCACGTCCCGAATCGAGGCCGAATCGGTGAACAGCATCACCAACCGGTCGATCCCGATGCCCTCCCCCGCGGTGGGCGGCATGCCGTGCTCCAGGGCGCGGATATAGTCGGCGTCGAAGTGCATCGCCTCCTCGTCGCCGGCCTCCTTTTCAGCAACCTGCTTGCGAAAACGCTCCGCCTGGTCCTCCGCATCATTGAGCTCGGAAAAACCGTTGGCAATCTCGCGCCCGCCGACGAAGAACTCGAAGCGGTCGCTGACGAAGGGGTTGGCGTCGTTGCGCCGGGCGAGCGGCGAGACCTCGGTCGGATACTCGGTGATGAAGGTCGGGTCCATGAGCCGGTGCTCCGCGGTCTTCTCGAAAATCTCGACCTGCACCTTGCCCAGACCCCAGCCGGATTTGAGCGGGATCTCCAGGCGCTCCGCCACCGCCCGTGCCGGCTGCAGGTCGTCGATATCCCCTTCTGACAGCTCGGGATTGAAGTGCAGAATGGCCTGGCGCACCGTCATGCGGAGGAAGGGCTGCGCGAAGTCGTAGGTCTCGCCCTGATAGCTGATCTCGGTAGTACCCAGGATCTCCCGGGCCATCCGCCGCACCATGTCCTCGGTGAGGTTCATGAGGTCACCATAGTCGGCGTATGCCTCGTAGAACTCGAGCATGGTGAATTCGGGATTGTGGCGGGTCGAAAGGCCCTCGTTACGGAAATTACGGTTGATCTCGTAGACCTTCTCGAAGCCGCCAACCACAAGACGCTTGAGGTAGAGCTCCGGGGCGATACGCAGAAACAGCTGCATGTCCAGCGCATGGTGGTGGGTGATGAAGGGCTTGGCCGCCGCGCCGCCCGGGATCACCTGCATCATGGGGGTCTCGACCTCCAGGTAACCTTGGCCGTTCAGGTACTCGCGCATGAATTGGACGATGCGGGTGCGCGTGCGAAAGGTCTCGCGCGCGCACTCGTTCATGATCAGGTCCAGGTAGCGTTGGCGGTAGCGGCTCTCCTGGTCGGTCAGGCCGTGAAACTTCTCCGGCAGCGGGCGCAGGGCCTTGGTGAGCAGACGCAGACTCTCGCACCTGACGGACAGCTCGCCCGTCTTCGTCTTGAACAGGGTCCCCTCCACGCCAACGATGTCGCCGATGTCCAGCTCTTTCTTGAACCAGGCGTAGGCGTCGGTCCCCAACAGATCGCGTTGGACGAAGAGCTGGATGCGCCCGGACATGTCCTGCAGGTGGGCGAAGCTCGCCTTACCCATGACGCGCCGACTCATGAGTCGACCGGCCACCTTGACCCGCAAGCCGACGGCCTCCAGCGCCTCTGCGTCCTTCTCCGCGTACTCCGCGTGCAGCTCGCCGGCCACCACATTGCGGCGAAAGTCGTTCGGGAAGGCGAGGCCCTGCTCCCTTAGTTGATTGAGCTTCTCCCGCCGCTGGGCGATGAGCTTGTTCTCGTCGAGTTGCTGGTCCTGGTTCATCTCACCCTGCCACCCACTGTCATAGTCCGCTCTTCAAGCTGGCCTCGATGAAGGGATCCAGATTCCCGTCCAGCACCGATTGCGTGTTGCCGATCTCAACGTTGGTGCGCAGGTCCTTGATCCGCGACTGATCGAGCACGTAGGAGCGGATCTGACTGCCCCAGCCGATGTCGGACTTGGTGTCCTCCACGGCCTGTTGATCCGCCTGCCGCTTCTGCATCTCCAGCTCATAGAGCTTGGCCTTGAGCTGCTTCATGGCCGTTGCCTTGTTCTTGTGCTGGCTGCGGTCGTTCTGGCACTGCACCACGATGCCGGTCGGATTGTGCGTGATGCGCACCGCCGATTCGGTGCGGTTGACATGTTGACCACCCGCGCCGCTCGCACGGTAGACGTCGATACGCAGGTCCGCCGGGTTGATATCGATGTCCACGTCGTCGTCCACCTCGGGTGAGACGAAGACGGCGGCGAATGAGGTGTGTCGGCGGTTTCCGGAGTCGAAGGGCGATTTGCGCACCAGGCGATGCACGCCGATCTCCGTGCGCAGCCAGCCAAAGGCGTATTCGCCGTCGACCTTGACGGTCGCGCTCTTGATGCCGGCCACCTCGCCGGGGGACACCTCGATCAGCTCGGTCTTGAAACCACGCCGCTCTCCCCAGCGCAGGTACATGCGCAGCAGCATCTCCGCCCAATCCTGGGCCTCGGTACCGCCGGAGCCGGCCTGTATGTCGAGGAAGGCGTTCTTCTCATCCATCGGGCCCGCGAACATGCGGCGAAACTCGAGCTCGCCGACGCTGCCCTCCTGCTCGTCCAGGTCCGCCGCGACGGCGTCGACCGTGTCGTCGTCCCCCTCCTCGGCGGCCATGGACAAGAGATCGGCGGCGTCCGCCAGTCCCGTCTCCAATCTGTCCAGATTGACCACGACCGCCTCGAGCGAGGCCCGCTCCTTGCCCAGGGCCTGCGCCCGGTCGGGGTCGTTCCAGATGTCGGGGTCTTCGAGCTCCCGCAAGACCTCGGTCAGGCGGTCTTTCTTCTCGGCGTAGTCAAAGATACCCCCTAAGGGACGCCACGCGCCCCTTGAGGTCGCCGATTCTCGAGACGATGGGATTGATGTCCTGCATAGACACCTCCAAACGCGAAAAACAGCAAATAATAACGGAGAACGATGCGGATATGGAAGCACGGATTCGATGGGCTCGCTCCCCTGCACACGAGGCTGAACATCCCGTCTGCTCGTCTATACTTCAGTCAAGCCAATCGAAACGCTCCGACCCCCATCATGGCCCGCCTTCCCCGCTTCGTTCTGCCCGGCTACCCCCAACACGTGATTCAGCGCGGCAACAACCGTCAGCGCATCCTGATCGACGAGACCGACTATTGGTTCCTTTGGGAGAAGCTGCTGGCCGCGGCAGCGAAGTTCGGCTGTGACCTGCATGCCTACGTGCTCATGCCCAATCACTTCCATCTCCTGCTTACACCCTGGGAGGAAGACGGCATCGGAAAGCTGATGCAGTACGTAGGGCGCTACTACGTGCAACACTTCAACCGTCGCTACGACCGCACCGGGACCCTCTGGGAGGGACGTTACCGGGCTACCCTGCTGGACCCGAACGCCTACTTGCTGGTCTGCAGCCGCTACGTCGAGCTCAACCCGGTCCGCGCCGGCTTCGTCGGCGAGCCGGCGACGTACGCCTGGTCCAGCTACGGTCGCAACGCGGAGGGGAAAGAGGATGCGCTCGTCACCCCGCACCCGGAATACAACAAGCTCGGGCGATCACAGCGGACCCGCCAGAGCGCGTACCGCGAGACCTTCGACCAGCCTATCGATGACAGCTTGCTGGAACGGATCAGGAACGCCACCAACAAGGCCTGGGTGCTCGGAGATGAAGCCTTCTGCCGCGAAATGGAAAGACGATTGAACCGTCGGACCTCTCCGCGTTCTCGGGGGGGCGACCGCCGATCCGCGGCTTACCGCAAGGCCGCGGCTCAGCGCGGATGATCCGCGCGACTCCCGCGATCCTCCGCGCCGAGGAGGCGGAGGAGTTTCCTACCGAAGAGCGCTGCCACATTCGGGAGACCTGGAACCGGGACGACGACGAGGGTCTGTCCATCGCTCGAGTCCGGGTTTGCCCCGGCATCACCACCCGCCTTCACCGCTTGCGGGGAATCGCTGAGCGCTACCTCATCCTTGAAGGGCGAGGGCGCGTCGAGGTCGGCGAGCTCCAACCCGAAGTCGTCACACCGGGGGATCTAGTTTATATTCCCCCCGGCTGCACGCAGCGCATAAGCAACCTCGGGGAAGGCGATCTGCTCTTCTTTGCAGTGTGCACGCCCCGTTACGTTCCTGAGGCCTATGAGGATATGGACCCGGCCGAATGATCGAGCCCGGGAGCCCTGCAACCGCCCCGCGCTCTCGTTGAGTCGCAACAGGAGTAACCACTCGTCAGGAGAACCCCTCGCCATGTCGAAGATCCACATCCGACGCGACCACCAGCTGGGCCTCACGGACGCAAAGTCCCAGGTGGAATCACTCGCCGAATCCCTCAAGAAAGAGCTGCACGCCGATTACCGCTGGAAGGGCGATCAGCTCCTGTTCCAACGCTCCGGCGCTTCCGGCACGATCAACGTCGGCGATGATTTCATCGACCTGGACATTAAGCTCGGAATGCTGCTTTCACCGATGAAGGGGCGGATCGAGGATTCCATCCGCAGCAAACTGGACTCGATGCTAGGTTCGGCGGGCAACAGCGGTCTCGCCTGACCAGGGAGCCCGGGCGCCGGCGCGGCTAACCGGCTATCGGCCGGCAACATCATCGGTCGCAGCCGGACAGGTTCCGACGGACGCGCAGACTACGACCCGCCAAGCGGCCTCTAACAACAAGCCCCTCGATCTCTTGTGCCTCCGACCCCATGCCCTGGTCGAGCACGCTTTCTCCGCATGAGACCTCCCCCACTTGCCCGACCGCATCCCCCATCCCGGGTTGAAAACAATCTGGTGTTTTTGTATATTATTATTTTCTAATCTATCTACTGCGCGTAGAGTCTTGAAGTCGCTCACCGCAAGTAAGGTTGACCCGCTGCATTGCCGTGTCGACGGTTTTTTCGAAAGGCATCCTTTCGACCCACTCAGCAGGGCGTAGCGGGAGACTTGACGGAGAAGCGCAAATGCTGAACCCAGACACCTCAATCAGCCACATCACTCAGCACCGGGTTACGTTGTCGAGACTGACCGCCAACGGCGTGTCCTCTCTCGCGCCGGACCACTCCCGCCAAGTACTACAGACCTATCTCGATTACTTTGGGGCGCAGCTATCCCGCAACAGCGCATCTCGGGATATCGGTCTGTTGCAGGAGATGCTTCTCGAGGTCGCCCATATCGTCCGGTCGGGGACTGCCGACATCTTGACCGATGACTACGAGAACATTCTTGAGCGTCTCGTGGCGATCTATGCGCGCGGGCTGAATCAACGGGGACAGAACGCGTTCATGATCACTGCCGCAGACTATGCGGATGTGATCGAGGCCATCAGCCAGGAATATCCAGCTTATGACTACAGCGAGGCAGTCGGTCAACTGCTCTGGTATATGAGCCGCCTGTTCGGAAGAAGAAAAAGCAGCTGGAAGACCGTGTACGAGCATATTCTTTCGATGCCCGACTCCGTAGCAGCCAAGCAGCTGTTGATGCAGGCCTATTTCCTCGAGATCAACGAATGGGTCGAGTCGGGTGTCGACAACCTGTTCGAAATCCGGAGCGATCTCTACGCGAAGAAAGCCGCCCTGCTCAAGGAAGAAACGACGATTTCTCGTGAGATCGAGAAGATGGAGCAAGCGCTGAAGGCCCGCCAGGGCAAGGGAACCGCGAGGGATCGAAACGTTGTCGACCTTGGCGAGAAAAGGAAGGAGCGGACGATCGAGACGCTGAGACGCGAGATGCAGGAGATTATCAGCGAAAAGGAAGGCAAAGAAACCATGATCGCAATGATCGAATCCGACATCCGACAATTCGAAGACAAGCTGAAAGAAGCAAAACGTGCATATTTTATCCGGCTTGTTTGATCTAGGAGCCTCAGGGGAGCCCCTGCGTGTTACGTCTTCCCCTCCCTTGGGCGTAGTCAGCGGGCATATCCCAAGGTCCGTCAGGACCGATCTAGAGAATTTCCCTCGTAGATTCCGAGACAGAAGCGGAAAAAGATAGGCCAGTCGTCCTTTGTTATCGTGGTACGTGCAAACAATATC
>JAYEJW010000303.1:0-2206 GCA_034716535.1 Pseudomonadota bacterium
CGAGGCCGGCTGGTATGTGGCACCCGGCGGCTTCGATACGCCGGACCTGCTCAAGGTCTCGATGGACAAGCCGCGCTACCGCATCGGGGAGACGGCGAAGGCGCGCATCGAGCCGCGCTTCCCCGGCCTGGCCCTGGTCATGGTGCTGGACGACAGGCTGATCGCCATGACGCCCGTGGAGGTCCCGGAGGAAGGTGCAACCGTCGAGCTGCCCGTTACCACCGACTGGGGTCCCGGCGCCTATGTCACTGCGGTTCTGTTCCGACCCATGGACATCAGCGCCAAGCGCATGCCCGCACGCGCCATCGGGCTCACCTGGGCCGGCGTCGACCCCCAGGAGCGCGAGCTCGATGTGAAGCTCGCCGTCACCGAGAAGACGCGGCCGCGCGGGCCGCTGGATGTCTCCGTCGCCATCGGCAGCGCCAAGGCCGGAGAAGAGATCTACCTGACGGTGGCCGCCGTCGATGCGGGCATCCTCAACCTTACCCGCTACGAGGCGCCGGCACCGGACAAGTGGTATTTCGGGCAGCGGCGTTTAGGGATAGAGATCCGCGATCTCTACGGACAGCTGATCGACCGCATGCAGGGCGTGCCGGGGATCGTCCGCTCCGGCGGCGACGGGCCGCTGATGCGCCTTGAAGGGCCTCCGCCGACCCAGGAGTTGGTCTCCTTCTATTCGGGTATCCGAAAGGTCGGCGAGGACGGCCGGGCGACTCTGTCCTTCGATGTGCCGGATTTCAATGGCACGGTGCGCGTCATGGCCATGGCCTGGTCGCGGAAGGGCGTTGGCCACGCGGTGCGGGACGTCATCGTGCGCGACCCGGTCGTGGTCTCCGCCGCACTGCCGCGCTTCCTGGCGCCCGGGGACAGATCCCGGCTCTTGATCGATCTGGCCCATGTCGAAGGTCCGGCGGGCGACATGGTACTGACGGTCGAGACCTCGGGTGTCGTCGCCGTTGACGCCGTTGGTGCAAGCCGCAGGATCCCGCTTCCCGAACGCGCCCGCCGACAGGTGCTGGTGCCGATCGAGGCCGTCGCCGTGGGCGACGACAGGATGACCATCCGGCTCACGACACCGGACGGCCAGGTATTCTCCAAGGTCCTGAGCGTCCCCGTTCGCTCGAATGAGCCGCCGGTGGTGCGCTCGTCCGTGGTTGCGCTGACACCCGGCGGACAAGGGCTGACGGTTTCTGCGGATCTGCTCGCTGATCTGGTCCCGGGCACGGGGTCGGTGCTAGTGTCGGTCAGCGGCGCCGGGCGGTTGGACGTGGCGGGCGTGATCCGTGCGCTCGACCGCTATCCCTACGGCTGCTCGGAGCAGCTCACGAGCCGCGCCCTTCCACTGCTGTATCTGGACAAGCTCGCCCTGTCCGTCGGCCTGGAAGGGGACGGGGATGCCGGAGACAGGGTGAAGGAGCTGCTTGCCGGGGTTCTCGCAAAGCAGTCCTCTGGTGGGGGCTTCGGCCTCTGGGGAGCCGGGGGCGACGACCTCTGGCTCGACGCCTACGTCACGGACTTTCTGACCCGCGCCCGCGAGCAGGGCTACGAGGTGCCGGTCGTGGCCTTCGACATGGCCCTGGACAATCTGCGCAATCGGCTTTCGTATGCGCCCGACTTCCAGTCCGGCGGACAAGACATCGCCTATGCGCTCTACGTGCTCGCTCGCAATGGTCGCGCCAACATCGGCGATCTGCGCTATTACGCGGAGGCCAAGCGCGACGCCTTCGCCACGCCCCTTGCGAAGGCCCAGATCGGGGCGGCCCTGGCATTGTACGGGGATCGCTTGCGGGGCGATGCGCTCTTCCGATCGGCACTCGCCATGCTGCAGGAGGGCGACGATCCCGGAGGATGGCGTTCCGACTACGGTTCTGCCCTGCGCGACGGCGCCGCCATACTGACCCTCGCTGGCGAGACGGGCAGCGCAGCGGTAGATATCCCGGTCCTGGCAAGCCGTTTGGAAGAGCAGTGGGAACAGACCGGTTTCACAAGCACGCAGGAGAAGGCCTGGATGCTTCTTGCCGCCCACGCGCTCATGGAAGGGGCCGCGAAACCGCGGCTCGCCGTCGACGGTGGGCAGGTCGAAGGGGCCTTCTACCGGAGCCTCGATGCGGCATCCCTCGCGTCCGCGCCTGTGACGATCCGAAACCTGGGCGATCAGCCGACGGACGCGACCGTTCTTGTGAGCGGCGTGCCAACGGCCCCTGAG
>JAYEJW010000304.1:0-2205 GCA_034716535.1 Pseudomonadota bacterium
CTCGAAGGTGTCCACCTGTTCAGGCGCGGCCGCCAGATACCAGGCGGTAGCCGAGTCATCGTCAAGACGTGGATCAACGACCGGAATCAGGTCGCGAATCCACTGGAGAGCGTCCGAAACGATGGTCGTGCTGTTGCCGCTCGCGGCTTGCTCGTCGATCTCCATGCGCTCCTGTGCGATCAGCACCAGGGCGGTGGTCTCCAGGGCGGCCGGCACGATCAGGAACCGCGGCACCGGGTTGAGATAGCCGCCGTTCATGCCCTTCTGCTTGCGCATCATCGCGCGGGCGGCGCCCAACGTCGTTGCGTTGAGCGCGGAGCCCACCGCCACGAGGTTCCCATGGGCGGCGTTGAAAAGGGCGACGCCATCAGCCATCAGCGGATTGCTGGTCAGGAGGGCATAAACTTTGTCGGCCTCGAGCCGGGCCCCCGCCGCGCCGAACGCCTGCGGTACGCGGGTGAAGCCGCCCAGGTCGTCGTTGATTAGAGCGTGACGGGTGATGCTGAGAATCTTGCCGTACGTGGCCAGGGTGAAATTCTCCCCTTTCTCCTTGAGTGCACCGCTCTCGTACTCGGCACCCTCCAAAATTGGCTCCAGACCCGGCGCCCCACTGAGCGCAACGCGCTTCTGCGGCTTGAAGTCCCGCGCGCTCGTCTCGCGCGTCCAGATCCGGTGCGAGGCGGGCTCATTCTCGAAGCCGACCATGAGCGCCTTGCCGGCCGTGTCGGCCAGGAGCAGCGGAAAGTCCGATGTGCTCATGGCGGCTTTGATGACAGCGTTGGGGGAGTCGCCAGTGAACGTGCGGCCGCGATGCCCGATCATGCTCTCGGCAATACTGAGGAGCGACATTCCCCGCACGTCCCGCGCACCAGGGTGGGGCTCGTTCACGGGGACACCGCCGCGCAGCAGGAGCGCGTCACGAGCGGCGGCCTGGAACTCGGGCACGTGGCGGTTCGCGCCATACTGCGCGAGGCCATAGGCGCTAGTGTTGGGGGTGAGTGGATCAATGCTGGCTATGCACGCCAGCGGCTCAACGCCTTCGCCCAAGGCGGCCATGGCGCGGCGCGAGGCTTCAGCGGGCGTGATCGTCGTATCGGCAAGCGCCTGTGCCTGAATCGGACCAAGGATGTCGCGGAACTCCTCGCGAGCCATCATCGGGCCGAACATCGCGGTAATCTTGTCATTGCGCGCCTGAATGCGCGCGAGGACACCGGCCTCGGTGCCCCCTGCTACTTGCAGATCCGGCTTGCTGCCGGCGGGCTTGGTTTCGGTCGCTTTGTGTTCTGTCGTCATGTTCAGGTGCTCCGGAAGTCGGTAGCGGGTGGGAAGACTGGCAGCGATAGCCAGCTCGGGGGTGATCTCATCGACAAGGCCAGCGGCCAGCGCCTCCTCGGCGGTGAACCAGTGATCGGCGCCATCGGTCAACATGCGGCGGGCCTCGGCCTCGGGGAGGCGCCTCGCGTAGGCGGCCGTCATCGCGTCGGCGAACTTATCCAGAATGTCGGCCATCTCGCGCATGTCCGCGGCGTTGCCGCTAGCCGCCCCCCAGGGTGCGTGGATCATGAGCAGGCTGTTCTCGGCCATCTCGATTCGATCGCCCGCCATTACGATCAGCGAGGCGATGGATACGGCCACCCCCTCCACGACGGCGGCCACAACGGCCGGGTGCCGGCGCAGGGCGTTATAGATGGCGAGCCCGTCGCTCACGCTGCCGCCGTAACTGTTGACGCGGACGGTAAGCTCGGAGGCGGTGATGGTGGCGAGTGCGGTTACCAGGTCGCGAGCCGTGATGCTTTCGTCGGACCAGCTCTCGCCGATGTCGCCATAGATCAGCAGCTCGGCCGTGCTGCCGGACGCTCGGATGTCAAACCAGCGGCGGGATTCGGTTTTCATGCTGGCCAGACTAGCGGAAACGCGCTGTCAGCAAATCGAGCGCCTCGTCATTGATTGTGTTTATAGATTGACGACGCGATAGCGATAGGCATTGCAAATGGTTGACGCGCGCCCGGCGCCTGGCCCTGGGGAAACTGCGCTACCGGGACGCCTGTCCGGCTCCAACCCGGCGGAGTACCTTTATGTCCTAGAAACAGTGTGTTATGGAGGTGCGGCGCTACTTCTCAATAACCCGAGGCAATCTCGTAGGGCGGATCAAGGAGCGCAGCGACGGATCCGCCGATGGCCGCGATTTTGGTGGGTCCGCTTCGC
>JAYEJW010000305.1:0-11077 GCA_034716535.1 Pseudomonadota bacterium
ATGTCCACCTCGATCTGGTCGCTGTCCTGGTTGGGGAAGAGCGCGGCCAGCTCGCGTCTCGCGCGGTCGAGCAGGGGCGGCTCACCACCGGCGGAGTGGAAGGGTACGATGCCGTCCTCGTCGGCCTCGATGACGCGCTTGACGGCGTAGGACAGCAAGCGCCAGATGTGCTCCATGCGTTTCTGGTCGGTGGTCTTGCCTTCCATTTGGGGCCAGAGGACTTCCGGCGGGCGTTCGCCCAAAGTTTCCTCGATGATGGCGCGGGTCGTGTCTGGGATGCTGTAGAGTTTGTAGACCTCGTCGTTTAATGTGACGTAGAACTCTTGGATGCGGGCCTCCCTTACTGCCTCAATCTCCGCGAGATCAGAAAGACGTTCCAAGAATGAATAGGAGCGACCTGGAATTGATAAAATCCAGGGTGAATGGAATCGTGTCGAAACTTCGTTACCGCGGTCCCAGCTCTCCTTGATGTCGTGTATCTCGATAGCCAACCTTGAGATTTCAGATGATTCAAGGCCATTCGCGTCTGGTACGGGAATCGCTCGAAGAACTCGAACTTCCCATGAGCCGAAAGAAGCGAGACATAGTGCGATGTACTCAATGTAAGAAGAATTCAACAGCCCTAGCACATACGCTTGATCGATCCCGTCGAGAAGAATCCCGCCGCCTTTGTGGCTAAATACGCAGCCTGATTCCATTTGTCGTACGTTAAGTCCTCTCTGCGTGCGAAGCGGCCAAGTAAGGCCTTTTTTGAAGTAAAGTGTTGTATCTCGAAGCCTATGCATTTGAGCTTGACTCTTTTGAGACCAGTCTATGACCAGATCCGTGTCATAGTAGAAGCGGCTGAACCCTCCTCCTTTGTGTAGCGGTTTCCATGGCCTAGCGTCACTATTGGGCATGACTTCCCAAAACGATCTCAGGTATCTCGGGTCATCTCGCGTAATAACGCCTTGGTGAATACTTGCCCTCGTTTCAAGTGGCGCATAGTCCGTGAAAGTGCCGGATATAATCCCAATTCTATCGTAGGCGAGAGGGGCTCCATCAATGAATCGGAAGTCGCGGCGTGCGACATCAAATCGAATTACAGAGTCCCTATTCTGGATCTGCTCGACAAACGTAAGGTGGCGTTTGTCTCGTTCAGATTTTCCGGCGCGCATCAATCGAAGCCGGAAAAAGGATGATTTATCTGCCTCATTGACCACGTAATAGGCGCGGTCTGCCTGCTCTCTACTAGTCTCGATACCTTCTCGGGCCTGTGTCGCCTGTATCGTGGAGACCATCAGCTCGCGGCGTAAGTCCTCGTCCGCGAGAATTGCCTTCAGGTTGATACGCCTACGTCGCATGATTGGCCTCCCAGCGTGCCACAGCCTCGCCCTCCCACTTGGCGATCAGTTCGGCCAGTGGTGCATAGTCCTGTTGCAAGCGTCCCGCCTCGCAGGCTGCGAAATAGCTCTCCTCGTCATTTTTGCGGTCATACACTCCCAGCGGAAGAAGCCCGTTTTGCATCAAAATGAGATCTCCGACGATGAAGGCGGTGCGTCCGTTCCCCTCTCGGAAGGGATGTATGGCCAATAGCTCGTTCATGACCTCACTGGCAAATGCGAACACCTCATCATCATCTTCCGAGAGAAAGGGTGACCGGCCGAATACGTCGCGTTGCAACAGATCCATCATCGTTTGGATGCCGACGCGAGGTAGAGGCCACTTGGTTGGCCCATCCCCTTTGTGTAAATCCACGCGGCGCCACGTGCCAGAAAAAGGGTAAATTTCGCCCATCAACTCATGGTGAACCTGTTGCACCAGAGCTATTGTCAACGGGACTGGGTTAGGGCGAGATAGCAGCAACGCTATGTATTCTCTGGCCCGAGCAACGCCCTCATCCTCGCGACGGTTCAGCTCCTCGCGGTCGAGGCAGCCCGCGTAGTTCATCAGTACGCCGTCGTCAGCGGTAATCCAGTCCCAGTGTTGGTCGTAGTCTGTCCACGGCAGCTTTACGACCTTCGGCGATGTTGGAGCGGTAGCAGTACTAGCAAGCTCATCGGCCCGGTCCTTCTTCAGCTTCCTTTTGCTCCTGGGGACGATATAAAACTCCCCAGCTCGGGCTGCTTGGTAGTACTCCTCGGTTCGTTTCCCCTTGCCGGCGCGGAACCGAAAGCCGAAATCCTTCTCCTCCCAGCGCCAGACGATGCGATTGATGGTCCTTGTCACTGGGCGCCTCCCTTGAGCACGATGGCCGCGGCCTCGACCGTGGCGTCATCCAGGATGCCGAAGCCCAGGTCGAGCATGACGAGCAGGGGGTTGCGCTTGAGCAGAATCTCGGTGCGGAGCTTCTCGAACGACTTGAGGTTGACGAATGTCGCCGAGACCAGGGCACCCATATAGCCCTCGGGCTCGACGAGCTGCGTCGCGCGGTCGATGAAGGCGGCGTAGATGTCGTTCTTGGTCAGTGGGTAGGCCGCTTTCACGAAGTCCTTCACCTTGGGCACGAAGGCGCCGTAGGGTGGATTCATGACGACGACATCGTAGCTGTGGCTGAGTGTTCGCAGGAGCTTCAGACCGCGGGCGGTGTCTTCGGCGAAGAGTCGTTCCGTGGGGTCGCCGGAGAGGGTACCGGCGGCGTCCTCGATGGCTGTCAGCAATTCCTGTTGGATCGCCTCGGCCTCCTCTTCCAGGGCGGCGCGCTGCAGCACCAGCTGCTTGGCCTGCTCGCGGTCGAGCTCGTCCATCATGCCCGCGCTGGCAAACAGGGGCAGCTCGTCGTCCGGGATGATCTTTCCAAGTCCCTTCGCTCGCGCCTGGGCCTCGACCCAATCGTCGAGCACGGCGGATACGCTCTCTCGCACCTGCACCAGGCTGCCAAGCTCGCCGACGTATTGCAGGTTGTCCCAGAGCGCGTCGAAGAGCCGGCCCTGGAGATCGCGTGAGCCGAGTCTGGCGCTGAGCTTGTTGGTCAGGGTACTGAGCTGATCTTTACCCAGGTTCACGGCGTTGGCGACCACCAGGTTGGCACGTTTGACCTGCACATCCACCGGCGACATTCCGAGACCGATGGCGGTCTCCTTGGCCGTCAGCATCAGGGAGAGGGAGGCGATTTGGATGGCGCGCGGGTCGATGTCGACACCGAACAGGTTGTGCTCCAGGATCGCGGCGGGGATCTCTCGGGCGTCGCTGACCGAGGGCTCGGCCGGCCAGCCGTCTTGACCCGCGTTCGCGATCTCGTCCAGGTACATCTGCTGGAAGAGGCCAAAGGCGTACTGCCCGAAGTGCATGGTGCCGCAGGCCGGATCCAGCAGCTTGATGTCTCTGGCGAGCTTGAAGCGTTCGACCTTGCCCGTCTCGCCCAGGCGCTGGAAGCGGATGCGCTCGCCGGTGCGCGGGACCAGGTAGTCGGCAACGGGTCTGTTGTCCGTCCGCTCGCCGGGCAGCGGTGGCGGTTCTTTGGCCTTCAGCGCGGAGTCCGGATGCATCTGCAGCCACAGGCGTCCTAGGGTGTTGTCCACCAGTGCCTTGACGACCCAGGACGGGGTGTAGAACTGGTTGATGACGGACAGCTCGTAGGAGCTGCGCGGTGTGCCGCCGGTCTCGTCGCGGACGCGCTTTTTCTCCTCGCGATTGAAGAACTGGTAGATCCAGCCGAGGAAGTCGGCGGCGCGGTAGGCCTCGATGGGGAGGTCCTGGTTGATCATGCCGATGACCTGGACCAGACAGGCGTGGGTCGGCCAGACGCAGGCGTACTCGTGGTCCGGGTCGAAGAGCAGGCGGATCTCTTTGTCGATCTGCCGGTAGGCGGCCTCCAGGCCGTCGCGGAGCAGTGCCTCCTCGGCGTCGTCCTCGTACTTGTAGCGGGAGCCGCCGGCGGCGCGGAAGTCGCGCAGGTAGCGGGAGCGCGCCTGGCCAGGAACCGGGGTGATGACCTCGGTTTGCTCCGGCTCGTCATCAGGATCACCGCCTGGTGGCGGCAGATAGAGCAGGTTGCGCGCCTCCATGGCCTTGAGCCCGACAAGGCGGTTGAGGGTGGTGTAGGTCAGCTCGCGCAGCACGTTGTCGTAGCCGCGCTTGGCGCTACCCTCGGCGGCGCTGTCGCGGCGCAGCAGGGCATCGACCCGCGCCCGCGTGGCCTGCGCCTCGGGCGACAGCTTCATGGACTCGGGCGGGGTTTGCTTGCCGCCGGCGCCGATCCCGAGACGGGTGAGCTGGGCAGCCAAGTCCTTTTCCAGCACCTTGCGCACCTTGGGCACCCAGGCCTTGACGGCCTCTTTGTGCTGGTCGGAGAGGGCGGTTTGCGCCTGTCCGTTGGTCTGCGTCATTTCACCACCACGATGCGGCCCGCGGCGATCCGGGCTTTGAGCTCGTCACCCAGGGCGGCGAGGGTCTCGTCGACCTCCTCAGTCGTCGAGAATCGCTTGCCGGCGAAGGCGCTGTAGGGGCGCCATTCCCAGGTCTCGTCCGGCGGCGGTGGCGGCTCGACGAGATCGTGCAGCTCGGCCTCGACCTGCGCGCGATAGGCGGGCAGGGCCAGTTCGGCCTGTTGCAGCGCCGTCAGGCTATGTTTGGCGCAGGCGTCGAGCAGGGCTTGGGTGGTCGGAATGGTCAGGCTCGGGTAGTTGCAGGGCCTGCCGGCGCCAAACACCTTGTCGAGCACCTGGTCGCGCTCGGGGGAAGGGGCTTCTGCGTACGCGTCGCCTTCTGCGATCTCGGTTCGCAAGGCCTCCGCCTTGGCGCGCACGTCGTCGTAGACCCCCAGGTAGGCGGTGCGGTAGGTATCGCGTGCCTGCTCGTAAGCCGTGCGGTAGTCAGTCCAGCGCTCGATGACGGTCTTGTTCGCAATGATGGCGTCCATGTCGCTCTCGGCTTGCTCAAGGGGTGCCTTGCCGGCCTGTCCTTCGGGCACTGGGTGATTACGGGCAAGCTCCACGAGACTTCGCGAGCTGGCGAACTCTTCCATGCGCTTGGCCTCGACGAAGGTCTGCAGCGTCGCGATGCCGTCGTGTAAGGCCTTCCAGCGGGCCTGCTCGGCGAGAAACTCGGAAACCGATGTGGTCGGGTCCTTCGCAGTGATCGCCTTGGTGAGGACCGCCTCGCCGTTGAGCAGGTCGCTGCCGACGGGCAGGCCGCGGTCGGCTTGGGCCTTGGCTTCGGCAATGCCGGCTTTCAACGCCTGCCCGAGTGTGCGCACTGCACCGGCAATGGCGTTGCCGGACTCCGGGGTGCCCGTGACGCCCATGCCGATGAGTCCCTTTCCGGCGGCCTTGATCTGCTCGACGGAGAGGCTGGTCTCGGCGATGCGGAAGGTCGCCTTCTTGAAGGCGGTGACCTTGAGGAAGAGATCCGTGGTGCCCTTGTAGTCGTAGACCGGGCTGGGGCCGGTGGCGGTCTGCTGCTCCAGGTAGATCGCTCCGGCGCGGAAACAGGCGGCGAGGACGATGCGCACGATCTCGCTCGGCCAGCCGAACGGAGCGCGCTCGAATCCTTTGAAACCTTTGCTGTCGCGATCATCCAGCAGCAGAGAACCCTTGGGATCGATGCCCTCGTCTTCCAGGTCCGAGATGACCTCCAGCACCACCTGGACCAGGGCCGACTCGCGTTGGAGGCTGTCCTGGGTGTCGAACAGTCCCAGGTCGGGCGCAACGCTATGCAGGGCGGTTTTGGTCGGGTTGAGGATGGCCTTGAGGTCTTTGCCGAAGTCGCAGGCGTGATCGGCGAGAGAGAAGCGAGAGTAGACATGGGGGATCTGCGATGCGAGACCGTCCCCCAGGGGGCTTTTGAGATCTGCCGCGCCATCCAACTCGATCTCCTGTCCGCCGTAGAACAGGGTTCCGGTGACGAAGCTGCGCTCCATGTCCCGAACCAGAGCGGCGCGTAGCTCGTCACGCTCCTTGCGCTTCTCGGAAAGGGCGTCCTGGGTATCGGCGGTGGTGTCCTCGGTGAATCGCTTGTCGCCGGTGACCTTGACCAGGGCCTCGTGGCGCTTGAAGCGGCTCTCGAGGGTGTCCGATGGATTGGCGACCCACCAGATGCGTCTGCCCTTGACGCCGCCGGCCTGATTCAGGCCGCGAATCTCTTCGATCACTTGCTTGCGCCCGGAGGAGAGGGGGCTGATGAAGCTGACCTCCAGCTCGGACCCGCTGACGATGGATTCGGAGTCCAGCGATACGCCGTAAGGGAACAGGGCCTTGGTCTGACCGTGAGTGACCGCGAAGTTGGGTAGTCGCCGTTTGGTGATGAGATCGCTTTTGCAGAGGTCCTGCGAGGTACGCCGAATGGCGGCGATGCTGATGCTTTGGGGGCCTCCCGGGCGGACCATCTCTTGGATGGATTGTTCGATGGTGCGCTCGCGCTCGTTGAGGAACTTCCACTCGCCGGTTGCTTCGTCGCGTGCGACATAGCCGGCCTTTTGTAGTTCTCCGAGGGTCTCCTGGACGCGATCGCGCAGCGCAACGAAGTCATCCGTGGGCGAGCGGACCAACAATTTGGCAAGGGTCTCCGGGACGCGGGGTATCCAGGTGATGCGCTGGAGCAGCCAGAGCACCTTGAGCACGCGGGCAGGCTCGACCGGCGTTCCGGGAACGCGCTGGTCGGATTCGTGAATGGATCGGACGCCGGAGGCGCCGAGATATTCCTGGGACAGCAGATCGTTCTCGACCGCGTCGAAGACCTGGTCAAAGCTCGCGACGACACCGAGGTCCTCGTCGCCGAGGTCCTGGAGGGTCTCCATGACGACGGCAATCATGGAGCGGACGCCGCCGGAGATGCGGAAGCCGGAGAGGGCCTCGAAGATGTCCTGCGCCAAGCGGATCTGATGGGGCAGGAAGGGGTAGCAGTCGATGAAGGCCTGAGCCGACAGAGTTCCGAGATGGCGGCTGGCCTTGATGTCGGCCAACTGTGCGAGGCGGCCTTCGTTGGCGTCGTAGATCGCGCGCAGCTCCGCCTCCGTCGATGGATGCTTCTTCAGGATGCGCTCGGAGACGACCTTGTTGATTTCGTCGGAGATGAGGTGAGGCTTGAGCTCGAAGCGGGCGTTGAGCCGACCGACCAGGGCGGGCTGGAAGTTGGTGCGGTCGACCACCTTCTCCAAGTCTTGCTGGCTGGTGACGATGAGCCAGACCTTGCCTTTGCCCTTGTTGCCGATCATCTCGGCCAGGGCATTCAGCTCGCCGATCTTGTCGTTGGAGTCGCCGATGAAGGTGCCCATCTCGTCGACGACGACGACCAGATGCTGGACGCGTCCGCCGGTGGTCTTCTGGGCATCGACCCAGGCCACGAGCTCGTCGGCGATGCCCTCGGCGGTGATGGTCTGGTGCCGGAACATGTCCGATAGCGCGTTTTTGGCCGTACGCGCGTCCGGATACTCGGCTGGGTCGACCTCGGGGAGGAGGTCTGCGACGCGCCGGCGCACCGTCATGAGGTCGTCGCGTCCCTCGGCGCTCTGCCATGGGACGCCATATTTCCCTTCGTAGGCGCTGGCGAGCGCGCCGAGCAGGCCGCGTTGCTGGAGCTGCTGTTCGATGCGGGCAACGATGAAATTCTCAGCAAGCCCGATGCTGCGGTAGAACTCGCCGAGCAGGATCTCGCCAACGGAGTTCGGGTTGCTGAGGGACTGCCGGCTCTTGATCTCGAACGCGATGGTCTTGATCTGCGTCGTCTGCTTGACTTCGCCCAGGCGTAAGCGAACGTCTTTGCCGCGAGGGGTGTCGGACAGGTGCTTCAGGAAGACGTCGATGCAGTGCTCGCCGGAGCTGTCGCCCAGATCGTCGTTTTGCAGCAGGTAGCCCAGCACCTTGGCGAAATGGGATTTTCCCGAGCCGAAGAAGCCGGAGACCCACATACCCATGACGTCGCGCGGTGTGCCGCCGCGGCGCAGGGTGTCGCTTGCCTGGGTGAAGGTGTCGAAAACCTTTCGAAGCTCGTCCTCGATTTTGTCGGTGACGACGTACTCCCTAAGTTCCGTGGCCAGGGCCGCACGGTCGAAGACCTTGACTACGCCTTCGACTTTGACGGCGATGTCACGCTTGATGGTGTCACGAACGGTTGTCATGTTCCTTGGTACCTGGGCTCAAACATCTTTGGGCTACAGCATCAGCTTCACGGCCAGGTAGTTCCCGCCGTCCGGTTGATTCATGAAGTGCAACTTGCCGCCGCGCTCTTCGCCTGGAAATGCCAGCAGGATGCGGCAGCCCAGGTCGCGCATGCCCCGCAGGACTTCGCCGAAGCGGATCAACGGGTATAGGGCGACGGTGGCGTAGACGATGATGGTTCCGCCGGGGGCCTCTTCGGCGAGTTCAGCGACGCGGGTTGCGAGCGATTGCTCAACCCGTGAGGCGAGACCCTGCTTCATCCAGTGGTAGTCGTCGAACTCGTCCTCACAGAGGTCCTCGACGGTCTGCTGGTCGAAGTCCGTGAAGAGAAAGCCGCTGAGGTCGAGCAGTCTGTAGAGATGTCCGTCCGCGTCGAGCTGCGGTAGGAAGACGTCCAGGAGGTGTTCTCGGAAATCCAGTTCCTTCTCCGGCGGATACACGAGCAGGATCGAGCTATCCGTTTTCACTCCACCATCGGTTCGGAATGGTTTCTGGAGCAGTTCGTGGAGTGCTGAGAAGCCTGCCTGCATCAGGACCCACCTCCCAGGTCAAGCTCGACGACGTCACCCTGCATCCGGAAACGCAGCGCTCCCTGACGGTTCAGCTCGCCGAGGGCGTCGATGATCTCGGATTCCTCGAGGCCGATTAGCCTGAAGACGGGCGCACGCACGATGTCGAAGTCTCGAGTGCCGATGAGTCGAAGTGCGCGAGCTAGAAGGCGGGTCGGGGCGCCATAGAGCGCTGGACGAACGGTGGTTTTCCGAATGGCTCCTTTTGCGAGTCCGAAGTCGCGGATGCTGGCGCCGTATTTTTGGGCAACCGCGGACAGCGTCTTCTCCGACCAGGCCGCGACCTCGGGGTGGTTTGGCGCGGATGCCTTGATGTACGCGAGCACGTCGTTCGCGCGAAGTTCCGACGGGGCGCGCCGCAGGCGGGGGAACAAAAACTCCAGGCCGAGATCGGCGACCAGCTTGTCGTTGAGCGCGAGCAAGCAGTATGCCGTCAACCCGCGCTCAGGTTCCGATCCGCAGCGTTGCCACTCTTGCCAGAAGGCCGCAAAGAGGGGGTGAGATCCGTCGAGTCGATATCTCGATTTCAGCTCCTGCCAGATCTTTCGGCGAGCTGAATCGGAGGAGCGGGCAAGGCAGTTCTCGTCGATGACCTTTGCCCGCAAGATCTCCGAGTTCGGCGATCCATCTACCGCGTCGAGCAGCAGGCAGAGATCTCCGTACAACGCCGATCGGGCGGACAACCGAGAAGCGTAGGGGGCAGCTGGATCTAGACCCGGCACGGAGCAAGGAGGTTTAGGCGCAACAGCCTCGAATTTGCGAGCGGGTGCGGTCATTCCTTGTCCGTTGTGTCACCAGGTGCTTCCGTGGTGCCGCCGGCTTGGACCCAGGCGTCGACCTCGGAGAGCTTGAACTTCCACAGGCGGCCGATCTTGCGCGCGGGTAGGCCTTTGCGATCGATCCAGCGGTAGATCGAGTCTTTGGCGACGCCGAGATGGGTGGCGACGTCCTCGACGGATACCCAGCGCTCAGCTGGCATCTTGTGAACCTCGGAGGTGCAAGTTTCGTCGTTCATTACCGTGAAAGTAACGGCGCATTCGGTGGGAGCGGCGTCCCGCCGCGACGAAGTCGGCCGGAACCCTGGGCTTCGCGTCGCGGCCAGAGGCCGCTCCCACAGCCAACGTTCATTGTCCGGGGTGGCGCGGGCTCCATGGTCGTTAGGGCGTTGCCACGCTTCGAACGAGACCAAACCGTGACAGTAGCACGGCCATGTTTTGCCCGCAAAAGTCGGTTAAAGTCGATTTGAATCAGATTTTGCCTTGACGCCGTGCTGCGTTGGTTTGCCGATGTCGTTGGACTGGAACTTAGCCCTTGGGAAGGAGGAGGGACCTGGAAAGTCCAGGGGCGACTCTGGTTCAGAGCCGTAAAAAGCTTGCGTCTTCAAAGCATCATCAGCGAAGGAATCGCCCTTTCTGCGAGATGTGGTCGAAGGAGAACACATGCGCGTTTGGTGCTCGATCACATCGGCCAACGAGGCGCCCGAAGAACTCCCACCTTCCTGATGCGACGTGGATCGCGTCTCCCCCGTGTTCTCCACAGATCGGGCAATTGGCGGTGTAGCGAACGAGATACATGGTGTTTCGCTTGGCGCCATCCTGCCTTCTCAGCTCCAGAAGGTAGTCGTCTCCGGACCAGGGTTGAATCAGCATTGGAGCTAGGGCGACACGATTCGCCACGAGGCGGAGCTGCCAGGCGAACATCGAGTAGAAGATGACGATGGTCAGTCCCCCGATCAGACCGAGCTTGAGGAAGGTGACGGTGCTGGAGCTTGCGCCCATGGCCACGATCACCAGCCAGGACCAGACGACGGTGAAGATCAGTAATACGAGGAAGACGCTGAGAAAGATCTTGCCGCCCCAGCCGCCAAGGTAGACACCACGGTCTGACATCCAGCGCACAAGCCGATTGCCCGAGATGTCCTGGCGACGGTATTCCACTTGAGCGATTCGGTGCAGATCGATGTCGGCGTCGCTGTCGCTGGCCTCTGGTTGGACATCGATGCGGAAACCGTATTTGGTGTAGTTTGTGCCAGGACGAAAACCCCTCATTTCTCAAAAAGCCTCTTGAGCCCACGCTGAAAATTAGGTGCGCCGAGCCTGACGGTGGCAATTTTTGTATTTCGATCCTGACAAATAAGAATGCTTCTCATTATCTACGATCAGCAGGCACACCTATCCCCGCCGCCTCGGCGGCTACCTCCTTGCCACCCCAATGCTCAGGCAGCCTTTCTGTAGGCGCCGCGTTTTCGTTCTTCCGCTTCGCGCTCCTGTTGTCGCAGCACCGCGCCAAGGCGTTGTACGTTGCGCGCAACCACGGCCAATGCCACGTAGCGCTTGAATCCGTCGATACCGTGGTCCGGGCATGTGTCCAGCCCATGACATTCGAGCGCATTGATTGCTGACTCTACCGCTGAATGCTGGCGACGCAGACGTC